>JAPPGM010000069.1 GCA_028874995.1 Gemmatimonadota bacterium | reverse complement strand
TCGCCCATGACCCCCCAACAGGGCCTCTCCAGGGCGAGAAAACGGACAGGAACTAGTCTAGGCGATTCTCACCAAGGCTTGGGCGGCTGGCCCGAGCCAATCCGAGAGAGATTGCCTGGCGTCCCACAGATGGTGTACCGTTCTAAGAGGAAACGATGCGGGGCGAAGTCGGGTAGTGAGAGATGGGAGGGAGCCCGCCCAGACGGAGGAAGGACCCATGGACAGCGAATTGCGGACGGATGTCTGGAACGACATGGTCCACACCGACGGCCTGGTGCGGTATTACGGGGAACTGGCAGGCAAGCTGGCATGGCGCGAAAAAGCGATGACCGTCGCGACATCGCTATTCGCCACGGTTGGCTTGGTCGTCTCGCTCCTTGGCGTAGGGGCGTCATGGACCTCAGTGGCAATCGGGATAGCTGTGGCGACTAGCGTCTTGCCGCTGGTCTATCGTGTCAGCGGTGTTGTGACCTCCGCAACGTACTGCGAAAAACGCCTTGGGGATCTCATGGTAGAGTGGCGGCAACTGTGGCAGCAGGTCGACCATCTTCCGTCAGATGAGGTTCGGGAACAATGGAAGAGACTGTCCGGGAGAATGAACGAGATAACCTCTCTGATGTCTTCTGGGAGGATGAACGAGAAATTGCGAGATTCAACGGAGAAGCAGGCGGATGAGTACTGGGAGGCCCAGAAGCAGAATCAAATCGCGAGGCAGAACGATCCCCGATACGCCCTCCCCGCCGTCTAGAGAGGAAGTAGGGATCCCGGAACGACGCGGTGGCGGGTGGCCCCCGCGGAAAAACCCTCCGCCTTCGCCTCCGCCACCACCCCCCACCCCATCACCCCCATCCGACGAATAGCCAGCGCGCGAACCGCCCGTTGCCATTGAGCCTATTGTCCCCTCTCCCCATCGCCGTCCCTTCACGGAGGGGGTGGGATTGGCCTCCGGGCGGCTGGCGCCGTCCTCAACCGTCTCCGGCGCTCGCGCTTGGCAGCGCGACCCCCTCCGGCTCGACGCCGTCCGAATCCCCTCCCCTCCGATCGCTGACGCTCAACGGAGGGGGTGGGATTCGAACCCACGAGTCCTTTCGGACGCCGGTTTTCAAGACCGGTGCATTGAACCGCTCTGCCACCCCTCCTGTTCCCTGTAAGATCGCTCCACCACGCAATCCCCTTCAAGGCGACGTAGCGCACGACTTCGCTCCCCCCCTGACCCTGAGCACACTCTTCTTGGACGTAAGAGAGTAAACTACAAATCACATTTTGTAATGTTTACATTACATTTGGCTGGCTGATCATCCGATTCACCGCCGATTCATCGTCCCTACCCGAATCCAGCTCGGCCCCACCCCCCCCTCAGTGCCGGAACAGCCTCCGCCCCGTAAACACCATTGCAATCCCATGCTCGTCGGCCGCCGCGATCACCTCTTCATCGCGGATCGATCCCCCCGGCTGGATGATCGCAGCCGCACCCGCTTCCGCCGCCGCATCCACCCCGTCCCGGAATGGGAAGAACGCATCCGACGCCAGCACGCACCCTTCCAGATCAGCCCCCAGCCCCGCTTCCCCCGCCTTCCGCACCGCCAGCTTCGACGAATCCACCCGGCTCATCTGCCCCGCACCGATCCCCACCGTGGCCCGGTCCTTCGCCAGCAGAATGGCATTCGACTTGACCCCAGCCACCGCGGCCCACGCGAACGAAAGATCCGCCTCCTCCGCCTCCGTCGGCTGCCGCTCCGTCACAACCCTCCACCCCGAATCCTCCACCGCGTAAAACGGCGGATCCGGCAACGACTGAGACAGCACGCCCCCATACACCGACCGGAACGACCGCGCCTCGCCGTGTCCCCCCGCCCGCGCCAGGAATCTCGCTGCACTCCGCAGCGCCTCATCCGCCGACACCCACCACTCCGCGCGCACCGGTTCACGCGGATGCCCGTCGGCCGTCCCCCCCACCGTCCCCTCACCCGGCATCGCAAGCAAGCGGATCCCCTTCTTCGCCGTCAGCACCTCCAGCGCGCCCGCCGTAAACCCCGGTGCCACAACACATTCCACGAACATCGACCCGATCCCGGCCGCCGTCTCCTCGTCCACCTCCCGGTTCGCCGCGATCACGCCCCCGAACGCCGACACCGGATCCGTCAGCCGCGCCCGCTCGAAGGCCGCCGCCAGCGAGTCCCGCACCGCCACCCCGCACGGCGTCGTGTGCTTGACGATGCAAATCGCCGGATCGGGTGCAAACGCGAACGGCGCCAGGCTCGAAAGCGCTCCGTCCAAATCAAGAATATTGTTGTATGACAACGCTTTGCCATGTATCTGATCAAGTATCGCTATACCATCGCCACTGTCGGCCTCAACGTAGAATGCCGCGCTCTGGCCCGGATTCTCCCCGTACCTCAGCAACCCCCCCCGCCTTCCCAGAGACAGCGTGACGGCCTCGCCCAAGAGTTCCCCTCCCCCCTCCCCGTCCAGGTATTCCGCCACGGCCGCGTCATACGCCGAAATCTCCCGGAACACCTTCGCTGCCAGCTTTTTTCGCAAGGCGATGGAGCCCGCCTCTTGCCCCTCCAGCCCCCCCTGCCGCTCCCCTGTCACGGCTTCCAGCACCGCGCCGTAGTCGCGTGGATCGACAACCACCCACACGTCCCGGTGGTTCTTCGCGGCGGCGCGGATCATCGTCGGGCCACCGATGTCGACGTTCTCCATGGCCACGCCGAGGGTCACATCCGGGTCGGCCACCGTCTCGCGGAACGGATACAGGTTCACCGCGACCAGGTCGATCAGGCCGTATCCCTGGGCCGCCAGCGCCTCCATGTCGCCGGGGCGGTCGCGGCGCGCCAGCAGCCCCGCGTGCACGGCGGGGTGCAGCGTCTTCACGCGGCCGTCCATCATCTCGGGATGACCGGTCACCTGGGACACATCCGTCACCGGGACGCCCGCTTCCCGGAGCGCACGCGCCGTCCCGCCGGTCGACAGCACCTCCCATCCCCCATCCGCCAGCGCCCGGCCGAACTCCACGATCCCCGTCTTGTCCCACACGCTCAGAAGCGCTCTGCGGCTATTCACCGGCCTCTCCAAAGGCTGACTCGATCGATTGCCTCAGGTCATGGCCCGCCGGGACACCCGTGCCGGGCCAGCGAAAGGTGGGTGCGGCGAAGTCTCCCCGCGCCAACGCGTCGGCGGCCGCCGGATAGAGCACGTGCTCAACCTCCAGCACCCGCTCGGCCAGGCTCTCGGCCGTATCGCCCGGCTCGACCGGCACCGGCCACTGCGCGAGGATCCGCCCTTCGTCGTAGCGCTCGTTCACGAAGTGGATCGTGGGACCCGACACCGTCGCGCCGGAGCCCAGGACGGCCTCGTGAACGTGGTGGCCATACATCCCCTTCCCCCCGAAGGCGGGCAACAGGGCCGGATGGATGTTGAGGATGCGGCCCGGCCAGGCACGGCAGACCTCGGACGGCAGGAGCTTGAGGAACCCGGCCAGCAGGACGCCGCGTGTTCCGTGTCGCCTGAGGAGTTCGACCACCTCATCCCCCGCGAACCGGCTGCCGAAATCCACCCGGTACACCGCCCTCCCCTTCGCCCGCGCCCGCTGCTCGGCAACACAGGGCCGGTCCACGACCAGGACTTCGATCCGGTAGGCCGCCCCGTGCTCCTCGTGGTCCAGCAGCGCCTGCATGTTGGTCCCGGACCCCGAAGCGAGCACGGCGAACGGGACCGTCACGCTCCGCTCACACCAACTCGCCGCCGTACACGGGGATCAGAAACGGGTTGGTGATGCGTTCGTGCCCGACCGTGGTCTCGGGTCCGTGGCCGGGGTAGAGCACCGTCTCGTCCGGCAGGTTGAGTACCTCGTTGCGGATCGACTCCATGAGGACCCGGTAGTCCCCGAAGGGAAGATCGGTCCTCCCGATCGATCCGGCGAAGACCACGTCGCCCGTGATCGCGACCGGCTCCGAGGTTGAGACGAACATGACGTGTCCCGGCGCGTGGCCGGGCGTGAAGACGACCTCGAACTCCGACCCGCCGAAGGTGAGGTTCCTGCCGGGAACGAGGTCCACCTCGGGTGGTGGCTGCTCTTCCCACGGCACCCCGAAGGCGGCCGCCTGGGCGGGCACGCTGTCGTAGAGGGGTTGATCGAGCGGATGCAGGTAAATCGGGGCGCCGGTTTCGCGTTTGGCCTCTGCCACGCCCTCGATGTGGTCAAGGTGGGCATGCGTGAGAAGGATCGCCGCGACTTCGAGCTTCCGGGCGCGGACCTCGGCCAGCGCCTCGGGCGTGGCGGCACCCGGGTCGATCAGGAGCGCGGTGCGTCCGTCGGCGCAGACGACCAGCAGCGTGTTCTGAACGAACGGGCCGCCGGTGAAGGTCAGGATCTCCAGGAGCCGCTATACCGTGAACGAACTCCCGCAGCCACAGCCGCCGGTGGCCTGCGGGTTCTTGAAGGCGAAGCCGGAGCCCATGAGCGACGACACATAGTCGATCTCGATGCCCTCCAGGTACTGTGCGCTGAAGGGGTCCACGAAGATCCGGAATCCGTACCGATCGAGGATCTCGTCGTCGCCCTCGGGGCCCTGGTCGATGTCCACTCCGTACTGGAAGCCGGAGCAGCCACCCGGAAGCACGGCCACCCGGAGTCCCGCGTCCGGCGTGTCCCCGTGCTCCTCGAGGAATCCCTGCACCATCTTCACCGCGTTGGGCGTAAGGGTCAGGTCCATTCTCTTCTATCTCGCACTTCTTCGTCGTCAGCTTGATTTGGGGACGAACGGCAGCAGTCGCCTGCAACGCTCCCGCCCGCTTCCAGAAAGCTATTCAGGGCCGGGGAGGGGGTCAACGAATCGGGGTGCCAGGGGTGCCAGGAGGTCGGACGAACGGGAACGGCCCCTCCGGTCAGCCACGACCGGCGACGGGCGTGCGACCGGCACCACGCTCCAGCCGCTCGATCAACGCGACCGCCGCCGCGAGGTTGTCGACCACCCGGACGCCTTCCTCGACCCGGCCCTCCTCCGCGGCGCCGTGCCCGGTGCGAACGAGGATCCCCGTGCCGCCGAGGGCCCGCGCGGGCAGGACGTCGCTCGTCTTGTCCCCGATGTAGTATGAGCCCGCCGTCTCAAGCCCCAGATCCACGGCGGCGCGGCGGTACATGACCAGGCTCGGCTTGCGGCAGGTCGTCTCGGGGTCGCCGCCGGGGCCGTCGGGACAGAAGTACGTGCCGTCCATGATCACGCCGTCACGGGCCAGCTGCCGCTCCACCTCGGCGGCCACGCGACGGTAGTCTCCCAGGGTGTAGAGCCCTCGCCCGATCCCCGACTGGTTGGTGACGATCACGAGTGCGAACCCCATCGCGCGCAGGTGCAGCAGCGCGTCGGTCGCGCCGGGGATGAGGGCGACCCGAGCCGGATCGGCGATGTAGCGATGGTCCTCGATGATGGTGCCGTCCCGGTCCGCGAAGACGGCCCGGCGCGGGGACGGCGAGTCCTTCACACCGCCTCTCCGCCCGCCGTTTCGGGCGAGGCGCGCTCCGATGGCGCAGGCTCCCCGGACGAGGCGCGCTGCGACGCCCCAAGCTCTTCCGGCGAGGCGCACTCCGACGCCGCGCCCCCCTCCAGCGAGGCCAGCACCGCCGCCACCGCCCCCTCCTCACCCGGCGCGATCGTGCGGAGGTCGAGCAGGACACGGCCCTGCCGGCTGCGCGCGACGACCGGGGGATCGTGGGCGCGCAGGGCGGCCATCCACCGCTCCGCCGCCTCCCCGGCGTCGATCTCGATCACGGCCGTGGCCAGCCGCGCGTCGGGAAAGGTCCCCCCGCCCACCACCGACCGCCCCCGCGACACCTCGGCGGCCAGCGGACCCACCCCACGGTCTGTCCTCTGCGCGGCCACCCTCTCCAGCAACGCCTCCGCCCGGCCCTCCAGCTCCTCCACCGGCGCACCAATCATGCGCAGCACCGGAATCCGCCTCATCGCCCGGCCGGGATCCCGGTACAGCGCCAGCGTCGCCTCGAGCCCGGCCAGCGTCACCTTGTCGCACCGGAGCGCCCGGCACAGCGGGTGCGCCTTGGCCCGGGTCACCCCGGCGCTCGTCCCGGCGAGGATCCCCGCCTGTGGCCCACCCAGCAGCTTGTCCCCCGAGAAGGCGACAAGATCCACCCCGGCCGCGACGCTCATTGCGGGCCCGGGCTCCTCCGGCAGCCCCAGCGCGGCACTGTCGGCCAGCAGCCCCGATCCCAGGTCGTGTATGACCGGGACGCCGGTCTCGGCTCCGAGCGCGACCAGTTCGTCCAGGCCCGTCTCCTCGGTGAACCCCGTCATCGAGAAGTTCGAGCGGTGCACCTTCAGGATCACGGCCACCTCCCCGGCCTTGATGGCGCGCGTGTAGTCGGCAAGCCGGGTTCGGTTGGTCGTGCCGACGGTAATCAGACGCGCACCCGCCGCTTCCACCACCTCGGGAATCCGGAAGCCGCCGCCGATCTCGACGAGCTCGCCGTGCGACACCGCCACCCCCTTCCCTGCCGCGAACGCCGTCAGCGCAAGGGCCACCGCTCCCGCGCAGTTGTTGACCACCAGGGCGGCCTCGGCGCCGGTCAGCTCGCTCACCAGGTCTGCGCAGTGCACGTAGCGCGAACCGCGCCCACCGGTGTCCAGGTCGAATTCGACGTTGCCATACCCGGCCGCCCGCGCCATCGCCTCGCGGGCTTCGGCCGCCAGGGGGGCGCGGCCGAGGTTGGTGTGCAGGATCACCCCGGTGGCGTTGACCGCGGGCTGGAGAGAGGGGGTCTCGGCGCGCGCGATCTCGTGCTGCAGAAGGTGGGCGAAGCCGTCGTCGGACGGGGGGAGCGGGAGCCGGCCCGCCCGGACCTCGTCCAGCACCGCGCGAAGACGGTCGGTGACCCACTCGCGGCCGTGCGACCCGGTGAGCAGGCGGCACCAGGGGCGCGCGAGCAGGCGGTCGACGCCCGGGATCGCCCGGCGGTGATCACGGTGCGCGGCCATCCGGTGTCACCGGGTGAGGCAAGACATCCAGGCCGGATGCATCGCCGTTCGAATGCCGGGGGGACTTTTTCCACGGGCCAGGGCTTGGCGGCGGCGGAAGGGGGTGGGGGGGCGCGCGGCGACGGGCGTGCCTCGGGTGGACACCGGGACCGAGAGGGTGGCGGGCGGGGGGGGTGTGGGACGGGCGGTGGGGGCGTCGCGAACGACCCGGTTGGTGTCGGGTGGGGTGGTGGTGTCGGGAGGGGGCGTGGTAGTGTCAACCGCCTGAACGCTGTCGGAGACCTCCGTGGTATCGATCTGGACGGAGTCACCCGCTTCGGCACCCTCCTCCCCCTCCGCGACCACCTCTTCCTCCGGTGGCGGCGGCTCCCAGATCAGGGTGTCCACACCGCCCCCTCCAGCAGCCCCCGCAATGTTCGTCAGCCCTTCGACCACCACTTCGTACGGAATGTCCGGAAACAGCGCCTCTTCCAGAACCCCCACGAGGGTGCGTGACGGGAGCCTGAGTCCCGACAGCGTGGTGGGAATCGCCCGTCCGGCAACACTGTCGGGATCTTCTCCCACATCCTCCCCCGTTTCGGGTGCCGGATCAGGCAACGGCGCCTGCTCGACGGGTTGAGGCACTTCGCCGGCCTCCTCCCCGGGCGCGACCGAATCACCCGTCTCCGCCGCCTCGGCCGCCGCCCGCGCGATGGAATCCTCCCTTGCCTGTGTGATGGAATCTTCGCGGGCCGCCAGCCACACCTGGTACTCGTGCTCCTGGAAGATCCTGATGCCTATCGTTTCGCCGGGCTCCGGCGGTGGCACCGGCTCCTCCCGGGTCTCCTGCTCGGCATCCGGATCGCCCGCCTCCGCAACCTCATCCGGTTCCCGCGCCTCCACTACCTCTCCCGGATCCCCCACCTCTTCTCTCGCCCCCACACTGTCCTCCTCCACCGCCACCGAGTCCTCCCAGTCGGCCACCGTGACCGTCCCCCGAATCATTTCGGGTGGGATCGTCGGCTCGATGTAGTCGTCGAACTCGATCTTGAGCGTGACCGAGTCCTCGACCTCGACCCGGGTCAGCCGGGGCGCGCTCGTGTCGGGCTGGATCAGGGTGAGGATATCGAGGGTCGTGTCGGGCGGTTCGGGCAGGTCGCAGGGGGTGAAGGACGACTGCGGTTCGCTCTCGTCCACCTCCCCGTTTCGGTTCTGGTCCTGCCAGGCGCGCAGCTCACACGAGCCCGCGGGCACGTAGCGGAGCGAGAACACTCCGCCGTTGTCGGAGAAGTTCCAGTGGGTCAGCGTGTCGTCCCCGTGCGGGAACCGCGCCTCGATGCGCGCCGACGGTGTCGCGTCGCCCGTCACCCTGTCCTCGACAATCCCCGCCACCACGTTCGGCACGATCTCCGCCCCGGTGGTCACCACCAGTTCGAAGGCGTCCCGCAGGCTGTTGGCGAACATGTCGTTGATGACCGGACGCACGGTGATCCGGTACACGAGGTCCGGGGCGAGCCCTTCCTCCATCTCGACGGTGATGCACTCCCGGCCGTGCTTTACGCGGATCTCTCCCGTCGAGGGCGAGACGATGACGGCGTCGTTCAGGCGCCCGTCGCGCGACCGTTCGCTGATCCGCTCGCTGAAGCAGAACCGCGCCTCGCGCAGGCCGGGCTCGACGATTGCGAAGGTGTCGGGGACCGTCTCGATCACGTAGGGCGGCATTCTGTCCTCGGGGCCGCCCGTTGGCGCATCCGCCCGCGCACAGGCCTCCGCGGCGCCAAGAACGACGAACCCGCCGAAAACGCCGCCTGCCAGTCGCCTCACCGCCCCTCACCTCCCAGCGATGTCAATTTCTCTTTCCATTTCGTCAACTGCAGTTGACATGATGCCAACTTTTCGCGCTCGCGTTCGACCACCGGCTCGGGCGCGCGGGTCACGAAGTTGTGGTTCGCCAGCTTGGCTTCCATCCCCTTGAGCAGTCCCGTGAGACGGCCGATTTCGCGCTCCGCCCGCGCCCGCTCCCGGTCCAGGTCGATGATCCCTTCCAGCGGCAGGAACAACTCGGTCCCGTCGCGCATGACGCCACCGGCACCGACCGCGTCCGACGGGGGCGTTGCCGTCACGACCGCCCCGATGCGCGCCAGCCACCGCAGCATCTCGCCGCACTCCTCGAGCAGGCCGTGGTGAGCACACGCGGTCAGGTGCAGCGAGATCTCGCGCCCCTCGGCAACGCCATACTCCTTGCGCATGCCGCGCACCCGCACGACCAGCTCGCGCAGCCACGCGAACGCGTCCTCGGCACCGGGGTCGACGAACTCCGGATCCGCCGAGGGCCAGCGGGCCACGATCAGCGGGCCGCTCCGGTCGCCGCTCCCGGGCAGCAGTCCCCACAGCTCCTCGGTGACGAACGGGACCATGGGGTGAAGCAGGCGGCAGATGCGGTCCAGCACGTGGGCCAGAACCGAGCGCGCGGCCTCTCGCCCGGGACCGCCCGGACGCAGCCGGTGCTTGACCGACTCGAGGTACCAGTCGGTGAACTCCCCGCGGAAGAAGTCGCGCAACACCTCGGCGACGCCCTGCATGCGGAAGGCCTCGAGCTCCTCGTCCACGCGCCGGATGGCCTGCTGCTGGCGGGACAGGATCCACCGGTCCTCCAGCGTCAGGTCGTCCTTCACCTCCGAGAGCGGCCGAATGGGATCGTCCCCCAGGCTCATGAGCGCGAAGCGGCCAGCGTTCCACAGCTTGTTGACGAAGTTGCGGCCCGGCGCGAAGGCGGACTCGAGATCCTCGTGGTCCAGGCGGATGTCGGCGCCCACGCCGGCGCTGGCAAGCACGGTGAAGCGCAGCGCGTCGGCCCCGTAGAGTTCCACCACCTCGAGCGGATCAACCCCGTTGCCGAGCGACTTGGACATCTTGCGCCCCTGGATGTCCCGCACGGTGCCGTGCAGGTAGACGCGCGTGAAGGGCGTGTCGTCCATCGCCTGGTACCCGGCCATGATCATGCGCGCCACCCAGAAGAAGAGGATCTCGGGGGCGGTCGAGAGGGTGTGTCCGGGGTAGAAGGCCCTGAGATCCTCGGTCTCTTCCGGCCAACCGAAGACCGAAAACGGCCACAGCCACGACGAGAACCAGGTGTCGAGGACGTCGGGGTCCTGATCCAGGGCGGCGCTTCCGCATTCGGCGCAGGCCGACGGGTCCTCGCGCGCACAGATCTCCGCGCCACAGTCGCCGCAGTACCAGACGGGGATGCGATGTCCCCACCACAACTGCCGCGAGATGCACCAGTCGCGGATGTTCTCCATCCACTGCTCGTAGACGCGGGTCCAGCGGCCGGGCGCGAAGGTGACGGTGCCGTCGCGCGACGCAGCCAGCGCCGGTTCGGCCAGCGGTTTCATGCGCACGAACCACTGCTCGCTCAGCCTGGGTTCGACCACCGTGTCGCAGCGGTAGCAGCGGGGGATGGCGTGGGCGTGGTCGTCGCGGCCCGCCAGAAGTCCTTCACCTTCGAGGGCCGCCACCACCGCGCGGCGCGCGTCGAAGCGGTCGAGGTCCCGGAACGCTTCGGGCGCGTTCTCGTTCATCACCGCGCGCTCGGTCATCACGTTGAGGATCTGGAGGCCGGTGCGCGCGGCGATCTCGAAATCGTTGGGGTCGTGGGCGGGCGTCACCTTGACCATCCCCGTGCCGAACTCGGCGCTCACGTGCCGGTCGGCGACGATGGGGATGGTGCGTCCCGTGAGGGGAAGGTGGGCGTGCGCGCCGACGAGGGAGCCGTAACGGGGGTCGCCGGGGTTCACGGCCACCCCGGTGTCGCCCAGCATGGTCTCGGGCCGGGTGGTGGAGACGGTGAGAAACCAGCGGCCGTCAGGGAGACGGTCCACCGCCGTGGCGCCGGCTTCCCGGGCCGCCGCGGCCGCCGCCTCATGCCCGGCCGCGAGCGGATAGCGGATGTGCCAGAGCGACCCGTCGGCCTCGGAGCCCTCGGCCTCCTCGTTCGACAGCGCCGTGAGGCAGCGCGGACACCAGTTGATGATGTACTCGCCGCGGTAGATGAGTTCCCGCTCGTAGAGCCGGACGAAGATCTCCCGCACGGCCCTGGACAGGCCCTCGTCGAGGGTGAACCGGGTGCGCGTCCAGTCGCAGCTGCAACCGATCGCCTTCAGCTGGCCCAGGATCCGGTCGCCGGTCAGCTCGACGTGTTCCCAGACACGCTCCACGAACGCTTCGCGGCCCAGGTCGTGACGTGTTCTCCCCTCTGCCGCGAGCCTCCGCTCCACGACGTTCTGGGTCGCGATCCCGGCGTGGTCGGTGCCGGGAACCCACAGCGCCACCCGGCCCTGCATGCGGCGCCAGCGGATGAGCACGTCCTGGATGGTGTTGTTGAGACCGTGCCCCATGTGCAGGACGGAAGTCACGTTGGGCGGGGGGATCACGATCACGTACGGATCGCCGCCCGTACCGACATCGCCCGCGGACGCGCCGAAATGGCCGCCCTCCTCCCACATGCGCAGGATGCGCGCTTCGACGGCAGCGGGGTCGAAGGTTTTTGGCAACACGGGCTGCTTGGCTATCGCCGTCCCGGCCGGCTGGAGGTGGTGTCCGGTTTGACCACCGGCGGCTTCGCGGACTTCGCCCCCTCCTTGCCCTTCTCCTTCTCCTTCAGCCGCAGGGCCCGGAGCTCCTCCCGCCGTTTCTTCATCGCCTCCCGGCGCTCCTTCCACGACCGTCGCACTGCGGCCGTTCCCGCGGCACGGTTGATGTCCGCCATGCGGAAGGCCATCTCCGCACGGTCGCCGCTGTAGTCGGGCGGAGGGCCGAAGCCGAAGGGAAGCGGGATGGTGATGTCGCCCAGGTGGATCTTGCCCGGCGATACGCCCCACCTCTTGCCTTCGTCGTCGGTGCGGGTCCAGTCGGTGGCCGCCATCGCAGCCTCGATCGCCGCGGCGATGGAATCGTTGCTGTCCCTGATCGCGATCGCCAGCTCCGTCTCCAGGAGATGCTCCGGCGTGGGGGCCATGCGTGAAGGGTCGACCGGAATCCACAGTCGCGGGTCCCCCTGGCCCAGCCGCAGACGCTCCGCCGCACTGCGATACCGGTGGAAACGGACGGGCCGTTCCTCCTCGAGGTCGGGAACCTCCACGGCAACCTCGGTCTCGTCGGGAGTCTCGATCTCGACCGGGTCGTCGGGGTCTTCCACCTCCGGCGTGACGATTTCCACGATGTCCACGACCTGTATCGCCCCCGACTCGGGGGTCGGCAACGGCGTGAAGACGGGCAGATCCCGCGGATGGGGAACCGTAAAGAAAGGATAGAGGACGATCAGCAGGACGTGGGCGAGCCCGGAGACGACCAGACCCGCGACGATCCCGCGGCGCCCCGCGTGACGAAGCGCGCGCCCCCGCGGGGGCTCGCTCCGCCGGTCTTCGGTCCGGTTCGACATGGGACTCCTATCCCGTTGGTACATGGGTGAATACACCGATCGCCGCGCCGCGTTCGACACGGCTCAGCACCGATGATCCACACGAGAGCGACACCTCGACCGTTTCACCCGGCGAAACGGGCCCGACCCCGTCCGGCGTCCCGGTCGCGATCAAGTCCCCCTCCTCGAGGGTCATGACGTGCGAGATGAAGCTCACAAGCCTTGGGATCGAAAACACCATCTCGGCGGTTGTCCCGTACTGGCGGACCTCGCCGTCCACCCGCGTGGTCACGGAAAGGTCGGACGGGTCGACCGAGGCGGCGCCGACCACATTGCCCACGGGGCAGAATGTATCCAGCCCCTTGGCGCGGGTCCACTGACTGTCACGGCGTTGCAAGTCCCGCGCGGTCACGTCGTTGACGGCCACGACCCCGCTCAGGTGGTCCCAGGCGGCACTCTCGGGAACCCGCCGGCACCGCCGCCCCACGACGACGCCGATCTCGCCCTCGTAGTCGACCCGTCCCACATCAGGCGGCATGCGAACCGGCTCTCCGGCCCCGCTGACCGAGGACGGCGGCTTCAGGAAGATCAGCGGCTCGCTGGGAACATCGTGCCCCAGCTCGGCAGCGTGGCGGGCGTAGTTGCGCCCCACGCAGACGATCTTGCCGGGGCGGCGCGTCATGTGGCGGCTACCCCGCCCTGCGGGTGTGGATGACCGTACCGACCAGCGCCCCCATCCCCGCGATCGTGAGGAAGCTCGCGATGACCGTCCACCAGAAGCCGACATCGGTGTGACCGCCTCCCCAGCCCACCATCGCGTTGCGGGCCGCGCCGGCGGCCAGGGAGAGAAGGACGAGTCCGGCGAAGAAACCGAGGGCCTTTTTCATTGCGTGGGATCGGGTTGGGTGGTGGGGAGTGGACGGGACGGGCAAGGCCGCGGGCGGACACGCCCGGCTGATTGAATCTAGCGAAGCCTGGATGAATTCGCGCGCACGACGGGAGCGGTGAATCCTGATCTTATGTTGAAATTTCATTATTATGTTGATTTTTCAGCATTGGGGCCCTATTGTTGTGGGACTATCATTGGCCGCCATGCCACACAAGCGAAGGAATCATGACCGACCTGCCACCGCTCAGCAGACGAGAGCGCGAAGTCCTGGACATCGTCCACGAACTGGGCAACGCCACCGCAGCTCGGATCCGCGAGCGAATGGCGGAGCCTCCCACCGATTCGGCGGTGCGTTCGACGCTGCGGATCCTCGTCGAAAAAGGGCACCTGGCGAGGGAGTATGACGGGCCTCGCCTGGTCTATTCGCCCACGGTGCCGGCGCAACGTGCGCGGCGCTCGGTCATGCGTCACGTCCTGCGAACCTTCTTCGGCGGCTCGGTGGAAGGCGCGGTGGCTACGCTGCTCGAGTTGGAAGACACCCGACTCACCCCCAACGAGCGGGCGCGCATGAAGGCGCTGATCGATGAGGCGTCCGAGCAAGGGCGGTGAGCCGACATGTTCGCGATACCCGATATTCACGGCCTGCTTGAACTTGCTGCCAGGGCCACGGCTCTCCTGGCAGTGGCGCTGGCTCTGGCGTGGCTGGTCCGAAGGCGCCCGGCCAGGGTACGCCACCTGCTGTGGACGACGACCTTCGCGCTGCTGCTCGGGTTGCCGGCGCTGAGCCTCTTCGGCCCCGCCTGGGAGGTGCCCCTTCTGCCCGCCCCTGCTGCCGGCGCACCAGACGTTCAGCCGTCGATGCCAACTCCGGCCGGTCCGGTCGCCCGGGAACCAACCAGGGAACTGCCCCCGCCGCCATCCGCCCGGGTGTTCACCAACCCCACGCCCGCTGCGATGCGGGCGGCCGAGCCCTCCCCGCCATCCCGCCCGCTTCCACTGCCGTTTCTGCTCTGGGGCCTTGGCTGCGCAACGGCCCTGGCCTCTCTCCTGGTGGGCATGCTTCGCTTCGGCCGGCTCGTTCGCCAAGCGCAACCGGTACATGACCCGGTGTGGCTGCGCCCGGCGGCCCGGGTCCGCGCGCGACTCGACATCCAGGGCGACGTGCCCCTCTACCTCAGCGCGCAAGCCAACACTCCGATGACCGGTGGCTTCCGGAGGCCGGCGATCCTGCTTCCGGCATCGGCGAAAGCGTGGTCCACGGAGCGGCGGCAGGCGGTGCTGACGCACGAATTGATCCATGTGCGGCACCGCGATGCCCTCCGGCAGCTCGTGTCGCGGGCCGCCCTTGCTCTCTACTGGTTCCACCCGCTGGCCTGGGTGGCCGCCCGGCTCGCCGCATCCGCCCGGGAAGAGGCCTGCGACGAGAAGGTGCTCGCCCTGGGCGCCCGCCCCTCGCAGTACGCGGGGCATCTGCTTGCCGTGGCGGCGGGGGGCCTGACCCCGGGTCCGTCCGCTCTGTCGCTTCCCATGGTGCGATACACGGGCCCGCGACTGGAACGGAGAATCGCGTCCATCCTCAAGCCGCACCGACCGCACCCGAGCACCATCGCCACCGCGGTCGTGTTGACGGCGATCGGTGTCGTGGGAGTCTCGGCATCCGTGACCCACCCGATTCGTATCCTTCCGACGGGCAGCGGCACTGTCCGCATCGTCGAGAACGCACGCCCACCGGACGGGTCGCGGCTGGGTTGGCGAATCGGGCCGCAGCCTCTCGTCTCGATCGGAGGTGATGACGGCGAGGGAGCCGCCCGTTTCTCGGACGCAACCGATGCCATGATCATGCGTGACGGACGGATCGTCGTGGCGGACCGGGGTTCGAACGAACTCCGGGTTTTCGACCCGACCGGAACCCATATGGCGACCTGGGGAGGGGACGGATGGGGTAGGGGCAAGTTCACCGATCTCTTCCAGGTGGAACCCTTCCCGGGGGATTCCATCGTCGCCTGGAGCTGGCGGAGCGGCAGCATGCAGGTGCTCGACTCGGAGGGAGAATTCGGTCGCATCCTGCACCCGGTGAGGGACGCCGTCAACTTGTTGATGCAACGGCACTTCCTGGTGCAAGCCCGCAAGGATCCGTCCACAATCTTCGGCCGCAGGCTGGCGGTCGGATCCTGGGGTGACCTGCTCGTCGTCAGTCCGAACGACCGCTACGAGATCAAGGCTTTCGCGAACGACGGAACGCTGGCTCGGATCGTCCGCCGCGACTACCGGCCGCGCAGACCGACCCGCGCCCAGGTGGATGCTTACGTCGAGGCACTGGTCGCGTACGCGTCCGGCGAGACCGCAGCAGACCGGATGGAGCTGCGCGCGCACCACCGATCCGTACCGGTCGCCGATCACTTGCCGGCGTTCGGTACCGTGATGTCCGATGCGCTCGACCACCTTTGGGTCGAGGAATACGCGACGCCGGGAGATGACGAGAGGACCGCGCTCTGGACCGTCTTCGACCCGAAAGGGGGCGCGCTAGGCTATGTGCAAACGCCGGCGGGACTTGAGATCTACGAGATCGGCAAGGACTACATCATGGGGCGGGTGCGGGACGATTCCGGTGTGGAGTCCATACAGGTGTGGCCGCTGGAACGGTCCAACCAGCTGGACGAGGGCAACCTGGAATGAAGACGCGAGTCCTGGCCGTGGTCATCGTCCCGGCAATGATCGCCTGCCAGCCGGACGCCGAGCCGGCGGGCGGCTTCCAGGAGCGAGACAGCGCCGGCATCCGCATCGTCGAGAATTCCAGCCCATTGGACGGTTCCCGGCTGGGTTGGCGTCTCGGATCCGAACCCGCCGTCTCCATCGGCATACTGGAGGGCGAGGACCCGTACATGCTCTTCGCCGTCCGGGACGCGACCATTCTGTTCGACGGGCGAATCGTCGTGGTGGGCGGGAACGAGCTCAGGGTGTTCGACCCTGATGGGAATCTACCTGGAAACCTGGGGAGGAGAAGGCGAGGAACCGGGCGAGTTCATCGATCTCTTTCAGGCCGACCCCTGGCTGGGAGACTCGATCGTCGCCGGGGACATGAGGCACGAGACGATGACCGTGTTCGACTCCGACGGGAACATTGGCCGCACTATCCGCCTTGAGGATTCTCCCATCGTCAGCCTGCGAGCCGTGTTCGAGCTCGGCCTGTACAGGGTGATGCGGGACGGCTCGATACTGCTTGCCCGGGAGCCATCCCACCCCGACACGGTTGACATCGCAATCTTCGATGCGGAGGGCGGATCGCGCCGCTCCCTGGGCAGTCATCCCGGCTGGGAAAACTACTACCTCGAGCGGGCCAACACGCTCTACAACGTGATATTCACCCGCACTCTGGCGATGGCGCCCTGGGGGGATCTGGTCGTCATCACCCCCACCGACCGCAGCGAAATCACGGCGTACACCAAGGAGGGAACCGTGGCCCGCATCGTTCGCCTCGGCCATGAGCCGCGTGAGCCGGAGCAGGCACATGTCGATGCGCACATCGAGGCCCAGGTAGCCCGCGTGCCGCGCGAGATGGTGGAGCGCAGGGCGGCGTACAGAGGGGAGCTCGAGGATTTGCCGGTGGCCGAGCACCTCCCGGCCTTCACCTCCGTCATGGCCGACGCCCTGGACCACCTGTGGGTCGAGGAATACGCGGTCCCCGGGGAAGAACGACCGGGCGTCCTCTGGACCGTTTTGGATCCCGAAGGATGGGTGCTGGGCTTTGTGGAAACGCCTGAAGGGCTGGAGATCTACGAAGTCGGGGCGGACTACATCGTGGGGAAGACGGAGGACGAGGAGTTCGGCATGGAGTCGGTCCAGGTATGGATACTCGAGCGGTCAGCCAGGTAGACAGCGAGAACGGAAAATGCAGACGCGGAATCTGACGACAGTCATCGTCGCTTCAACCATCGCCTGTCAGGTGGACACCGGGACACATGGCCGACCGGACTACCAGCTGCGCGACAGCGCCGGCATCCGCATCGTCGAGAATTCCCGCCCCCCGGACGGTTCCCGGTTGGGCTGGCGGATCGGCCGGCAGCCGGAGGTATCCATCGGCCTGCTGGAGGGCGACGACCCATACATGCTCTTCGCCGTGACGGACGCGACCGTCTTGTCCGACGGGCGAATCGTCGTGGTGAACCGCGGAACCAGAGAGTTGAGGGTCTTCGACTCGGAGGGCACCTATCTGGATGCCTGGGGCGGAGAGGGCGAAGGGCCGGGAGAGTTCAGAGACGTCATGCACCTCGAGCCACTGCCTGACGACTCGGTGATCGTGTGGGGCTGGTTGGATCCGGCCATGACGGTATTCGACCCGGCCGGAGGCTTCGTGCGCACCGTTCGCTCGGACAGAAGCGTCTCCGACCTGCCGACGCACTATCTGGGCCCTCAGGCGGCCAGGCCCGACGGCTCGATTCTGGTCAGCCAGAACGCGACCTTTGTCGAAACCGTGGTGATTGAGATCTGGGATGCGGACGGCAATCTTCGCGAGTCACTGGGGAGCCACGGGGCCCGGGAACCCACGACTCTGGTTGGCAACACGAACTACCCGACAACCTTCGGCCGGACGCTGACGATGGAACCGTGGGGCGATCTCATCGTGATCAGCCCGACGGACCGCTACGAGTTCAAGGCGTTCGCGCAGGACGGCACTCTCGCGCGAATCGTCCGCCGGGACCACATGCGGCGTGCACCGACCGACGCCCACCTTCAGGCCTACATCCAGACACGGGTCGATCGAATTCCGAGCGAGATGGTGGACCTCAGGGCGCAGACCCGCAGCGAGTACCAATCTGTTCCGGTCGCCGAGCGCCTCCCGGCCTACACCTCGGTCATGACGGATGCGCTGCACCACTTGTGGGCAGAGGAATACGAGGCGCCAGGGGAAGAGGTGGATGGCGTCCTCTGGACCGTCTTCGACCCCGGAGGACGGGTGCTGGGCTTCGTCGAGACACCGGAGGAGCTGGAGATCTACGAGATCGGCGCGGACTACATCATAGGCAAGACGGAGGACGAGGAGTTCGGCGTGGAGTCGGTGCAGGTATGGCGTCTGGATCGGTCCGGCGGGTAGCTCCCGTGGCAAGCGCAACGAAGACCCGCATCCCAGGACTCGCCATCGCCCTCGGCCTCATGGCCTGCGGGCCGGACGAGGGAGCACGCGGGTTGGACACCCAGCTGCACGACAGCGCCGGCATCCGCATCGTCGACAACGCCCGCCCCCCGGAAGGCTCACGGCTGGCCTGGCGGATCGGTCCCGAACCATCGCTCTCGATCGGCGTCCTGGAAGGCGACGAACCACACATGCTCTTCGCCGTACGCGATGCCACCAGGCTCGCCGACGGCCGGATCGTGGTGGCGAACGGCGGTTCGGCCGAACTGAGGTTCGGCAGAGAACCCGTCTGGGGAGTCTGGGGCGACCTGGTCGCCGTAGGTGTATCGAGCCGCTACGAGATCAAGGCCCTGGAGGCGGACGGGTCCCTGGTCCGGATCGTCAGGCGGGAGCACATTCCGCGTGAGGTGACTTCGGCGGAAGTCGATGCCCACATCGAGGGAAGGAGATTCTTCAACGAAGCCAACCGCCGCGAGTACCGCTCCGTGCCCGTCGCCGAGCACTTCCCCGTATTCACCTCGATCATGAGCGATGGGCTCGACCACCTCTGGGTCAGGGAGTACGACCTTCCGGGCGAGGAGAGGGGCGCCCCGCTCTGGAGCGTCTTCGATCCGGAAGGACGCGTGCTGGGGTTCGTCGAAACGCCAGCCGCGCTCACCATCTACGAAATCGGCCCGGACTACATCCTGGGCAAGCTGGTGAGCGAACTCGGGGTGGAGTCTGTGCAGGTGTGGCCGCTGGACCGGTCCGGCGGGTAGCATCATGTGCTAGCAGAAAGTGCTGGCACCATCCCTTCGCCCCTCCTGCCTCGCCCCCCTTGATCGAATGAATTACCGGTCGAACCGCACCACCCGGAACCCGAGGCCGTTGTCCCGGTGGTCGAGTTCGAATTGGAAGCGATACGCGGAACGGAGGAATTCCGACGGGTATGCCCACGTGCCTCCGCGCAGCATACGCCTGGAGCAGTCCCCGGAGAACCGGGTCCCGGCATGGTCCGGCCTTCCCGAATGGTCCGGGTTCCAGCAATCGTCGGTCCACTCCGTCAGGTTCCCGATCATGTCATACAAGCCGAATGCGTTCGGCTCGTAGGATCCCACCGGCGCCGTTCCATCCCCCTGGCCGTCGGAGCAGGACGGGTAGGTCATGCCGTACTCTTCGAACATCGCCAACCCCTTGTCATTCGTCCTGGCGAGGGTCCGGTCGAATGCGTTCGCGTACCGGCACTGCTCTTCGGCGCTCTCTCCCCAGTAGCGGGCGGCCCGCGTTCCCGCCCTGGCCGCGTACTCCCACCGGGCTTCGCTCGGGAGGCCGTAGGCTCGCCCGGTTTCTTCCGTCAGCCACTCCACGTACGCCCGCGCATCCTGCCAGCTCACCTCCGTCACGGGGCGACGCCCACGCCCCCACCCGTGGTCCTCGGGACGGTAGCCGTCGCAGCCGCCATCGTCGACGCATGCATCCCATTCCTCGAAGGTGACCTCGTAGATGCCCATGGCGAAGGGCTTTGCGACGGTGATTCCGCGCTGGGGCCCCTCATCCGCGCCCCGCCCCACTTCGGATTCCGGCGATCCGATCAGGAAGCTTCCAGCGGGAATCATCACCATCTCGGGATATTGGGGGCAGTCGCGGAAGGTGGGTACGGAGGGCTCGCGGTCTCCAGCGAGGGGAGTCGGCCGATCCTGGCGTTCGGGGTCTCCGGCGAGCGGGGCCAGCTGATCGTCACCGGCGGGGGAAGCCGGCTGATCCTGATTTGAGCGGCCGCCAGCGCATCCGGCGACGGCCAGGGCGGAAGCGGCCGCGACCACGGCGAGCAAGCGGCGCCCGCCCCGGCGGCCAACAGTGGACGAAACGCCGGCGTCCATGCTCTTCATCGGTGCTACTCCCGGTTGTAGAACTCCTCCACCCTCCCCCTCACCTCCCGCCAGCCCCCCCTGACGAGCGGCATCGGCGGCAGCGCATCGAGAAAGTCGCGCCCGTAGCGCTTCCTGAGCAAGCGGTCGTCGAGGATCAGGACGGCGCCGCGGTCGGTGCGGGTGCGGATCAGCCGCCCCACCCCCTGCTTGAGGCGCATCGCCGCGTCCGGGACCATGTACCCCCGGAACGAGTTCTCGCCGCGCTCCTCCATGGCCTCTATCCGGGCCTCGGTCATCGGTTCGCTGGGAACCCGGAAGGGCAGCTTCTGGATGACGAGGGCGCGCAGAGGGCGGCCAGGCACGTCAACGCCCTCCCAGAAGGAGGCGGTACCGAGCAGGACGGCCTTGCCCGAGCGGGTGAAGTCGCGCAGCAGAGCGGACCGGTCCCCCTCTCCCTGGACGAAGAGGGGCCACCGCCCTTCGGCGCCGCGATTCCGGAGGTCGGCGGCCACTGCGCGGAGCGCGGCGTACGAGGTGAAGAGCGCAAAGACGCCGCCCCCGGTGATCCGGGCGACATCGTGGATGACCTGAGCCGTGGCCTGGTGGTGCGCGGCGGCGGCGGCGCGGTTCCGGGCGCTCGGGAGGTCGGTGGGGATCGCCAGCAGGCTCTGGGTGGTGTGGTCGAAGGGGGAATCGACGACGGCCTCGGCAACGAGGAGGTCGGTGGAATGGGAATCGGCGAGGGATTCGGGCGCCGCCGTGCCACCGGCCAGGCCCAGCCGCCCCCGCAGATAGCCGAAATCGTTGTTGGCGGCGAGAGTGGCCGAGGTGAGGATCGCGGTCTCGGTGTTGCCGAAGAGGTGGGTGGCGAGGGTGGGTCCCAGCTCGACGGGAGCGGCCGCGAAGACGAGGTTGGCGATGCGGCGGACGCCGGATCGGCGCACTTCGAGCCAGCGCACGAGCGCGGGGCCGTCGGAGTCGCCCGGCAGCAGACAGAAGCGCAGCGCGCGGTCGATGTTCTCCAGCCGGGTCCGGGATCCGCGCAGGTCGAGCAGGCGGCCCTCCACAACCTCGAGCACCTCCTCCTGATCGCCCATCTGTTCGGCGAGGCCATCCAGTTCGCGCGCCAGGTCGCCCAGGGTGATGAGGACCCGCTCCAGCGCCTCGGCGATGGCAGGCTCGTCCACCGGTTCCGGCCCTCCGGGTTCGCCGGGCTTCGCCGGCCGCCCAAGCCGCAGGGCACCCTTCCCCTCCCTCCCCTCCACCCACGGCTCGATCACCTCGAAGAACCCGTTCAGCGCCTCCCGGGCCTCGTCCACCAGTTGGCCCGCTCGCCCACCGATCCGCTTTCGCAGACGCTGGGCCGTGATCGATGCCGGCACCCCCGCCAGCCGCGCGCCGATCGAGGCCAGGATCCCCTTCCCGCCCCGGTCGATGCGGCTGAGCGTGCGGAACATTCCCGCCCGCGTGGTCTCGGCGCCGAGGCGTGACGTCGCCGCGTCCTCCATGTGATGGGCCTCGTCGAAGATCACCCGCCTGTACGACGGCAGCACCGCCGAGTCGCGGAAGTTCTCGGTGACCATCCGCACGGCCAGGTCGGAGAAGAAGAGGGCGTGGTTCACGATGATCAGGTCGGCGCCGGCCGCGGTCCGGCGCGCGCGCTGGAAATGACACTGCTGGAAGTGCGGGCACTTCGCGCGCAGGCAGGCGTCCGTGTCGCTTCTGACTTCCTCCCACACGTCGTGGCTGGGAGAGAACGGGAGATCGCTGCGCGAGCCGTCCTCGGTCCGGTCGATCCAGTCGAGCAGCGCCTCGAGCTCCGCGGAACGGTCGTCAGGGAAGAGATCCGGTGCCGAATCGGCCGCCAGACGCGCGCGGCGGATCGAAATGTAGTTCCCCCGGCCCTTCATGAGCGCCCACTTGAAGTCCTCGCCGACCACCTCGCGCACGATGCCCAGGTCCTTCCCCACCAGCTGCTCCTGCAGGTTGATGGTGTTGGTGGACACCACCGCGCGTTCGCCGTTTCGGACCGCCCAGCGCGCCGCCGGGACCAGGTAGGCGAGCGACTTGCCCGTCCCCGTGCCCGCCTCCACCAGCCCCACCCCGCCCTCGTTGAAGCGTGACGCCACGAAGCGCAGCATATCCCGCTGCCCCGGGCGGTCCTCGTAGCCGGGCAGCTTCGCCAGCGGCCCCTCGGGAGCGAGCAGCCCGGACAGTTTGTCGACCCGTAGCGGCTCGACATCACGCGGTTCGGGGGGTTCGACGACTACGTAGATCCGGGTCGCCCGGTTGTTGACGATCGCCGTGCCGAGTCCCTGTTCGTGAATGCGGGCGGCCACGGCGAGGTCCGCGTCCGAGGGTTCGAGTTCGCCGCTCGGGTGGTTGTGGATCATGACCCCGCCCTCGGGAGCGTCACGGGCCACGGCCAGGACGGCCGAACGGTTGCCGCGGGCGACGGCGCGAGGGTTCGAGATCACCCGCTTGCCGGACACCTCGGCGAGAAAGGAGACCTCGCGGCCCCCGGCACGGGCGATTTCGCCGCGGATGACGCGGGCGGCCTCCGGGGCCAGGCGGAGGGGAATATCCATCACGGCGGGCGCACGTCAGCGGCGGTCAGCCGGTCTCACGGGTCGTTTTCTACCTCCTCGGGGGGACCGGAAATGTAGTGCAGTGGGGCGGGAGGAGCGGTATCAGTCGCCGAAACGAACCTTGAACCGGATGACTTCCAGCGCGTCGCTCTCATCCGGGCCCGCGAGCTCTGCCAGCCTTTGGTCCAGCGTGGCCAGGACGCCGCCGCGGCGCAACGCCAGCGCCAGCAGGTGCGCGTCGGTGACCTGGCGGTACCCGGCGACGCGCGCGAAAGGCTTTGCGGCGGAATCGGCCGCCGAGACATCGTCGGCCCAGAAGACGTGGCCTTCGAGCCGGCGCATCCGTCCGAGCAGCGCGATGGCCTCGGCCGGGGTGGCCGCCCCAGGAATGGCGCGGCGGTTGCTCGACACTCTCACGAAGCCGGACTCCGTGAGCGGGCAGGTGGCCCACCCGTCCCGCCGGTGCGCCCGGAACCAGCCGTGCGCGAGACCGTGATGAACGTGATTCGGCCACGCGAGCGCGACGAGCACGTTCACGTCCAGGAGCCTGGTCAGACGTCCTCCAGCGCGTCGCGGACCATTTCCGGAGTGAGCGGTGGCGCGCCGCGACCCACGTCAAAGACGGGAAAGCCATCGGCGCGGGTCGCGGGCTCGCGGGGCTGGAGGGCAGCTCGCGCCAGCGAGGACACCACCGTGCCCAGGCTCTCGCCACGCTCCCTGGCGATGCTCCTGACCGCGTGATGGATGTCCGGGTCCAGTGTCAGTGTGGTTCTCATGGTGACATCATGACATCATCGCATCATGATGTCAACGCATCAGCGGTGCGGCGCGCGTGGGGGCCGTGATCTGAGCATGGGACACTTCCATTTGCGTCCGGGCTTTTTTTCAGCACCCGCCGCATTGTCTCGTGCGAGACGCTGCATCTGACCTGCGGGGGCGGCACGAATCCCGCCGGTGGCCTGTCCCATTCCGACATGCTCGTGTCCC
>JAPPGM010000017.1 GCA_028874995.1 Gemmatimonadota bacterium | reverse complement strand
CCCGCACATTCTCGCGCGCGGCGGCCAGCGTGCGCCCGGTGCGCCAGGCGAGCCATTCGGCGCAGGAGCTGAAGTTGTCGGCCCAGCCTTCGCGGCGGTCGAACTCGGCGACGAGGGTGAGCATGTCGCAGGTGGCGATGTTGATGCCGGCGGCGAGTTGGGCGATGCGTTCGCCGAGTTCGAAGAGGTCGTCGGACATGGGTGAAGTCTCCTGAAATGCAAGTGTGGCAAGGGGCTATCGGGGGGGCAGCAGGTCCCGCCTGCTACAATATACGCGGCGTGATTTCGGCCTCTCCGGACGGCTCAGGAGGCGAAAACCGGGGGTGGAGGGAAAGCAAATGGGTCACGAGGCCGGCGGACGCGTCCCTGGGCCTTCCAGCGGCCCCTCGGGGGCATTGTGGAGGCCGTCCCCGACGCCGCGAGAGCGCGAATCCAAAACCGTCCATAGTAGAATCGGCCTGTGATCAGACGATTTGGGACGCTCATGCTCGGATGGGACCGCGAACCGGTGATTCGGGGACGGTCCTGCCGGGATGGCCCCGTGGATCCGAGAACCCGCGATGCTGGGGAGGCCCGGACCCGGAGTCAAACCGCCCGCCCGCCGCCGCGGCAAATCAAGGGACAGCCGCATGCTCGATTGGGACGCCCCGGCTCGATTGACTCCGCTCCCTGCCTCAGTCGAGCACCCGCTCCATCCCCGCCGCGAAGTCGGCATTGCGCCGCGGCGGGATCACCCGGCCGACGCGCCGCGACGGGTTGATGGCGCTTTCCCAGCACCCGCCGCACCGTCTTACGACATTTCACGTGTGACAGGTTCTAGTCTTGTCGGCGGGTCCTGTCTGCCACATCACCACCCCGCTTCCTCCCCTTGTACACCTCATGCCCCGGCAGATACCGCGTATGCCGCCGCACCACCTCCGCGGAGAGCTCGTCGAAGTGCCGCTCCACCACCGCGGCCGCCACATGCGGGTGCGATTTCGACATATCGCTCACCACCCACCCGATCCCGGTCTGGATGAACCGCTCCCGTTCTCCCACCAGCGCCGCGATCGTCTCCTCGATCAGCGCGTGGTAATCCTCATCCCGCACCACCGCCCTGAACGGGACGATCGCCGCGCGCCGCTGCCACAGATTCCCGGCCGTGCGCCACCCCGCGATCCGCTCCGCCACCTCCATCCCACCACGCCGAACCACCGGCCCCAGCACCCGCACGCTGAACCAGTCGCTCGTCGACCAGTCGAAGAAGGCTCCCGCGCCGAACAATCCCTCGGCCACCGCCAGGAGCCGATCCGGCTCCACCCGCCGCACCAGGTGCTTCTGCATGTACAGGATCCCGGCGAACTTGTCCTCGGCCAGGCGCTCTTCGATCAAAAACCGGGCCAGTCCCAACTGCTCCCCGTCCGGCAGCCTCCCCAGCCCACGCTCACGCCGCCACTCCCCCACGATCCGCGCGACCACCGGCGTCTTCACCCCGCGGTAGCCGATCGCCTGCTTCAGGTAGTTTTCGAACCACTCCTTCGTGCCGGGGTCCGCGACCGCGTCCAGCCGCCCCTGGAGGTCCGCGATGTCGACCGCCATCGCCCCCGAATCGTGACTCATTTCATCGCCGCGCGGGCGACTCCGTCTCGAAGAACCCGTAGTGCTCCAGCATGAACGCGCGGATCACGGCGGCGGCCTTGGCCGCGTACAGGGTCCGGCTCCCCTCGTTGTCCCTCACACCCGTCCAGTGATGCTCGATCTGGATCCCGTCGATGACCTCGGCGTCGTCGAGGGAGCCGTGCCGGCGGGTGTTGTATCCGCCCCTGAAATAGGGGTCGTCGCCGGGCCCGGGCACGGCCGGACTCGGAACCGAGGGAATGTCCTCCTCCTGGAAGAGGCCTCCCAGCGAGGTGGGCCCCCTCAGCAGTTGCGAGAAGGGGATCGGGGAGGTGCGCCCGAGTTCGCGGATGCTCGTGCGGGCCACCACGTCGAGCGAGTTGAGGTTGATGTCGGGGCGGTTGAGCTCGTCCGAGGTGAGCAGGTATCCCAGTTCGAGGCGTTCGATGTCGTGGCCGTGACCGTGGATGTCCAGGAACAGCCCCCTTCCGAAGTCGGCCGAGACGGTCGCCCGGGCCGTCACGACCCAGTCGTGGAACTCCCTCCACGCCTGTTCGGCGTAGGGACTGTCCTGCGCGGCCTCCTCGATCTCGCGGTTGGCGTCGAGCTTGCTGCGGTGGAGGTGCGAGAGGATGACATGGGGCGCCTGGCCGGTCAGGTCGATGAAGGCCTGGCGCATCTCGAGGGTGAGCTCCAGCGAGTTGAGGTCGTTGCGGACCACGCCGTATCTCCGGTCGGGGATCTCGCTCGGCACGAGGCGCCCGCCGTGGGTGGAAGCCAGGATGAGCGGCAGCTCGCCCGGGATATACTCGACATAGTCCCGCCGCCCGTAGTAGTGCTGCCCGGGTTCGTAGTCGGTGATGACCCGGGGCACGTACACTTCCAGCGTCGCGGTGCCGCTCACCCCCCCGATCGTCGCGGTTACGGTCGTCACGCCGTTGGCCCGGCCGGTCGCGAACCCCCGGTCGGAGATCTCGGCGATCTCGGGGTTGGCCACGGACCACTCGGCGGGGGGCGTCACCGTGTTCCCCGCGGCATCGTGCGCGAAGGCCGAGAACTGGGCCCCGTCCCCCACTCCGACGATCAGCGTCTGTTCCGGGGTGACGAAGACCTTGGTGACCTGGAGTTCGGTGGCGCTCTCTCCGCACGCCGCCATGAGGAAAGTGGCGGTTAGAAGTAGACGGCTCAGCGCTTTCATCCTTCTTCCACCGGCAGTCCGCAGGCGATCAGCGTTCCCCCGTCGGAAGCCTT
Organism: Gemmatimonadota bacterium; assembly: GCA_028874995.1. Lineage (GTDB taxonomy): Bacteria > Gemmatimonadota > Gemmatimonadetes > Longimicrobiales > Gaopeijiaceae > Bin94. The sequence goes on along the minus strand of JAPPGM010000017.1, from coordinate 21,167 downwards.
CCTTCCCACAATACGTCGCCGGTGACGGTGTCGAAAGCGTGCGGGCTCCCGCCCTCATTTGCCGCTTTCCGAATCTGTGAGTATGATTTTCCGCATCAGAAATTCATATGGAAGGTGTCATGCGCATTTCGCAACGAGGCCAGATCACGATCCCCAAGCGCCTCCGGGACCGCTTCGGGATGAACCATAACGTCGAAGTCGAGATCGTCCCAACGGAAACGGGGCTCCTGATACGCAAGCGTTCGGCGACGGAGCACCCGGTGGACAGCGTCTACGGCGTCCTGGACCGTAGCGGCGACACCGACCGCCATATCAAGAGGATCCGCGGCCGATGATCACCGCCGTGGACACGGGCGTCCTGCTGGACGTGTTCCTGCCGGACGAGCGCTACGGGCCCAGGTCCGCACGGTGGCTCCGCAGGGCCTATGACGCGGGCGCCATCGTCGTCTGCGAGATCGTGTACGCGGAACTCGTCCCCGCCTTCCCCGACGGGAACGCACTGGACGATGCGTTGCGCCGGATCAACGCCACCCGGTCACCGATCGACGCCGCGATCGGCCACGACGCGGGACGGCGGTGGCGGCGTTACGCGCGGTCGGGCGGACGGCGGACGAGGATCCTCACCGATTTTCTGATCGGGGCGCATGCGGTGGCGGCTGGCGAGGGGTTCCTCACCCGGGACCGGCGTTTCTACCGGACATGGTTCCCCGAATTGGCCGACCGGATTCCGGGGGGCCGGTAGGGGTCCCGGAACCTACTTCTCCTCCCCCTCGCGCCGCCTTTCCTGTTCCACGACCTGCTCGACGATCTCCCTGAGCTGGACGAAGTCCTCGATCAGCGTGACCCACCGGGCCATGAAGAGTGCTTCATCCACCGCCTCGATCAGGCGGTTGCGCTCGCGCGCGAGAACCGGGGCCGCAAAGCCCCGCCGGTCGATCCCCGCTCCGTCATCCGCCAGAATCCGCCCCGCCGCCAGCCCCGGCAGCGGACCCAGCGTGATCCCGGGATCGGGGTGATGGTCGTTCAGCGGCACGTACATCACGCGGTGCAGCGGCCGTAGCACCGCGATCTGCGCGAGCGGACCCTCCTCGCCCGACGCCGCCATCTCGTCCACCCGCGCCGCCTCCTCACGGAGACGCCCCAAGCGGTCGCCGAGATGCTCACCCAGCCGTAACCCGCCCCCCGCCGCCTCCTCCCGCGCGGCCACCGCATCGGCCAGCGCCTCCACCTGCGCCGCCACGCTCACCGGATAGACCGGCGCCGCCAGCATCTCCACGAGCGCCTGAGCGTAGAGGTCCGTGTCGGTCTTGAGCACGTCCGGGTCGATCTTGTCGTAGGTGTCCTCCCGCGTGTGCCACCACCAGTAGCCGCCATCCTCCGCCAGCCTCGTGTGGTTGAACTGGATGAGCGGCAGACCGACGCCGTTGAAGGCCTGGTCCGAGTTGCGCCCGGGCCGTGACGGCGAGATCTCCGCGCCCTGCGTCTCCCGCACCACCCTTGCCGCGAAGTCCTGAAACGCCTCCGATGCCGACGCCCCGAAGCGCTTCGCCCCCGTCTGGCCCACACCGTCGATATTCATGTACGCGAGCCCCCGCGTGCGCAGGTCGGTGAAGAACTCGTCGGCGTACCAGGTCGAGCCGGCGTAGCGCGCGTTGCTGTGTCCGGGCCACCACGCCACTACCAGACCGTGCCGCAGCCGGTCCCGCACCTCGTGGAAGGCCAGCGCCAGCGCTAGCATGGCCGCGTTGGACGCGGCCTCGTCGGTCGCGCCGTGATGCCACCCGTCGATGTGGCCGCCGAGCAGGACGAACGGGGCGTCCCGCGGGCGCGCCGGCTCGATCGTGGCCACTGCCAGACGCAGCGTCTTCCACCCCGTCGCGACCTCCGTCTGCACACTCAACTCAACCGGCCCGGCCGCCATCCGCGCCCGCAACTCCTCCCCCGCGCTACGTGTGATCTGCGCCACGGGCACCTCCGGCAGCCGGTGATGGTTCATCAGCGACGGACTGCCCCACGTGGACGTCACGATCAGCTCGTTGAGCCGCTCCTCCGGGTTGATGAAGACTACCGCCGCCGCCCCCAGCCGCTGCAGCACCATGGTGGGCACGTTGCGCGGCTGCCCGTCCACGATGGCCACCTTGCCGCTCAGGTCGGGCAGCTCGGCGCCGAAGTCCTCGCCCTCGACCACGAGGCGCTCCCCCGTGCCGACCTCGAGCCGCGGCAGGTCGCGCAGCGTCCCCATGTCGACCACCTCGCCGACCGTGCCCGCCGACGAGGCCGAATACGACGCCGTGATCGCGGGTGGTGCGAAATCGGTGCCGGGTATGGTGACGGCGGCCGAGACGGGGTCGCTGGAGTAGGCGTCGAGCTCGTGGACCGTGACGGGGACGCCGGCCGCTTGCAGCGTGGCCACGATGGTGTCGATCGCGGCATTCTCGCCGGGACTGCCCGAGGGGCGGACGTGGTCGGTGATCGCGGCGGAGAACGTCATGAGCGCGTCGGTGGTGACTGCGTCGGTGACGTCCCGGGCGAGGTCGTCGAGCTCGTCGGGTGTGAGCCTGGGGGCGGGGGCCGAGCAGGCGTGCAGGGCGAGCACCGCGAACGCCGCCGAAAGGCCTGCTTCCGTGACTGTACGGGCTTTTTTCATTAAACCCTCAGTTCTCCGGGTTGGGCTCCTCAGGCTCCTCGGCGGGCTCGCGTCCCGGCGGGTAGAAGCAGTCCTCGCGGCGGCTGGTGTCGATGAGCTGCGTGATCTGCCAGCCGGTGTCGGCCTTGTAGAGCTGGAAGGACTCCTCTCCGCAGTGCGAGAACCGGTCGCCGAGGTAGAAGGCGTACTTGGTCCACATGTGGGCGAGGCGACCGTCGATCTGGACCACCCAGTCCCAGATGGGCTCGTCCCAGACTACTTCGCGCGGCTGCCCGATCCTCTCGATGAAGCCGTCGGCGGGCGAAAAGCTGATGCCGTCGTCGTCGGCGCGGCCGAGGCGGGCGTCGGGGTGGAAGACGGCCCGGGCCATCTCGCCGTCGGCGGTGCGCATGGCCTCGAAGAGCTGCAGGATGGCGGCGACGACGGCTTCCTCCTCCGGGTCGGGCTGGGTGGTTACGAGTTCCGTATCCTCGGGTGGGGCCTCGGGTTGGCAGGCGGTCAGGAGTGTCAGGACGGCGGCGACGGCCAGGGTCGCGATCGCGGGAGTCTTCATGGTGTTCCTCGGTGCAGGGGGCTTGTGGGCTGCGGGATGCCTCTACGCTACCCGACCCCGGTGCCGCGCGCTATGCTGTGCAGCGGAGAGCCGACCCACCGCAAGGCAGGAGTGACCCGATGCGCATTTCGCCCGTAACCGCCGCCGCAATTGCCTTCCTGGCGGCCCAGCCGCCGCTGGCCGGCCAGCCGCCCGCAGCCGACCGGACAGAGGCCACCCCCCTCGCCATCGTCGGCGCCACCATCATCGACGGCAACGGCGGCCCGCCGCTCGCCGACGGAACGCTGCTCATCGAGGGGAACCGGATCACCGCGGTGGGCCCGCGCGCGTCGGTCGAGGTGCCCGACGGGTTTCACGTCATCGACGGCGCCGGCAGGTACGTCACGCCCGGCTTCATCGACACAAACGTCCACCTCTCGCTGTATTCCGGCCACGAGACCCTGGTCCGCTACCAGGACCGCAACGCCGCGCTCACCCTCGAAGCGGCCCAGATGCAGCTCAAGCACGGCTTCACGACGGTGCGCGACAGCTACGGGTCGCTGCTGCCCCTCATGGAGGTGCGCGACGCAATCGCGCGGGGCGACACCGTGGGGCCGCGCATGCTGGTGGCGGGGAATATCGTGGGGTGGGGGGGACCCTGGTCGGTCTCCTTCTCCGTGATTCGGCAGCAGGGGCTGACCCTCTTCCAGGAGCAGTTCAACGACTTCATCACGCAGGGGTCGGGCGAGGAGTGGATGGAGATGGAGCCCGAGGAGCTCCGGGTCGCGGTCAACGAGTACCTGGACCTGGGGCCCGACTTCATCAAGTACGGGGGGACCGGACACTTCTCGAACCCGGTCATGATCGGGTTCTCGCCCGAGGCGCAGCGCGTGATGGTCGAGGAGACGCACAGGCGCGGGCTGATCGCCGAGACGCACTCCACCTCTCCCGAAGGGCTGTGGATGTCGGTGCGAGCGGGACTCGACCTGATCCAGCACCCCGAAGTGCTCACCAAGGAGATGCCGGACGCGCTCGTGGCGGAGATCGTGGAGCGCGGGATCGTCTGCTCCATGTTGGCCAACACCATTACGGGTGAGGCGTGGGAGCGGCATCTGGAGCGGCGGGCAAGTGCGGCAGAGGGGTCTGGCGACGAGGGTGAGAGCCGGCGGCGGGAGGGGCTGGCCAAGACTTCGGCCGAGCTGCGGGCGGAAAGGCGGGCAGAGGGAGAGGGGATGGAGATTCGCCGCACGAACGCCGAGAAGCTGATCGCGGGAGGGTGCGTGACCACGATCGGGACCGACAACTACCTGGGCGCGGCGCCGGAGTTTCGCCGCGAGAAGAAGCTGGAGAACCAGTCGTTCGGATTGGGCAGCGTGATAGCGACCGAGGGGCTGGTGGAGTTGGGGATGACGCCGATGGAGGCGATCACGGCGGTGACCCGCAACGGGGCGATCGCCAGCGGCATGCTCGACGAGCTGGGGACGTTGGAGGCCGGCAAGTACGCCGATGTCCTGGTGCTGGGCGCGAGTCCGCTGGAGGACATCGGCAACATCCGGGCGCTGGAGGTGGTTATTCGCGACGGCCGGATCGTGGACCGGGACGCGCTTCCGTACGAGCGGATCTTCTCGACGCCGGGGAGCGGGCACGCCTGGGAGTAGGGGACATCTCGCGCACCCAGTTCCGGAAGCGGCGTTGGACGCCATCGGGCTCGCGAATCAGCCCGGCCAGCGTGTACCCCGCCAGGCGTCGGCTGGCCCGCTCGAGCGTCCGTCGCCGCACTCCCGCCTGCCGGGCGATGCCGTCCCATCCCGTGTGGGCCCGGCGGCGGATCCCCCAGAAGAGAAGCGCCCAGCCGAGCAGCTGTTTGGGACCGCAGCGGATCCCGGTGCCAGGGTTCGACCTGGGCCAGCAGCGGTGTCAGTCTCTGTGCCGCCTCTTCGGCCCAGACGACGTGGAGCCTGCTCGACTGGAAACGGCGCAGTCGCAGGAATCGAGACAGGGTGTGGGGCGTCAGGACAACGCACGACGGCGCGCAGTGGCCGTGGTCGAAGACGTCGAGGAGCCATTCGACATCCTCGGGCCCGCATCTCTCCAGCGCGGCGATTCCCACTGCCGCGTCTTTGACGAGAGACTCGAAATCCGCCCGGCGTCCGGTTGTCTTCAGGTCGGCGTGGGCCAGGAGCTCCTCGAGCCGAGTGCGCACTTCGGGCCTTTCACCGTAGACCGCGAGCCTGGCGGGCGGGTGCCGCGCCGGCGAAACGATCGTCTCCACCTCGTCCTCTTCTCCCCTCCCTGTCTTCGATCGTGTGCACTGCCCACCTACGGGTACCGTCCGGCCTACGGTCGCGCAACCGGGCGAATCACGTCTTCCGTCTCAGCGGCTCCAGCGGGGGATTCCACTGCGTGACGCCCGGCAGCGCCCGCCCCCAGGTGTTCCCGTACGAGTCGTCCCGGTCCAGCAGGAAGCGGAGGATGAGACGGTGCAGCATGTTCATCTTGGGGATCAGGCCGTGGAAGCCGGCAAGGCCGCTCAGGGCGCGGTCGCGAAGCTCCCAATAGCCGAAGTCGCCGGGGGTCACGCAGACCAGGCGGGACTCGTCGAGGAAGGGGGGGATTGCGGCGGCAAGGGGGACGGTGCCGTCGCCGGTGTTGCGGCGGGCGGCGTCGTCGGAGTCGTCGGAGTCCCAATTGTTGCGGCGCTCGTCGGACCTCAGGTCGAAGCGCGGGGCTCCGTGCTCGTCGCGCTCGACGCGGAGACCTACGCGGGTTTCGCAGTCGGCACCGGCGATTGCCAGCCAGTGGTCTTTGCGGACCTGGTGAGGGTCGGAATTGGCGGGGATGGGGTCGTCGGCGCCTTGGGCGTCGTGGGGGTCACCGAGTTGCAGGGCGGAGATGCGGTCCCGGTGCGCGCGGGCCTGATCGAGCATGGCACGGAAGAGATCGGGGCCGGAGATGTCCCAGCCGGTCACCTGATGCTCGATGGAGCGGACCACGTTGGGCTGCCAGGTGGTGGGGTGGTAGAGGTCGGTTTGAAGGGCGTCGTCGGCGATGCCGAGGCCGCCGAAGCTGGGGAGGAGGTGGTAGAGAGCGGGGGTCAGGCGGGCCATGCGGCGTTCGCGCGCCTTGCCGGAATCGTCGCCGAAGTCGGCGGTGCCGGTGGCGACCTTGAGCACGGCCTCGTAGGAGCCGCGGAAGGGTGTCGCGAGCGTGACGACCTTGTGGACGCGGCGGCCCGTGTGCCGCTGGATGTAGCCCGCGATGATCAGGCCGCCCATGGAGTGGCCGATGAGGGTGACGGTGGGGTGGTGGCGGAAGGCGGGGTCGTCGCGGTAGTGGTGGATGAGTAGAGTGCGTTCGATGACTTCGTCGACGAAGGCGGCCAGGCGTTGCTCGGTGTGGTCGAGAGGCATGCGCCAGTCGTAGCCGAAGGGGAAGACGGGGACGGGTGCGCCCACGTGGTCGGAGAGGCCGTCGCGGAGTTCCTCGACGAGGTCCTCGTAGATGAGGGGGAAGGGGCCGTGGGGGGCGACGCGTGCGGGTTCCTGGAGTTCGTAGGGCCGGTGTTCGGCGTCCAGGGTGAGGGGGTGCAGGGTGATGCGCTCGTAGCGGCGCTTGAGCACGGTGGTCCAGACGGCTTCGGGGGGGAGTTCGTATTCGTCGTGGAGAACGGATGCGGTGATGCCGGGGATCAGGATGACCGGTGGGATGGTGTTGGGCATGGTGGAGACTCCTCCCGTCCGCTGTGTCCGCCCTGGTGCGCGCCGGACCGGTGGTGGGGTTGGGCCGGGCGCGGATTGATGGGATCGATAGTGGGGGGGTGGTGGCGGTTGTGCAAGGGTGTCGAAGCCAGCCGATGTGCTCTCTGCTCAGCCGGGTGGAAGCGGCTTTTGCATGAATGATGCCAGGGACAACCGGTTGTTCGCCTTGCAATGTCCATGACTATGTACACATCAACGCTTTGCACGGAAAATGTGCGTCACAAATGATGCAGAAACTGCCAACCCAACATCACAAAGTGTAAGGCGCGATTTACTCTACTTCCCGCCGCCCCCCCTCACCGCTCCCCCATCCAGACATCCTCCAACACCCTGACCGTCGTTGCGAGCTCCCGACCATCCGCCGACAGCGACACCCGGTACAGCCCCGGCTCGGCCATCGGCCCCTGGCGACGACCCCCGAACCCGCCACCCCCGAACCCGCCACCACCCCTCTCCCGCGGATTCCCACGAAGGTTCCACATCACCCGATTGATCCCACTGTTTCCCACCGCCTCCAGATTCCTGAACAACTCACCCGTCTCCGCGCGGCTGACCGTAATGCTCACATCCCCCGACGCCTCCGCCAGCCAGTACTGAATCGCCACCCCCGCCGGCGCATTGTCACCCCTGAGCACCTTGCTCCCAGTCACCGACCGCGACCGCCTCGGGTCCTGCCCCCACCTCACCACATCCCGCGGCTCGAACAGATACGCCGGCGACTCCGCCACCTCATCCGTAAACTGCTGCAGCGCCGTGATGTCGTCCGCGATCATCACGCTGCGGCCATGCGTCGCCAGCACAAGGTCCCCATCCCGCGGATGCACCACCACATCGTCCACCCGCACAACCGGCAACCCGTTCATGAACGGCCGCCACGTCCCCCCCTCGTCCAGCGACACGAAGAACCCGAACTCTGTCCCCGCGTACAGCAGCCGCGAGTTCACCGGATCCTGCCGCACCGTGTTCACATTCCCGTACTCGGGCAGATTCGACGAGATGTTCTCCCAGCTCTCCCCGTAGTTGCGCGTGACGAACACATACGGCCGCAGGTCGTCGCTGCGATGCCCATCCAGCGACACGTACGCGGTCGCCGCGTCGAAGTGCGACGCCTCGACCCGCGACACGTAGTACTCCATCGTCTCCCCCGGAATGTTCCGGCCCACCTCGGACCAGCTCGTGCCCCCGTTCCGGCTCAGCTGCACGTTCCCGTCGTCCGTCCCCACCCACAGCAGCCCCGGCACCAGCGGCGACTCCGCCACCGACACGATGGTGCTGTAGCGGCTGACCCCGTCGTTGCGCGACAGGATGCACTCCTCGCCGCGGTCCAGACGGTTGCAGCGCGGCAGTGCGTTCGCCTGGCCCATCAACTCGATCTCACTTCGGTCGATGTTCTTCGTAAGGTCCGGGCTCATGGTCCACGTCTCGCCGCGGTCCATCGACCTGAACAGCCGGTTCCCGCCCGCGTACACCACGTCCGGGTTGTGCGGCGACAGGATGAACGGCGTGTTCCAGTTCCAGCGGATCTCGGTGCCGACCGCCGGCGCCGGCACGATGTTCGTGTTCGGGTTGTTCCGCGACGGCGCACGCGGCCGGATGCTCCCGGCCTGGCCGGTCTCCAGACTCGTGCGCCGGATGTTGCCGTTCTGCGACTCGAGGTACACGACGGTGTAGTCGGTCGGGTCCACGGCCGTGTAGAAGCCGTCGCCGCCGCCCACGCGGTACCAGTCCTCGCTCAGGATGTCGCCGTTGCGCACCTGGCTGGGGCCGCACCAGGTGCCGTTGTCCTGCAGGCCGGTGCACACGTAGTAGGGCCGCCGCATGTCCACGGACGCGTGATAGGGCTGGCCGACCGCCCAGCGCCGGAACGCCTCCCACGTCTCGCCCCGGTCGTAGCTGACGTCGATCGCCCCGTCGTTGCCGAGGATCAGGTGGTCGCTGTCGTCAGGGTTGATCCACAGGGCGTGCTGGTCGACGTGTCCGTATCCCGTCAGCCTCTCGAAGTTCCGCCCGCCATCGGTCGACAGGTGCAGCCGCTGGTCGACCACGTACACGACATCGGGGTCGTTCGGATCGACGCGGATCTGGCTGAAGTACATGGGGCGCCCGTTCTCGTTGCTGCGGAATTCCCAGCTCGCGCCCTTGTCGGTGGAGCGCCATACCCCGTTGTACTGGGGGTCGGGGGGCAGGGGCTCGTCCTCGCGGGCCATGCGCTGGAGCTCGTTGCGTTCGTCGTCGGTGAGCGGTTCCTCGCGGTCCGCCGCCACCTCGATCTGCGCGTACACGACGTTCGGATCGGCCGGGGTCATCGCCAGGGCGACGCGTCCCATGGTCCCATTGGGCAGCCCGTTGCCGCTCAGCCGGGTCCAGTTGTCGCCGCCGTCGTCGGAGCGCCAGATCCCGCTGCCGGGCCCGCCGCCCACGAAGCAGCAGGCCGTCCGGCGCCGCTGGTAGGTCGCCGCGAAGAGCGTGTTGGGGTTCGAGGGGTCGATGACGAGGTCGGTCGCGCCGGTGTTCTCGTCCACGCGGAGCACATGATCCCAGGTGCGGCCGCCGTCGCTGGTCTTGTAGACGCCGCGCTCGGGATTGGGGCCGAAGAGGTGTCCGTTGGCCGCAACCCAGGCCACGTCGGCGTCGGTTGGATGGGCGATCACGCGCGCGATCGTCTGGGTCTCGCCCAGACCCACGTGCGTATAGGTCTCGCCGCCGTCGGTGGACTTGTACATGCCGTCGCCGAACGAGCTGCTTTGCCGGTTGTTCGCCTCGCCCGTGCCGACCCACACGATGTCGGGGTTCGCGGGCGAGTAGGCCAGCGCGCCGATCGAGTGCGTGCCGTAGCTGTCGAAGACGGATCGAAAGGTGGTCCCGTTGTTGGTCGTCTTCCATAGGCCGCCGGTCGCGAAGCCGACGAGGTAGGTGTGGATGTCGTGTGGATGGATCGCGATATCGTCCACGCGGCCGCCCTGCCCGAAAGGGCCCACCGAGCGCCAACTGAACGCGCGCAGGAGCGGGTCGTCGGACTGGTTGACGAGGAGCTCGTCGCCGTCCTGGGCGTGGGCTGGCGTGGGGGGGAGGGTGGTGGTGGCGAGTAGGGTGATGACGAAGATGGCGAAGCGGTTGCGGTGGCCGAACATGGGGACCTCTCGGACGATGACGAAACGCGGATGGGGAGGGATAGTGTAAGGACCGCGCGGGTGGCGGGCTACACATCGAGCTCGCTTTCGTGTCCCTTTGCCATCTTGCCGGAGTATCATATGATAGTCATCATGCTAGTCATATGACAGATACGCACCGAAAGGATCCACCTCGTGACCGCTCTGGAAGCCTACGCCGACCCCCCCTGCCTGCCAGCCACCGAGCCTCTCAGGCTTGCCCGGCTCCTGGACCTGGACAAGACCGAGCATCTGGACGAGGTAGAGTTCGCGCGGAGAGTTGCCGCAGGGCTTCCGGTGAGCACCGTGCCGGCCCTCGGCAGGCTCGTCGGCCGCAGCCGCATCGAGGGACGAGTCGTCTCCGAGGCCACGCTCCATCGTCACCGTAGGAGCGGCACGGCGCTCTCGCGGAGTCACAGCGAAAGAGTCTACGGGCTGGCCCGCGTCCTGGATGCCGTCGGGAGGGCGTTTCACGGCGACACGGCGCGGATCGAGAGTTTTCTCAACCGCCCCCATCCCCTGCTCGACGGTGAATCGCCCCTCGAGATGGCGACTTCCTCTTCGGCCGGAGCAAACGCCGTGCTGAACCTGGTTTGGCGGGCTGAAGCCGGCGTTGCGGTTTGACCTGTCACCTGCGGCTCCCGGAGCCCCGGAAGGCTTATCGAATCGGAGACCCGGAGGGTCGTTGGCCCGTTTACAGCGCCGAGGGGGCCCGGCGCGTCTCTGGACGGTGGCACGATGTCGGGGACCGGGTGATCTACGCGTCGGAACGCTACTCGACCGCGATGTTTGAGACGCTGGTCCGGTGGAATGGGCCTCCGCCGGGTAACCAGCACTTTGTGGAGATCGAGATGCCCGCGGGCACGAGCTACGAAGTCGTCGATGCCGACGGCCTGCCGGAATGGCATCTGCCGGACAGCCCGGTCGCCCGGGGGTTTGGCCATCGGTGGTTCACGGAGGGTCGCAGCGCGATTCTGATCGTGCCCTCCGTCGTCGCCCGCATGGAACGGAACGTCATCATCAAATCGGACCATCCGGAGTTCGCGCGGTTGGTTCCGCGAGAGGAGAGTCCGGTGTGGTGGGACGAGCGGTTGTTCAGCTGAGCCGACAAATGTCGCCAGATCCAGGGACAACCGCGCACAAGCGGAGATGTCGTCAGGCGAACCCCGATCCACTCACATGCGGATCCACCAGGGCAACGACCCGCCGGGCCCGGTCGCGGGCGTTCCGGGCGTCCACGCGCGAGTAGAAGTCCCCCGGCAGCAGGTCCTCCGCGCCGTAGAAGGCAAGTTCCCGATCCTTGCGCATCTGCCTGGAGACATGCGCCAGCCATTCGGCCTCGCAGTGCAGGCCGCCGGGAAGCCGGTTTCTCTCGGCGAGCAGAACCCCGGACACATCGTGAACCCGGGGAGGATCGATTCCGCACGACCGGAGCAGGCCTTTGAGCGTCAGTTCGACGATCTCCTGCGACTCGCGGACCACATCCGCCCAGCTCTCCGCGTCGAACAGCACCTCGAGTGCGGCCAAGCGCACGCCCGCGCGGCGCAGGTAGTCTTCGGCGAGCCCGCCGCCCTTCATGGTCCCTCCCGGACCCAGTAGGCGCGTCCGCCCACGACGCGCCGCTCGATCTCCCCGTCCGAGATGCGGCGCCGGAGAGTAACCAGGTACCGCGACACGACCCACTCCGGATCGAAGACGACGAGGCCGTCCAGCGCGACCTCCGCCCAGAAACCGGAGACTGGGTCGTAGTCGGGACGCATATGGGCGAAGTGGGGAGAGACCGGGTGGCCGTGCCAGCTCAGAGGGGGCTCGGCGTCCCACTTGCGGTAGAGGTCGCGGGTGACGGCGGAGCTGTCGTCGGCGACAAACAGAAGGTCCAGGTCCGAGGAGGGTGACTCGTCGCCCCGCGTCCAGGAGCCGAAGGCGACGATGCCCAGAAGCGAATCCCCGACGATGGCCCGGGCTCGCCGCACGATGGCGACGGCTTCTTCATCGAGGGTGGGCGCCGGAGCCGAGAGTTTGCGGGCGCAGTGGCGGTTGAGTGAGGTGCCCGCGGCCCGGGCGGCGTCGCGCAGCGAGGCATGCAACTCCGGGGCGACCCGGACGATGAAGCGGCCGGATGGTGGGCGCTCATCGCGTGTAGTATCACTTTTCATGACGTAGTGATACTATATGTTCCGGGATTGGGTCAAGATCCGCTCCGCCAACGTCGACATCGAGGAGCGGGGGAGGGATTCACAGCACCTTGAATCCCTCCCGGCGCGCCGCGGCGGAGAGACGATCATCGCTGCTCACCACATCCAGCCGCTCCGGGTCTTCGCCCGAAGCCGTCAGCGCCGCCGCCAACTGCAACGCGTCGGCCGCGCGCAACGGATGAAGACGAAGCAGCCTGATCGCCCGCTGGCGCACCTGCTCCAGAGGCTCGACCTCGACCCAGCTCGCGGCCAACAGCCCCAGCTGGTACATCGACCGGTCGAATCCATCCCCCTCGAAACGATGATCGCGCTCCAGGCGGTTTAGAGCCGATGCGCATTCGATCCGGCTTCCCCACCACGTTACGATCACGGGATCCCGGCGGATGGTCGCACGGCGCTCCGCGCTGCGCGGCTCGTCCACGACGAGCGCCACGAGAGCCGACGAGTCCCAGTACTTCAATCGCGCGTCCCGCGCTCCGCCACGATGATCTCGCTGGCCCCCTCACCCTCCGTCAGCTGAGCGACGGGCGCACTGAGGAACCGCTCGACATCAAGCGGCGCACGGGGCGGGACCGCAACGCCCCGTCGCAGCATCTCGGCCATCGCATCCTCGGCGTCGAGACCGTCAACATTGCAGGGCTCGATGCGCGCGACAGGCCGTCCACGGTGCGTGATCAACACGGCTTCCCCGCGCCGAACCTCGCTCAGCAATCCGCTGAGTCCGTTCTTCGCCTCGCTCACACTGGCTCGTTTCATCTGGCCATTATGGCCATATGAGTGTAGCCCGTCAAGCCTCCGCCCCCTCCCCCATCATCCCCGCCACCCCCCGCATCCGCCCCGCCAGCGCCCGCACCGCCCCGATGTACACCCTCTCCCACGCCGGTAGATCCGCCCGGTCGTCCGTCTCGATCTCGTAGCGCAACCCCGGAAGCATCCACGACGCGTACCCGCTGAACGGATCCGGCGACACGTAGATCGAGCGGCTCCACGGCCGCCCCTGCAGCCCCCGGTCGTTCAGCCACGCCTTCTCCAGCCCGATGAGCGCCCGGTTCACCGTCTCGGCCCGCTCCGCGTCCACCTCCCCCGACTCGATCCACCGCTCCCGCGCGGCCACCAGTTCCGCCGCCGCCGCGTCCAGTTCCGCCGTCGACTCCACCAGACGCGCAAAGTCCACCGTCAGCCCGCGCGACTCGGCCACCCGGTAGAGCGTTTCCACATGCGTCCGTGTGTCGGTCGCATACCGCGCCACGTCGTACGGCAACACGTCCGCGTTGGCGAACCGCAGCGCCACCACCCCGTCAACCCGCGCGACCATCGGTCCGTACACCCAGGTGGTGTCCCCGAAGCGCTCGAACCACGCGAAGTTGTCGTAGTTCGAGTGATAGACCCCGCTCGGGTTCCCGGAAGACAATCCGGCCGACGGCACCCCGGCGTGCGTGTAGAACCCCACGTGATCAGACCCGCCCCCCAGGTTGCCGAGCGCCGGCTCCTCCGCATCCTCGCCGGCCCGCGCCAGCCACCAGTCATACAGCCGCTCGCCGGTGCCGGGATAGGTCACCGCCTTCGTCGCCTCGACGATCTGCCCCTTGAGCGACGGCGACGACGATCCGCCGAAATTCGCCCCCGACACCGCTCCGTCGGCGTTGATGTACGCGATTGCATTGGCCTCCAGCTCCTCGCGCAGGTGCTCGACCCACTCGACCGAGCCGATGATCCCGTACTCCTCCGCGTCCCAGTGCGCGATCATGATCGAGCGGCGCGGACGGCACTCCCCGTCGGCGGCCAGTTCGCCGAGCGCCTCGGCCAGGGTGAGCAGCATCGCGGTTCCCCCGTTCGGGTCGATCGCGCCGAAGCCCCAGGGGTCGTAGTGCGCGCCCAGGATGAACCACTCGTCGGGGAACTCGCTGCCGCGGAGCGTGCCGACGACGTTGGTCGCGCGCGTGAGCTTTTTCGGCTGGTTCACCCGCACGCGCACCGTGAGGTCCGGGCCGCCGGTCAGGCGGTACTCGACTTCCATCGGGGCATCCCAGCCGGGCGGCGCGTCGGGGCCGGTCATGCGCGACAGGATCTCGGTCGCCGCCTCGTAGCCGATCGGCAGCACGGGGATGGTGTGCAGGGGGACCTCGGACGGGTCGAGGCGGTCAACCTGTACGTCGCCGTCGATGGGCAGGGCGGGGACGAAGGGGGTGAGCGGGTCGCCGGTCCAGGGCAGGGTGAGGACGGAGCCGCGCTGAATGGTCTGGCCGCTCATCATGGGGCCTTCGGGGTAGGCGTCGAGTCCCGAAAAGCCGGGGTCGTTGAACATGACGACGCCCAGCGCGCCGCGTTCTTCGGCGAACTTGACCTTGTAGCCGCGGAAGTTCCCGCCGTAGCGTGCGATCACGACCTTCCCCTCGACGGAGATGCCCATCGAATCGAGGGCCAGGTAGTCCTCGCGGCGCCCGTAGTTGGCGTAGACCACCTCGCCCGTCACGTCGCCGCTTCCCGAGTAGGCGTTCCAACCGTTGAGCAGGTCGGGGTGGCCCGAGAAGCGGTCCTCGGGCAGCGCGGGCTCGCGGTTCGAGAGCTGCATGGCCACGGGCGTGACGATGTGGACCTCGACGTCGTCGGTGAGTTCGGGGAGGTAGACGTCGTAGGGGTAGTTGGTGACTTCGAGGCCTGCCCGTTCCATGGACTGCGCGAGATACTCGCCGACACGCACCTGGGCGGCGGAGCCGGCGGGGTGGGGGTTGGCGGTGATCGTGCGCAGGTGCTCGCGGAAGGAATCGCTGCGGGGGAGTTCGAGGAAGCGCTGCTCGCAGGCCAGGTGCCAGGATGCGCGCTCGGCGGTGAAACCGGTCAGGGTGGGGTCCTGGGGGGTGGGAGGTGTGCGTGGGATGGTTGGGTCAGGATGGGCGGCCGAGATGGTGGGGTCGGGATCCGAGGTCGGCGTGGCCGGGTTCAGGCGCGCGGCCGGGGTGGCCAGGAGGACTGCGAAGGGGATCGCCGGGATGAGCAGCAGAATGGCGCGGTGGGGTCGTCGCATGACGGGAGCTTTCGGGGGTGGGAGGGGTTGGTCTCAGGGCCTTCTCGGCGTTTCGGAGGCGCCGGGGGCGAGCAGGGACGGTGTCTCGACGCTGATCTCGGGAGCCGTAGCGGCGAAGTGACGCGCGTTCCAGGTGACGATGGTCGAGGCGCCGGCCTTGAGCGCGCAGGCGGCGATGAGCATGTCGTAGGCCTGGCCGCCGATTACATCGCGTCTTTGTGCTCTCCGCAACGCGCGCCACGTCTCGGCCGCCGTCAGGTGCACGACGCGCGTTTCACGCCAATTCGCCTCCAGCAGCGCGAGAGCGTCGCCGGACCGCAGACGATTCGGTGCCGGCAGCCGCGTCAGGACCGCGTACGTTTCCGCCAGCGAGTGGGCTGCAAGAACAAGCTCTTCCCCGGTCCGCTCCCGTCGCTCGATCTCCGCACGGGTCCGCGCGTGATGCTCGTGCCATGAGCAGACCGTCGCGACCAGGGCGCTGGTGTCGCAGAGGTATCGAGTCACCCGGCGAGTTGATCTCGCCGCGATGTCCGAGTGCCGGAACGGAGGCGGATGGTCGTCTCCTCAACCTCCGCCGCGGTCAATGCCGGTTGTCCGTCTCTCGGAACCGCCACCACCGTGGAGCCATGCCGCTCGAGGGATACATCCAGGGGCACAGGCTCGATCTCGATGCGGCCATCTCGAACCCGGAATCGAACCTGCGTTCCGGGACGCAGCCGGGTGGCCTCACGAACCGCTTTGGGGACAACCAGGCGGCCAGCCTTGTCAATGGTAGTTTTCATGGTATGGAAAATGGCATTTTCGATGCCTTGGATCAAGGTGCCGGCATCGGGGGTGATCGTCCATTGCCGGATATGGGGGTAGATTAACCCTGGTGGCCGTCGGTGGGCCTGGTTTCGGGCAACCTGTACAGTCGACATCTCGCGAACACGATCCTGAAGCAGGCCGGAAGTCAGCTGAAACCATGAAGCACATGAAAGACACACGCCTCGCAGCCTGGTGCGTCCTCGCCGCCCTCGCCCTCGCCGCCTGCTCCAAGACCGACCTCGGACCCGACCGCACCCCGCTTGAGCCCACGACGATCGTCATCACCCCCGAGTCGGCCACATTGACCTACGTGGGCGCCACGGCCGAGTTCAGGGCCGTGGTCACCGACCAGAACGGCGACATCTTCGATGCAACCGTGACCTGGACATCCAGCGATCTCGCCGTTTTCACGGTGTCGTCCGATGGCGAGGTCACCGCGACCGGCGGCGGCGAGAGCATCCTCATCGCGTCCTTCGGGGACCTGAGTGCCGACGCCACGGTCAGCGTCGACCAGCTGCCCTTCGCGCTCGTCGCATTCCTGGGCGACGGCCAGGACGGCGCGGCCGGCGAGACCCTCGCGGACCCGCTGGTCGTGCGCGCCGAAGACGCCGCGGGCGCTCCGATCGAGGGGTTGCAGGTCAGCTTCGAGGCTGCGGCCGGCGACGGGTCGGCCGATCCGGCCACCGCCGTGACCCTCTCCGACGGACTGGCGTGGTCGTCGTGGACCCTCGGCGCCGGCTCGGGAGTGCAGCTGCTCTCCGCGTCGCTGGAGGACGGCATCTCCGCCGAGTTCGCCGCGGCGGCGGGTACGCTCGATCCTCCCTCCGAGAGTGCGACGTACCGGATCGATTTCAGCGCCACTTGGAGTTCCACCACGCACCCGGACAACTTCCCCGGAGGTGCGCACTGGTCGCCGCTGATCGGTGCCGTGCACAGCAGCCGCGCCAGTTTCTGGGAGATGGGCGAGACCGCGAGTGCCGGCATGGAGAGCATGGCCGAGACGGGGGCCACGGGCACGTTGTCGACGGAGATCAATGACCAGATTCCCGCCAACGCGCTCTCGGTCATCAACGGCAGCGGAAGCGGCAGCCCGGGAAGCGTGAGGATCCGGGACGTCGAGGTCAGCCTGGACGATCCGCTCATCACGCTGGTCTCGATGATCGCGCCCAGTCCCGACTGGTTCACGGGGGTGACGGGCCTGTCCATGCTGAACGGGGTCGGGCAGTGGACCGAGAGCCGGCAGGTCATCCTCTTCCCGCTCGACGCGGGCTCCGACAGCGGGACGTCCTACACCGCCGGCAACGCCAACACCTCGCCCAAGGAGCCGATCACGAGCCTCCGGGGCCTGGCGCCATTCTCGGAGGCACCGGTCGCCACCCTCACCTTCACGCGCACGGACACGCCGGGTGGGAGCGGTTCCTCACGCAGGTGAAGAGTCTTCGCAACATCGCGATCATCGCCCACGTCGACCACGGCAAGACCACGCTGGTCGACCAGATGTTCCGCCAGGCGGGGGTCCTCCGCGAGGGACAGGTGGTGGGCGAGCGCGTCCTCGATTCCAACCCGCTGGAGCGGGAGCGCGGCATCACGATCCTCTCCAAGAACACCGCCGTCGAGTGGCACGGCACCAAGATCAACATCGTCGATACACCCGGGCACGCGGACTTCGGCGGCGAGGTGGAGCGGATTCTGCGCATGGTCGACGGCGTGTTGCTCCTGGTGGATGCCGCCGAGGGACCGATGCCGCAGACCCGCTTCGTGACCCGGAAGGCGCTCGCGTTGGGTCTGCTGCCGGTGGTCGTCGTGAACAAGGTGGACCGGTCGGACGCGCGCCCCGAGGAGGTTCACGACGAGGTGCTGGAGCTCCTGATGGACCTCGAGGCCGACGACGCGCAGCTCGACGCCCCGTTCCTGTACGGGGTGGGGCGGGAGGGATGGGTGGTAGGCGAGCCGGGGGCGAGGGGGACCGGACTGGCGCCGCTCTTCGAGGCGGTGGTCGAGCACATTCCGCCGCCGCGCGTGGACGCGGACGGGGCGTTCCAGATGCTGGTCTCGACGCTGGACCACTCGTCGTACGTGGGGCGGATCGCGATCGGGCGGGTGGAGCGGGGCGGGGTGCGCATCGGTGAGCGCGTGGTGCGCCTGGCGCCGCCGGGTTCGGACGGTGGGGGACGGGGGGACGATCGTCCCCGGAGGGGGCGGCGGGGCGGGGAGCGGGGGATGGGTTTGCGGGTGACGGGGCTCTACACCTTCAGCGGACTCGACCGGGTCGACATCGAGGAGGCGCATGCCGGCGACATCATCGGACTTTCGGGACCGGAAGGGATCGAGATCGGCGACACGCTGGCCGACCCCGCGCGACCCGAGCGGCTGAGCGGCATCGCGGTCGAGGAGCCGACGATTTCCGTGGACTTCGTGGTCAACGATTCGCCCTTCGCGGGCCGCGCGGGGAAATACGTGACCACCCGCCAGCTCCGCGACCGCCTCGTCCGCGAGCTGGAACGCAACGTGGCGCTGCGCGTCGAAGACACCGGCCGGCCCGACACCTTTGCGGTGAGCGGACGCGGCGAACTGCACCTGACGATCCTCATGGAGACGATGCGCCGCGAGGGCTACGAGTTCCAGGTCTCGCGTCCCCGGGTCCTGACGCGCGCGGCTGCGGACGTGGGCCTCCTGGAGCCTTGGGAAGAAGTCGTGGCCGAGGTGCCGTCGGACCTCGCCGGGTCCGTGATCGACAAGCTCGCCCGGCGTCGAGGCAGACTGGTGTCGATGAAGCCGGTGGGGGATTCGGGGACCACCCGCCTCGAGTTCAGCGTGCCCGCCCGGGGGCTGTTCGGCTACCGCACCGAGTTCCTGACCGACACGCGCGGCGACGGCATCCTGCACCATCGCTTCGACCGGTGGGATGCCTGGGCGGGTTCCATCCGGGGACGCGGCCGCGGCACGATGGTGGCCGACCGTCCCGGCAGGGCAGTGGCCTTCGCGATCTTCGGCCTGCAGGAGCGGGGTACGATGTTCGTGGAGCCGGGAACCGAGTGCTACAACGGCATGATCGTCGGCGAAAACGCCCGTCCCGGCGACATGGATGTGAACATCAGCCGCAACAAGAAGCTCACCAACATGCGCGCCGCCGCGGCCGACGAGAATGTCCGCCTCGAGCCGCCGCTCCGCATGACGCTGGAACAGGCACTCGACTTCATCGAGGACGACGAGCTGATCGAGGTCACGCCCGACGCGATCCGGCTGCGCAAGCGCGAGCTGGATGTGAGCCGTCGGCGGAAGGCGGCGAAGGCGGCGCGGGTGCGGTAGATTACCCCGCATGTCGCCCGGCACTCACCCCACGAGACGCCCCACCGTCGCCGCCGCCGAGGAGATCCTGGGCGGCTACTTCCCCGTCCTCGACCACGGCTTCGTCGCGCTGGTCGACTACATGGGCACCGACGACTCCGTCGAGCGCGCCGCCCGCGTCAGCTACGGCTACGGCACCCGCAAGGTCTCGGCCACGCGGGGCCTGATCCGCTACCTGCGCCGCCACCTCCACACGACCCCGTCGGAGATGGTCGAGTTCAAGTTCCACTGCGCGATGCCGATGTTCGTGGCGCGGCAGTGGGTGCGGCACCGGACGGCCTGCCTGGCCGAGGGCACCGAGATCCACTTCGACCTGCCGGGTGCGGAAGAGAGAGGACGCCGCCAGCTCTACAAGCTGCGCATCGAGGAGATCTGGCGCCGGTTCCAGCCCATCGGGAACAAGACTCGGCCCGACAAGCAGCGGAACCCCTTTTTCAGACGCGACCGCGTCAAGCGAATGAAGCTGAGACAGGCAAACGAGGATACGCTGGCACTCCAGCACACCCGCATCGTGGACGTGTACCGAAATGGCGTGAAACCGTTGTTCAGAATGCTCCTGGAAGACGGCAAGTGGATCGAGGCGACGGCCGATCACCGATTCCTGTTCGCGGGAGGTTGGGACACGCTCCGGGGCGCCACCGGGCTGAGGGAGACGGGCGGTCGTGCCGTCTGGAGGCAAGGCGACTACTTCGTGCAGGTGAACGGTGCGGTGGAGAGGCGCCCGGAGCTTTACCGGGACCCGACCTGGCTACAGCGCGAATACCGCGGGCACAAGCGCTCGTTGGGTGATCTGGCAGAGGCGTGTGGCGTCACGACGCATACGATCCGCAAGTGGCTTCGCCACTACCGTCTGACGGAGCCGGGACGGGGAGCGTTCAAGGGCGGGTCTGAGCCCTGGAACAAGGGAAAAACGTACCAGCTTGGTCCTCGCGAGCCATCTTCGGACTTTCTGGATGCTGTCCGGGCAGCACGTAGCGGGCCAGCATCGAACTTCTGGCGCGGCGGCGCTTCGACCGATCGAGATGCGATTGGACGTTGGACCACCCAGGTCGCCCCCAAGATCCATTCAGGAAACGGCTGGACCTGCCAGCTGTGCGAAGAGCGGGCATCCGAATTGCATTGCCATCACATAGTGCCGGTCTGGGCGGACCTGGACCGGGCCCGGGATCCCGCGAATCTCACAACGCTGTGCGGTGAGTGCCACCGCTCGATCGCCGGTCGCGAGCTGGAATTCGTAGAACGATTCGGTGGCCCGCCAGTCAAGGCTGAATGGACTCCGCGACCCCGGATCCCCTGGAACCGGTTGGACACTACCAAACTCGTCCGCGTCGCCCGCTTCGAGTACGTCGGCGAACGAGAAACCTACGACCTGGAGGTGGAGGGCCCGCACCACAATTTCGTCGCCAACGGCATCATCACGCACAACTCCGTCAACGAATACAGCGGCCGCTATTCGCTCATGCCGCTCCTCTTCTACAGCCCCGAGCAGGACCAGTTCTCGCTGCAGAGCGGCGTCAGCAACCAGGGCCGCGCTCCCGGGTCCGTCAGCCCCGAGTTCTACCGCGAGGCCATGCGCCGCTGGGAGGAGGTCCGCACGCGGGCGGCTGGCGACTACGGTTGGCTCGTCGGCGAGAACGTGGCCCGCGAACTCGCCCGGATCGACCTGCCGCTCTCGACCTACACGCAGTGGTACTGGAAGATCGACC
>JAPPGM010000186.1 GCA_028874995.1 Gemmatimonadota bacterium | reverse complement strand
GTAAGTTCAACATCCATGGGCAGATGCGAACTTACTTGCGTCCGCCCGACGGGCGCCACCTAGCCTTTTCGGCGCGCGGCTGGATCTGGATCATGGACCTGGAGTCCCGGACGGCACGGCAACTCACCCATGGCCGCGATCTCGACTCCCGTCCGGCGTGGCATCCCTCCGGCAACCGCCTCGCCATTGTGCGTGACAACGACCACGACACCCGGATCGTGGTCCTCGGTGCCGAATCCGGCGAGGAGTTGCGCACCATTGACTCGCCCGCGCTCGACCTGGATCCCGCCTACTCCCCCGATGGCGGGACGCTGTACTACGTCTCCGGCAGGGCGGGTACGCTCGACGTGTGGGCGCTGGACGTGGCGTCGGGAAGGGAGGTCCCGATCACAGCCGAGCCGGGCATCGAGATGCGGCCGCAGCCAGTGCCTGAAACCGACGATGTGATCCTGCTCGCCAAGCGGGGCGGCGACCGCGTCGAGTTGCGGCCGCACGACGGCGGCGAACCCCGCGTGCTGGTTTCGGGAAGCATCATGTCGATGGCCAGACCGGCGGTCAGTCCCGATGGGGCGGGTTTCGTCCTCGGCCACCCCACCCAACGGGGGTGGGATCTGCGCGTCCACAGCGTACAGCAACCCGACCCCTCGGTGCTCCTCATCGGTGGCGGGCTGCCGCTCACGCCGACGTGGAGCGCCGATGGCCGCTGGATCTACTTTTCCGAGGCGGACGACGGTGAAGTCATGCACTTGAAGCGGGTGGCCGCGACCGGTGGCCCTGTAGAGGATGTCGATGTCTCCGTCTGGCAATGGCGGGATGAGACGGCGCGACTGCGCATCCGCACCCGCATGGTCGGGCGGACCGGAGTCCACCCGGTACTTCGCTCCGCTCAAGGGTCCTTGGCCCCGGCCCGCCTCAGCGTCGTCGACGAATCCGGTCACCCGGCCGTCCCCGACCACGGCGCCGCCCACTTTGACGGCGCGAACGGCCGCGTTTTCTTCTACAGCCATGGACTGATCGAGGTCACCGTCCCCGCGGGCGAAGTCACCGTCTCCGCCGTGCAGGGCCTTGCCACACCTGAGGCAACCCTCACCGTGACCGCCGCGGCCGGCGCGGTCACAGAAGTCGAACTCGCCCTGACCCCCGTGTGGGAAGCACGGGTCGAGGGCTGGGCCTCCGGTGACCATCACTTCCACCTCAACTACGGCGGCCAGTACGACCTCGACCCCGCGGACATGGTCCCGAAGATGGCCGGCGAGGCCCTCGACATGGCCACGCCCCTCCTGGCGAACCTGCACAACCGCTACGAGGACCAGGACTTCTGGGGGTGGGAGAAGTCGGACGGCTCTCCGTTCATTCGGTTCGGCCAGGAGATCCGGTCGCACTTCCTGGGCCACATCGGGCTGATCGAGATCCCCGAGCTGTATTGGCCGTGGGTCTGGGGACCCGGGTACGAGGTGTACGGCCGCGACGACCGGACCAATGCCGAGGTGCTGGAGTATGCGCATGGCCATGGCGGGATGGGATTCTATGTCCATCCCGTGTCGTCGAGGGACCCGTTTTCGTTGCTCGGGCGGCAGAGTGTGCCTGTGGAGCTCGTGGCCGACGCGGTGTTGGGCGACGTCGATGCGCTCGAGATCATGTGCCTGTGGAGCAGCTCCGAAGGGACGGCGGCGCTCTGGCACCGCCTGCTCAACCTCGGCGTGACGATCGCACCATCGGCGGGCACCGATGTGATGCTGAACCTGTACCGTACCATGGCGGTGGGGACGACGCGGGTGTACGCGTACACTGGTGCCGAGCTGAACTGGCCTGTCTACATCGAGGCGCTGCGGGAAGGCCGCTCCTTCGTGACCAACGGTCCCTTCCTCGAACTCCGGGTGGACGGCGCGCGTCCCGGCGGGGTCGTGGATCCGGGCCCGGTCTCGTGGTCACTCGACGTCGCCACCGCCACCGAAGTCGACACGGTCGAGATCCTCGTCAATGGGCGCGTGGTCGCGTCCCGTTCAGGCATTGCGTCGCCCGGCAGGCGAACCTACACGGGCGAGATCGAGCTTGCGACCGGCGGCTGGATTGCGGCGCGTGCCCGCGGTGGCGAGACCCGGTGGCCGTCGATGGATACCGAACCCTACGCCCACACCGCCCCCGTCTGGATCGGAGGGCGGGGAAGCACGGATCCGGTGGCCCTGCGCGAGGCGGCGCAGGAGTTGCTTGAGGTTCTGATCGTTGCGCGGAGCCGGCTGCGGACAGGGTATGCGGGTGCGAGTATTCCGCATCTGGAGGCGCGCTTCGACGAGGCGGTGGAGCGGCTGGAGACCCTTGCCGCGCCTGGCCGGGAGGGCAGGTTCTAAAACGCCACGAACGCCTGCACCCTGAGCGACCAGTCCGGCCCGGAGGTGTCATTCTCGTACGCCCCCTCACCGACCGTGAGCGACGAAGTGTAGATGTCGAGGTTCGTCGAGATGCCGGTCCTGCCGGTCGCATACAGCATGAAACCGGGTGTAATGAGCAGGCCGTTCATGTCGTTGTTGACCACGATGTCGCCCTCGAAGAGGTTGTCCCCGGTCTGGGAGGTCGCCCAGCTGACGCGGAGCAGCGGCTCGATGGCCTCGAAGCCGTCCCCTGAAAGCGGCTTGTACCACAGGGCCATTCCCTGGAACGCCATGAAACTCGCCTGGTCGGTGTCGTCCAATGCGCTCGCCTCGGCCCTCCAGTTGCGCCCCCGCACACCACTGACCAGCAAATGCAGGCCGTCGCGCCAACCACCCAGCTCGTACTCCAGTCCGTAGGCCGGTACCCACTTCGTTTCGTCGCGCCGGCCCACGGTCTCGTCCAGGACCGTGTAGGCGTGGAAGCGGCTGTTCGAGCCCACCCCGAGAGTCAGCCGCGCGGAGGTCGACTTTGCCGAGTTCCTGTCCTTTCCGTTGATGCCCTCGCCGTTGGTGAGCGTCACCCGGAGGCTGGCGCGGTCGGAGAAGCGGCCGTTGAGGAGGATGCCGGGTTCATAACCGTCCAGGCCGAGTCCCCCGGTGAGGGCACCGAACGAACAGATGTTGCGGAGTCCCGGACAGGAGGGAACATCCGGCACGCGGCCGTCACGTTCGATCAGGGGAAGGTCGAAGTTGGCCGCCAGCCAGAACGTCGAGATCGCGCGCTTGAACTGCCCCAGCTGGAACTGAACGTTGTCCGACGCGTTCAACGCGAGGTAGGCTTCGAGCACCTTGTCCCCGTTGATGTCGTATTGGGCCCGCGCCGAGACCCAGTCGTTGAGCCGGCCGTCGATGGTGACCCAGGCGCGCCGGATGAAGAACGAGGACGGCGTATCGTCGGAGCCGGACGCTTCGAACTGGGCCTGCACTCGCGCGCCCAGGGTGACCGTGGAACCCTGGCGGGCCCGGAATTCCTGGGCGGACACGGATGCGGCGCCGAGAGCGGCCACGGCACAGGCCATGGCCGGCGCCCACGCCTCCTTCGACAGAGCGCGGATCCATGATTTCATTGCTGGGACTCCTCTTTCGGTTATTGCCTGTCAAATGTGCAAGGTATCAGATTTTCCGAAGCAGTCCTACGCCCGCCACAGAAAGATAGTACGAATGATTGCGCCGCACGGCACGACCCGCTGGCAAACGTTGCCTGTCTGGACACTTCCGCTGTTCCTGATGGCCTGCGGCGGCGGGCCCACGCCCGTGGACCCCGACCCGGACCCCGACCCCGATCCGGATTCGCTGCCGGAACCGATCGCGATTCCCGCGCAGGGGACCGCCTCCACGCTGGATGTGGTCACCTGGAACCTCCTGTACTTCGGGTCGCCCGGCGCGGGGCCAACCGACGAGAAGCTGCAGATGGCCCGCATCCGCGATGTGATCAAGGGAACCGACGCGGATCTCTGGAGCGTGCAGGAGGTGACGAGCAACGAGACGTTCGACGAACTGCTCTCCCACCTTCCGGGGTATGCCGGGCTGCTCTCCAACGATTCCAGCGTCACGCACGGGTCGGACTACTACACCGGCGGGGAACAGAAGGTCGGGATCATCTACAAGAGCGCGATCGTGTCGGTCACGAGCGCGCAACTGGTGCTGACCGAACTCAACACCGCGTTCGCCGGACGCCCGCCCCTGGAAGTGCGCATCCGGCTCACTCAGGGAGGTTCCACGCGCGACGCCGTGGTCCTTTCGCTACACGCGAAGGCGAGCGCGGACACCGCCTCGTACAACAAGCGGCTCGCGGCCGCCGTCGGCCTGAAGGCGTACGTCGATTCGGCGCTGGTCGATGATCTTGTACTGATTCCGGGCGACTGGAACGACGACGTCGACGAGTCGATCACCGAGGGGCGGGACACGCCTTACCGCGTGTTCGTGGACGACGGGCCCGACTGGGTCTTCCCCACCGGCGAGCTGAGCGAGGCGGGCGCCACGTCGCATCTGCGTTTCAACGAAGTGATCGATCACATCCTGGGGTCGAACGAGGCGATGGTGTACTACGAGGCCGAATCGGCCCTCGCCTACAGGGTGGACGAGTACATCACCGACTACCTGGAAACGGTCAGCGACCACATCCCGGTGCTGGTACGCTTCGCGCCGCCGGGGTAGCGGTCATCGCGAAAGGGGTCACCCGCTCCGGGCGGTTCGCGCGTTGGGAACCAGCACCAACAGCAGAACGGCCGCGAGCGCCGCCATCGCCGCGCCGAAGACGAAGGGGGCGGCCGGGCCGAAGCCCTGCCATGCGAAGAGTCCCTCCCAGAGCACGCCCGCGAGGAGTGAGGCGGGGAGCGTGGCGAGCCCGATCGCGGCCGCGTAGCCACCGTATGCGGTGCCGCGACGCGCCGCCGGCACGAGGTCGGCGACCAGCGCCTTGGCCGCGCCCGCCACGAGGCCGTGATAGCAGCCGTACATGAGGTAGAGAACTGTGACATGCGTGACCGTGTCGGCGAGGGCGAAGCCGAGGTAGATGAGCGCGTAGAGCCCCCAGGCACCAGCCACCAGCCGTTTGCGGGGGATCCGGTCGGCGAGCGAACCGGCGGGCGTGGACACCAGCGCGTAGACCACGTTGAAGGCGAGCAGCAGCCACAGGATGCCCACCACCGAGAGACCGCGTTCCTGCGCCCTGAGGACAAGAAAGGCGTCGGCGGAGTTGCCGAGCTCGAAGATCACGGAACAGGTCACGAAAGCCGCGAAACCGCGGCCCGGCCCGCGCAGGCGAAGTCGGGGGCGTCTGGCGGCGGCCCCCGGATCCGGTCCATCTGCCCGACCCCTGCCGCCATCGCCTCGCCCGGCCGCCCGCGATCGCACATCCCGCGCACCGATCGCCAGAACCGCCACGCCCAGAAACGCGGGCACCAGGCTCCACAGGACCAGGTTGCGAAACGTCTCCGCTTCGAGAAGCACTCCCCCACCCTGCACCTGCCCCACCACCCAGATCGATACCCCGATCCCGATGACCGCCCCGGCCGTATCCGCCGCCCTGTGCAACCCGAATGCGAGTCCCCTGCGCCCCGCGGGCGTGGAATCGGCCAGCAGGGCATCACGCGGCGCCGTCCGCACCCCCTTCCCCACCCGGTCCCCCCACCGGATCGCGGCCACCGCCCCCCAAGTGGACGCGATGTAGTAGAACGGCTTGGAGAGCGCCGAGATCGCGTACCCGGCCACGGCGGGCCACTTGCGCGTCCCGAGCCGGTCCGACAGCCATCCCGAATACAGCTTCAGGATGCTGGAGGTCGCCTCGGCAAACCCCTCGACCACCCCGACCGCCCAGATCCGAACACCCAGCACATTCGAGAGGAAAAGGGGCAGGACGTTCAGAAGCATCTCGCTCGACACGTCGGTGAAGAAGCTCGTGCCGCTCGTCGCCCACACGTTGCGGTGGAGGCGCTTGGGTGGGGCGGCGGGTGGCGGTTCGGCGGATGGCTTGTTCATACGGGCCGGGACGTGAGCGGGGTCGGCGGTGCGCGGGGGGTTCGCGGGTCGCGGACCGCCGGTTGCCATGATAACCGGATCGGAGGCGAGGAGAGACCCCTTGTCCGCCACAATTGGCCGAAAGTGGCGGACAAACCGGCCCGCGGGACAATGTTTCTCATCGCGCGCCCACACTGGCACCGCGTCCGCCCCACCCCCAGATTCCCTGCCGGAAAACGTCACACCTTCGCCATACCCGCCACGCCATGCGACACGCCCTCGCCGCAGCCCTCGCAGTCTCGACCCTGGTCGGCTCCGCATGTGCCGGGGGCACAGGAGGCACACCCGCGATCGAAGACGCCGCCCCCAATGAGGAAGGCGTCATCACCACCCGGAGCGGGCTCAAGTACAAGATTCTGCGGGAGGGAACCGGCCGGAGGCCCATCATGGGGGACCGGGTCCAGGTGCACTACAGCTGCACCCTGACGGACGGCACCGTCGTCGACTCCACCTACAGGAACGGCGAGCCGGAGGTGCTCGTCATCCGGGAACTGGTCCGCGGCTTCCAGGAAGCGCTGCAGCTGATGAAGGTGGGCAGCCACTTCCGCGTCGCAGTACCCGCCGAGCTCGGATACGGCGAGCGCGGCGTCGAAGGTGTCGTCGGTCCCAACGAGCCGCTCATCTTCGAGATCGAGTTGCAAAGGATCGTGAGGCGGTGACGTCCTGACCGGTTGTGCTGGAATCCGCGGGAAACAAGGGAAGAGAGGGTCGGGGAGAGATGAGGGACGGAACGTCGGAACATCGCACGGAAGCGGGGGTTGCACAGCCGGACGCGACGGAGGTACCGGAGCGGAACCATGCAACTGCAGCTTCGGGCAGGGATGGCGGTTCGGGAAGTGGCGGCCGCACCGGGTTCGAGCCTGGGAATGGAGATACGATGGTCCCCACGACAGCGGCCAGCCCTAGTGCGCGCAAGACCGCGATTCCCCCCGGGGAGTTGCTGGCCACCCACCTGGCGGCCCGGGAGATGTCGCAGGCCGAGTGCGCGCGCCGGTGTGGGAGGTCTGCGAAGCTGATCAGCGAGATCGTCACGGGGAAGGCGCCGATTCAGCCGGAAACCGCGCTACAGCTGGAGCGCGTCCTGGGCCTGCCGTCCAACGTCTGGCTCGGCATCGAGAGCGACTACCGCCTCCTTCTGGCGCGCCGCGCGGACGCCGAGCGGGCCGAAGCGCACCGCGACTGGCTCACGACGTTCCCCGTGGGCGAACTCATCGAACGCGGGATGGTTGAGCGTCGGGGTACCGTGGCCGAGACGACCGACCAGCTTCTCGCCTTCTTCGGGGTCGGTTCCGCCCGCGCGTGGCGGGACTGGTACGGGTCGGTGCGGGTCGCGATTCGGAAGACGCCCGGCGTCGACATCGACGACATCGCCCTTGCCACCTGGCTACGGTTGGGGGAGGTCGGCGCCGACGACATCCTCTGCGGCGAGTACGACGGCGTCGGGTTCAGGAAGGCGCTGATTCGGATTGCCGCGCTGATCCGGCGGCGCGACGCGAAGGCCCGTAAGCTGGCGCGGGAGTTGTGCCAGGTGGCCGGCGTGGCACTGGTCGAAGTCGAGCCGCTCGCCAACGCCGCCATCGCCGGAGCTGCACGATGGCTGACACCCCGAAAGGCGTTGATTCAGCTGGGGCGCGCGGACGGGGAAGCCCATCGATTCTGGCTGACCTTCTTCCACCAGGCGGCCCACCTCCTGCTCCACAGCAAGAAGGTCGTGTTCGTGGATCCGGAAAGGCCGGATGAGCAGCCGGACAACGGCGATGCCGACGATATCGAGAGCCAGGCCGACGAGTGGGCGGCTGCGTTTCTTTCGTCCGATTGAGCGGGGGACAGCAGTCCGTGGACGAGGCCGCCGGGCTCCGGGGGGGGGGGTCGATGGAATGCTACACCGGCCCACCCCACAGCCAGAGCAACACGAACGCCCCGTAGAACAGCGACATCGCGACCAGCGCCACCCTCCGCCAAAGCGGGGGCCGAATCTCGGGCGGGAGGAGCCGCGTGTTGATGTGGAGCAGGTGCAGCGACGACACGACGAAGACGATTCCCGCCATGTTCGCGCCCAGCTGCAGCAGAAAGATCGGCTGTGCCAGGGCCAGTGCCACGATGCCCCAGAGCGCGAGCAGGCCCAGGACCGTGTAGTAGACGAAGCGGACGTCGCCGCCGCGCACCTCTCTCACGCGGCGCGATCCGGTCCACAGTATGTCGGTGATCGAGCGGGTCATCCCTTCGATGATGTCCAGCTGGGTCTTGAAGAGCACCCACACGCCCATGAGCGCGATCGCTCCGCCGAAGATGGCGCCTTCGCGGGTCGCCATGGCGTCGGCCAGGGCGGCCGCGACCGACAGGCCGCGGATGTCGGTACCGCCCTCGATGAAGGTGACGTAGAGC
Source organism: Gemmatimonadota bacterium (assembly GCA_028874995.1). Classification (GTDB taxonomy): domain Bacteria; phylum Gemmatimonadota; class Gemmatimonadetes; order Longimicrobiales; family Gaopeijiaceae; genus Bin94. The sequence goes on along the minus strand of JAPPGM010000186.1, from coordinate 15,693 downwards.
ACGGCCGGGAGGACCATGCCCAGCATTGCTCCGACGAAGTAGACGATCCACTGGTCGGCGCGCACGATCCTCCACCAGCCCTTCCACCGCTCCATCGCCTCCGGTGTGGGTTCGAAGGTGTACCCGGTGGTTGCGAGCCGTGTGCGTTCGCCGCCCAACGCGGCCGGAATGTACCCGGCCCGTCCGCCCATTCCATAGCCCTTGTCGCGGGCCCAGTTGGAGAGCGTGAGGTTGATCACTCCGCCCGCACCCGAGTACGCCGCGAAGGCCCCGATCAGGAACCAGTCCACTCCTTCCGGGATGAAGCGGAAGGCGCCGGCCGTAGGGTCGTAGCCAACGAGTCCCGCCCCTGCCGACACCCAGGTGTCGGGCGACACGAAGATCGCGGCCAGGATCAGGAACCCTCCGATGATCGCCGCCACCAACACCCAGTTGAGAATCTCGAGTGTGCGCTCGATGCGTTTGCCGAACAGCAGGATCGCCACGCACACGACGAAGGTGCCCACCCCGATCAGGTAGACGAGATTGGCCTGATCAGGGCCCGCGAGGTCGCGGAAGATGAGGAAGAAAATGGCGCCCGCGGCCGCCCCCGCCCAACCGGGCCACCCGACCTGCAGGAAATACAGCAAGGCGTAGAACCAGGCCCAGAACGGCGCCCACCGCCCGGTCCGCATGAACCCCGTCACGACCGGTTCCCCCGTGGCCATTGTCCAGCGCATGAGTTCCGTGTTGAAGACGGTCTGGAGGAAGGCCGCGACCAGGGTCACCCAGAGCAGCACCAGACCGTACTGGACGAATGCGGCGGGACCGAGCAGGAACTCCCCGCTCCCGATCGAGGCGCCGAGGACGATGACGCCGGGGCCGACGACGCCGATCCAGGAAAGGCCGCGCGGGCGTGGGGGTGGGGGGAGTTCGGCCTTTTCGAAAGGGTCGAGGCCGGAGCGGGCTTCGGGGGGCGTGGCGTGGCCGTGGTCATGCCGATTGGGCATGTGGAGGCTCCGCGAGTGTGGGGGTGTCCGCTGAGCAAGTGAGGGGCGGCGACCCAAGCCCGTCAAGGAATCCCCGCGATCTTGCCGCCTGTCAGGTGAGCGAGGCCTGTATACACCGACTTGCTGGAATCATGTCGAATAGGTCAATTCAAATACAAATCTTGAAATAGCCTAGTACTTTCGCTACCATTGATCGCATGATACCCCGCGATCTCGCTCCGGAACTCGCCCGGGCAGCGACCCAGGCCCCCGTCGTCACCCTCACCGGCCCCCGGCAGAGTGGCAAGACCACGTTGTGCCGGGCGGTGTTTCCCGATCATTCGTACAGAACCCTTGAAGCCCTCGACGAGCGGGCTTTCGCACTTGATGATCCACTTCGATTTCTGGCCCGCTTCCCGGAAGGAGCGGTCATTGACGAAGTCCAACATGCCCCCGGTCTGCTCTCGTACCTGCAGGGGATCATCGACGAAGATCCCACCCCGGGAAGATGGATCCTGACCGGGTCGCAGAACCTGGCGCTCCTGGAATCGGTCAGCCAGTCATTGGCGGGCCGCACCGAGGTGCTCCATCTGCTGCCGCTGACGTGGGACGAGGTCACGCGTTTCGACCACCATCCCATGTGCATGGAAGAGGCTATGTTCAGCGGCGGCTATCCGCGCATCTTCGACCGGCATCTCGCCCCTTCGCGGTGGCTCCGGTCCTACATCGCCACCTACATCGAGCGGGACGTCCGTGCCATCAGCAACATCGGCGACCTCGCGATGTTTCAACGTTTCGTCCAACTCTGCGCGGGCCGTACCGGACAGTTGCTGAACTATTCGTCTCTGGCAGGCGACTGCGGCATCTCCCAACCCACTGCCAAGGCCTGGTTGAGCGTGCTCGAGACGAGTTTCATCGCCTTTCGCCTGCTGGCCTTTCACGCCAACCTGCGCAAACGCCTGGTCAAGATGCCGAAGCTGTATTTCCACGACACCGGCCTGGTCTGCTGGTTGCTGGGGATCCGTGAACCCGGACAGCTCCGGTCGCACCCGTTGCGTGGGCCCATTTTCGAGACGTGGGTGATCTCCGAGATCGTCAAACATCGCATGAACCGCGGGGAACCCGGGGGCCTGTCCTTCTACCGGGACCGAAACGGAGCTGAGGCTGATCTGGTCATTGAATCGCCCGACGGACTGACTCTCGTGGAGGCCAAGGCGGCGGCGACGCCGGGTCCGAGCCTGTTCCGGGGTGCGGCGCGGGTGCGGGGCCATTTTGCGGATGTCGCCCGGGCCCGGGGAGGTGGATCCGCTCCCGAAGTGGCGGTCGTCTACGGAGGCAGCGAACTTCAGGAGCGCACTGCGGGGCGGCTTGTGCCGTGGCGGCAAGTCAGCGAACTGGCCTTCCCCCGGCGAGGAGGACGATGATGAACCGATCCGCCTGCGAGTCCGCAATAAACCGCCCGAACTGCGACCTGCCAACCATTGCCGCTGCAGTCGCCGTGGTGCCGGGGCTCGTTCTCATCGTTCTCTACGCGAACCGATTCGGGCTGATACACCTGGTTCCGGTGCTCGCGGCCATCCTGCCCTTCTGGGCGACCACCTGGAAGGGCGCGGTTCTGCTCCGTGCCCTGGCCGCGGGTCTCTTTGGCGCGTTCGCCGTGCTGGGTGCCATGACGATCGGGGTGGTCTTCGTGCCCTCGGTGGCCCTGGCGCTATGGGGGATGGTCCGGGCCATCGGACGACACAGCGAGGGGCGCAGGAAGCGGCATGGTTGACGGCCCGGTGGGCTGTGCCCCCGGGCATCCCGCGGACTGAAGCCTCACGGTTTTCGGGCGGCGCCATGCGGGCACTGCCGGTATCAGCCCTCCAGCACCGCGATGCTCCGCCCTGGCCCGTGTACCCCGGTCACGACCGTCTGCCCGATGTCGGCGGACTTGCTCGGGCCGGAGTGCAGGCCCACACCCGCCGGCAATCGCGGTTGCAACTCGATGAGCGCGTCTTCAAGCCTGGCGAAGACGCGGTCGGCGGGCACCCAGACGATGTGGACCGGAGGGAGCAGTTGCACCGCCCGTGTCCCGGTCGAGGGGAGGATGAGGCTGCCCGTCTCCGCCACCGCGCCCCACGCTAGGGAAACCCCCACGGCGGCCTGTGCGGCGGGGGCAACGTGGCGCATGGGTTCGACAGAGTTCCGGGACACCGCGGGGGCGATCAGGTAGTGTAACTGTCCGGGCGATTCTTCGCGCGCGGTGCCGGCATCCGCAGGTGGCACATCCGGCGACCGTGGCTGCAACCGTGTGGGTACATCGGCGCCGATGGCGATGGTCGTCACGTCGTCACCCAGGCCTTCAAGGAACGAGGTCAGCCAGTCGCGCGGGGACCGGTCCGGGTCGGGGGTCGCGACCTCGCCGCCCTGGCTTGTGAAGCGTTTCACAAAGGTTGCGGCGGGGTCGGGGGGAGCGGGGGATTCAAGTCGGCCGGGGTGTCGGAGCCTGTCGCGCAAGGTGGTCGCCCGGGTCACGCGGGCGAGGATCCGGGCCCTTGCGCCGCCATCGTCGCCGAACGATTCGCGTCGGTCCCGCGTGGCCGAGCCGCTCATTTGATCCCCTCGCGCCAGAGCTGGCGGAAGGTGCGGGGGGATGGGCTGGGGAGGCTGCGATCGTTGGACCAGTCACCGAGCATGGGGAGTTTCCGGGCCGCGCGGGCGGCGCCGAGCCGGGTTCCCACCCTGCCCGCGAGGCGATAGAGTGGCGGTCGCGTGGCCACGTTTGCCAATCCCGCCAGGGCTGCGCGCTCCTTCCACGGTGTAAGCCCCTGCTGTTGCGCCTCTTCGCGCCAGGCCAGCAGCAACTCGGGGATCGGTATCCGCACCGGACACGCGTCGAAGCAGGCGCCGCACAACGACGAGGCGAAGGGTAGCGGCATGGCTTCGTGAAGGCCGAGCAGGCCGGGGTCGAGGACCGACCCGATCGGTCCCGAGTAAACCCATCCGTAGGCATGGCCGCCTGTCTGGCGGTAGACGGGACAGGTGTTCAGGCAGGCGCCGCAGCGCACGCAGCGGAGCGCTTCCCACGCGTGCTCGTGCACCAACACATCCGTGCGTCCGTTGTCGACCAGAATGACGTGAACCTCCTCCGGACCGTCGTCGCCCGGGGCGGCCGCGGGACCCTGGACGAGCGAGACGAAGCACCCGATCGACTGGCCGGTCGCCGCCCGGGAGGTCAGCTGCAGGAACCCCGCCAGGTCGCTCATGCGGGGGAGGAGCTTTTCGATGCCGACGAGCGCGACGTGAACGCGCGGCAACGACGTGGTCAGGCGAATGTTGCCTTCGTTTTCGATCAGGGCCACCGTGCCCGTTTCGGCGACGAGGAAGTTGCCTCCCGTGATGCCCATGTCGGCGTTGATGAATGCATCGCGCAACACGCCGCGTGCGGCGCGGGCGAGTTCGTCGGGATCGCCGCCGGGATCCGTCTCCAGGCGGTCGGCGAAAAGGCGCTGCACCTGTTCGAGGGTCTTGTGGATGGCAGGGCCGACGATGTGGCTGGGAGGCTCGTCAAGGAGTTGCAGAATGTACTCGCCGAGATCGGTCTCGTAGACCTCGATGCCGGCGCGCTCCAGCGCCGGATTCAGCTCTACCTCCTCGGTGAGCATGCTCTTGCCCTTGACCACGCTTCGGACCGAATGCCGCGACGCCAGCTCTAGCACGATTTCGCGGGCCTCGTCGGCGCCGCGCGCCCAGTGGACATGAGCCCCGTTGGCTTCGAGCCGCGCCTCCGCCTCGACCAGGTAGTCCCCCAGGTGGGTGAGGAGGTGGTTCTTCACGGCTTCGGCCCACCTTCGCCACAAGTCCGCATCCACTTCGCCGTAGGCTCGCCGCCGCTTCTCGTCAAAGGCGACGGTCGCCCCCGTCACGGCCGTTCGGACTTCGGGATGGTTGCGAATGGCTTCCCGTGACCGGGTCGCGTAGTCGCCGATTCGCGCGCTCATTCGAGTCCCCTTGCCGCCTGGCCATTGCCTCGCCCATGCCGTGCGCCGTGGTCCCGTTCAGCCATTGCTGCGCCCATGCCGTGCGCCATGGTCCCGCTCAGCCATTGCCTCGCCCATGCCGCCCGCCATGGTCCCGTTCAGCCATTCCATCGCCCACACCCTCATCCACCGCCCTCCACAGCGCCGTCGCCAGATGCACGAACTTCACCCCACACCCACGGATCCTGCTGCGCCCATCGAGGTGCAGAATGCAGCCCCCATCCCCCGACACCACGCAGTCGACGCGCGGTAGCGTATCGAGTTTGCGGTCCGCCATCGCCGCGGACACGTCGGTCATCTTGACGGAGAACAGTCCCCCGAAGCCGCAGCACTCGTCGCTGGCCGCCCACGGAACGACCTCGGCCCCGGCGCCCTCCAGCAGCGCGGCCGGCTCCGTCTCGAGTCGCAGTTCCCGCAGCGCATGGCACCCCTGGTGCAGCGCCACCCGGCGCCCCGCCAACCCGTCCCCCAGGCGCGTCACGCCCAGTCGCCGCACGATGAACTCGCCCAGTTCGAAGGTACGGTCGGCCAGCGCGGCCGCCTGCACCGCGGGGTTGGAGGCCGCCAGGCGCGGGTAGAACCGCTTCACCATGGTCGCGCACGAACCGCTGGGCAACACCACGGCCTCGCAGTCGGCGAAGACGTCCATGGTGTGATGGGCCATGCGCGCCGCTTCACGGGACATCCCGGCGTTGTAGGCGGGCTGCCCGCAGCAGGTCTGCGCGTCTGGGAAGGTGACTTCGCAGCCGAGGTGGCGCAGCAGCCGCACGGTGTCGGCGGCGGCCTCCGCGAAGTAGTGGTCCGCCAGGCAGGTGACGAAGAGGGCGACTTTCATGGGGGAAAGGTAGCCGGACCCCCGCCCATGCGGGACGATTGTCCGGCATACCGCGGCGATATTCTCGCACAGCGCCTGGGAGCCCGCCAAAACGGATCGCCCCAGCTTGCGAACGGCGATGCATCCAGGTCGAGCTACCGCGTTCTCGCATGCACACTGTAAAGCACAGTATACATTATGTAATGTAGAGTATACAAAAGATCAAGCCAGCGGCCACCAACCCCGCGCCAACCGGCCTGGTGAGCCGCGCGCCGAAGGGCAGCGTCGTTTCGGCGACCATCACCGCCATCAGCAGTCCCATCCAGACGAGGTCGATCATCCCGACCACCAGCGCGAGAGCCATGAGCGCCCAACAGCACCCCACGCAATCGAGACCGTGTCCAAGGCCCATCCGCAGGTGTCCCGTTGCCCCACTTCGCCACCGGGCGAGGAGGTAGCCCGCCGGCGACCGGCAACGGGAGAGGCACACCGTCTTGAACGGGGTGAACTGGAAGGCGCCGGCCAGGATCAGCGCGGTCGCGGAGTGCAGCGGTGCGTCGAGGCCGAAGGGAACGGGGACTTCCAGGGCGGCCAGAGAGAGCTGAAAGGCCGCGGCGACGACGCTGAATCCCGTCCAGGCGAGCGCGTAGCCGGCGGCGAAGGGGAAGACGAACGAGGGCGTGTTCCGGTCGGCGGCCTGGCGCCTCAATGCCCGCAGCCAGGGGACGGCGATCGGGGCCATCATCACGGCTGTCATCGCCATCCACATGGCGAGGGCCGAGGAATAGCTCAATGGGCCGTCCGACGGGGCGTGAAACGGCTCATCGGGCCATCCGGCGGGGCGTCAAAACCGCCCAACGTGCCACCCGGCCGGGCGTGCAACCGCTCACCGGCGGAGCCATAGCTCAGGGACCCGTCCAGCGAAACCGCGACCATAGGCCGTGGGTCCCCTCGTTGTCGATCACGATCTCCCCGTCGTCAAACCGGGCCGAACCCCGGGCGATCACCTGCGTGGCATCGTGGACCTTGTTGTAGATGTTGGCGAAGGTGACCGGATTCTCCCGGTTCCTGCCGCGAATCGACTCGACCGCGCTCTCGAGGAGCCCCGCAACGGTCACCGCCTTTCGCTCGGGTGCGTCGTCGATGTGAAGGGGTGCGCTCAGCGTCGGGAGCGCATCCGACACGAAGCGCGCCAGCACCTCCCAGGGCCCGCCCCGGACCCCGGCGATGATCTCTTCCACGGCTCGGCGCTGCCCCCGGTCCGCCCGGTCCGACACGATGATCCGCTGCCGCCACCCCCCTTCGACCATGACCTGCGGCGCTTCGTACACCACCACCACCTCGACCCCCGCCAGATCGGTGCCGCCCACCCTTCCCCCCTCGAAGCGGATGGCCCAGAAGCCGTGACACACCTCGTGGGTGCACCTCTGGCTGAAATGGATGTGACCCGGGCAAACCGCCGTGCAGTTGCAGTTCTCGAAGAGCAGTCCCTCGGCCCACCAGTCGTTCACGGCCGGCCCCCGGTCAGTGCGTCAGCATGTAGATCACCACATTGATGCCCACCGCGTATGCGTTGGGCGAGAAGAGATAGAAGAACTCGTCGTCCTCGCCTTCGCGCTCCCATCCGTCGGCGATGTCGGTATTGTGCGTCATGATGACCATGAGCCGCCCCGAATCGTCCATGATTCCGTGCATGGTGGGGACCGCGCTCTCCGATCCACGCTCCGACGTCCCGCCGCGCCCGCTTCGCCTCCAGTACTGGATCGACGGGATCTGCGGGATGCTGTCGACGTTGTACAGGGTGTGAAAGACAACGTGATCGGGCGGCACCGGAACGATGGGGTACTCGGGGAGGACGCGCTGCATCTCACGCGTCCAGTTGTGCCAGGCGTAGTTGCCCCAGAAGTCGTCCGCCCACAGGAACCCGCCCTTGAGCAGATAGTCCCGGAGCCGCACCGTCTCCACCGCCGTGAACCCGATCGTCCCCACATCGGATGCGAAAAGGAAGGGACACTCGTAGAGGTCGGCTTCAAGGAGCCTGACCACCGCGTGGAAGGGATCCCCCCATTCGTTGCGCGTGACGTCCGCCTTGGTGAGTTGAGAGAGACGGAGTGGCAGGTTGCGGTCCCCGTCGGGGTAGTCCGTCCTCCAGCCCTGTCCAAGCCACTCTTCGCGAACGCGGTTGTACTGCAGGCGGCAGAAGGTGAAGCCGCCCTTCTCGGTGGCCTCCGACGGCTTGCGGGTGGGGGCGAACCGCCGACCCCACTGCCCTGCCAGGGGTTCGGCGGTCAGGATGGCTGCGATGCAGAGCAGTCCGGAAGCCCCGACCAGCTTCCGGACGACACCCGCTGCGGACGAGGCCACGCGGCGTGATCCTCCACCAGGCGTCGACCGCCGGGCCGAAGAACGGGTGAGTTGACTTCGGTACATGATCCAATCCTGACAGGAGCAGCCGCCTCTGACAATGAGACGCTCTTCAATCGAGGCGTCGCATGACCAGCTCGACGCACTCGTCCGGAGAGAGCTTCCCGGTGTCCAGGCGCATATCGGGACGCTCGGGGCGTTCGTACGGGCTGTCCACGCCGGTGAAGTTCCTGATTTCGCCCGTCATCGCCTTGGCATAGAGGCCCTTCGGGTCGCGCCTGGCGCACTCCTCCACCGACGCGTCCACGAAGATCTCCATGAAGTCGCCCGGCTCGAAGAGGCTGCGGGCGAAGTCGCGTTCGGACTGGAAGGGGCTGATGAAGGACACGATCACGATCAGCCCCGCGTCCACCATGAGACGCGCCACTTCGGCCACCCGGCGGATGTTCTCCACGCGGTCGGCCTCGGTGAAGCCGAGGTCCCGGTTGAGGCCGTGGCGCACGTTGTCGCCGTCGAGCAGGTAGGTGTGACGGCCCTCGGCCACCAGGCGCCTCTCCAGCAGGTTGGCGACGGTGGACTTGCCCGATGCCGAGAGGCCGGTCAGCCACAGGCAGCGGGCGCGCTGGCGTTTCAGCCGGGCGCGAACTTCGGCGTCGATGTCGAACTCCTGCCACTTCAGGTTCGCCGCGCGCATGAGCGCATAGGTGATCGTGCCGGCACCCACGGTCGCGTTTGTGGCGCGGTCGATCAGGATGAAGCCTCCGAGTTCGCGGGACCGGTCGAAGGGGGCGAAGGGGACGGAGCGGTCGGTCGCCAGGTTGACCACGCCCAGGTCGTTGAGTTCGAGACGCGCGGCGGCGAGCCGTCCTCCATCCGACACGTCTACGCGGTGCCGGATTCGGGTCACGGTGGCCCCCACCTCGCGGGCGTGCAGCTTCATCCGGTAGGGGCGGCCAACGGCCAGCGGGTTGTCGCCCAACCACACGATCCGTGCCTGGAACTGGTCGGCGACTTCGGGCGGATCGGCAGCGGCCGCGATGACATCGCCGCGGGCAACATCCACGTCGGGCTTCACGGTGAGGGTGATGGAATCGCCACGCGTGGCACTTTCGCGCGTGCCCTGCCATACCACGATAGACTCGACTTCGGCGGCTGTCCCTGCGGGAGAGATGAGGACCCGGTCGCCGCGTGTCACCGCGCCGGCTGCGATTCGCCCGCAGTAACCGCGGAAGTCCGGGTTCGGGCGGTTGACGTATTGGACCGGCATGCGGAAGGGCCGCCGCGCGGCCGGTCGCTCGATCTCTGTCGTTTCGAGGTGGTCGAGCAGCGTCGGGCCGGTGTACCAGGGCGCTTCGGTCGCGGGCCGGGTGAGATTGTCGCCGGTGAGGGCGGAGAGGGGGATGGACACGGCCTCCTCCACCCCGATCTCTTCCGCCAGCGCCCGGCAGGCCCGGACGATCGACTCGAAGGTGCCGCGGTCCCAGCCGGCCAGATCCATCTTGTTGACCGCGTGCACGATGTGCCGCACGCCGAACATGGCCGCGATGCGTGTATGGCGCGCTGTCTGCGGCAGGATCCCCTTCCGCGCGTCCACCAGGACGACTGCGATGTCGGCGGTCGACGCGCCGGACGCCAGGTTGCGCGTGTACTGCTCGTGGCCCGGTGCGTCGGCGACCATGAAGCGGCGGCGGGGCGTCTCGACGGAACGGTAGGCGACGTCGATGGTGATGCCCTGTTCTCGTTCGTCCTGCAAGCCATCGAGGAGGAGGGCCAGGTCGGTCGCGTCGCCCCGGGTGCCGTGGCGGCGGGAGTCCTCGGCGACCCTTTCCAACTCATCGGCGAACACCTGGCGGGTGTCGTGGAGGAGGCGGCCGAGCAACGTGCTCTTGCCATCGTCCACGCTGCCGCACAGCACGACCCGCAGAGTGGGCGGCATCAGAAGTAGCCCTCCCTCTTCTTGCGTTCCATCGACGCTTCGGCGTCGTGGTCGATGAGGCGGCCCTCGCGCTCGGAGTGGGCTGTGGCGAGGGTCTCGGCGATGATTGCGTCGAGGGTGGTCGCGTCGCTTTCGATGGCGGCGGTCAACGGATAGCAACCCAGGGTACGGAACCGGACCCGCCGCATTTCCGGCACCTCGCCCGGGTCGAGGGGCATGCGGTCGTCGTCGACCATGATCCATCGGCCGTCCCGCTCGACCACGGGGCGCTCCGCAGCGTAGTAGAGCGGCACGATGCGGATCTCCTCCGCGGCGATGTAGCGCCAGACATCGGCTTCGGTCCAGTTGGAGAGCGGCGAGACCCGTAGCGACTCGCCCTCCCCAATGCGCGTGTTGTAGAGATTCCACAGCTCCGGCCGCTGTGCTCGGGGATCCCACTGGTGGTTGGGACTGCGCAGCGAGAAGACGCGTTCCTTGGCGCGGGACTTCTCCTCGTCGCGGCGCGCGCCGACGAAGACGATGTCATGGCGTCCGGCGTCCAGGGCCTGGCGCAGGGCCACGGTCTTCATCACCTCGGTGTAGTAGTCGGAGCCGTGGGTGAAGGGGGTGACGCCCGCGTGCAATCCTTCCCGGTTGGTGTGTACGATGAGTTCGACCCCGGGTTCGGCCGCGACCCGGTCCCGGAAGGCGATCATTTCGCGGAACTTCCAGGTGGTGTTGACGTGCAGCAGGGGGATTGGCGGGGGGGCGGGCCAGAAGGCCTTGCGGGCCAGGTGCAGGAGCACCGACGAGTCCTTGCCGATGGAGTAGAGCATCAGGGGGCGGGCAGCGGTGGCGACGCCTTCCCGAATGATCTCGATGGCCTCGGACTCGAGGGCCGAGAGCCAGGAGCCGGCCCGGTGCCTTCCGGTCCGCCGTGCTCGCGATCCATCCTCCAGGGGGTTCGGTCTTGGCATAACGGAATGTAGCCTACGCGGGTATGGAGATACCCGAACCTGCTACCGGTTCGAATCCGGGCCGCATGACCGGGCGCGAACTTGACGATTGTCGCAGCCCTTCCACCTATTTCCGGCATGGCCACCCAGCAACAACTCCTTCTCGGATCCAGCCGCACCTTCGGCGTGGGGGTGTCGTCGCCAGACTCGTAGCCAAGGCGGACGGGCACCTCGCGGCGGCCCGCCGGTACGTCGCCCTCATCCCTCGCCGCCACCATCGCGTCCGCCTCTGCTGCCTGCTGCCGCTCTTCTTCGCGATTCGCACGCTCGCCGTGAGCCGGGGCAACCCGGATGTGCTACGCGCGGAAGTCAAGATGACCCGTGACGAGGTTCGCGCCATCACGCGTCACGCGCGAGTGATGGGGGTGTCCAATTGGTGGATCGGCTGGTAATGCAGGCGGCTCGCGGGGTAGCTTGGACAAGGCGCCCGCGAGTACCGGGGCCGGATTCGAGGACGGAAAGATGAAGAAGAGGCTGACCTGGAAGTCTGCCGCACGCCTACTGACTGGTAGCGCAACCCTCTGCCTTGCCTGCACGGGCGCGGAGGACGCGCCTCCCCAATCGGGCGTTGGAGAGTGGGAACTCGTCGAGGATCTGCGGCTCGACGCGAACGTCGAGGACTTTTCCGTGGTCGGGTGGGTCTTCGTGGGACCGGAGGGTCACATCGTCGCGCCGGAGCCGCAGGACTCGCGGGTTCGCATCTACGACTCGACCGGAACGCTGGTGACGATGGTCGGGAGGAGTGGGGAGGGACCTGGAGAATTCCAACACGTGAGTTCCGTCTTTTGGGCTGCGGACACGATGGTCGTATGGGATGCGCAACTCAACCGCGGAACGTACCTGCTGACGGATGGGACTCTGGTGCGCACGGAGGCCGGCCGGTTCTTTGGCCGGGAATCCCGCGCTTCAGGAGCGGATAGCACCTTTATCCGCTTCATTCCCATAGCCGTGGATGCCGAGGGTGCGACGCTCGGGGAGGCCTATCTGCTTGTTTCAACCGGCGACAGGAGCGAGGTGGGCGGGGCGGTGTTTGTGCGGGTGTCGCGCGATGGGGAACCCTCCGTGGTTGCCACACTGCCGAACTTGAACGATGACCTGGTCGTCGTATCCGGCCTGGGCAACCCGGTTCCCTTCGCCTTCGGGGTGCGAGTTGGAATCGCAGCGGATGGAAGCCGATTCCTGTTCATGACGGCTGATCAATCGACCCTCGAACCGACCTACAATCTGACGCTGGTCCGCCCGGCCGACGACACGGTGTTCTCACGGTCCTACGCGTACCCCGGGGAGCCGATCCCCGATTCGGCAATGGAACGCGGCCTCGCCGACATGGTGCCGGAGAACGAGCTTGCCCGCCGCTTCCGGGCCCTGGCCCGCGAACGCGCGCCCGTCGTCTACCCGCCAACCGACGTCACGCTCGGTCTCGACGGGACGATCTGGGTGGAACTGCGCCGGACGGAAGGTGGCACGCCCGTGCGCGTGCTGAGCGAGTCGGGAGACCCGATCGGTTCCTTGCTTCTGCCGGCGCGATCGCGCATCCAGCAGGCCAGCATGACGCACGTGTGGGTGACGGAATACGACCCGCTGGATCTCGCCAGTGTGGTTCGGTACCGGGTGATTCGCGGGAACTGAGAATACGGCCGGGACCGCCCGGGGTGCCTGTCCAACCGCTGGGTCGGCTGGTATTGCCGGTGGTCGGCGGGATAGTCAGTGTTGTGGCCAAGGCATTTGACGCGTTCGACTTTCCGGAGAGAATCATGACCCGACTGAGTCGCAGAGGTTTTCTGAAGACCACGGCGGCGGCAGGTGTCGCCGCGATCCCCGCCGCCAGCGGACTCGCCTGCGGCCATGGGGCGGCGAGCGATGGCGAGGGGGACGTGGGCAGCAGCGGCGCGGACGACCCGCTCGGCATACGCGGCGACTTCCCCGTCACCGAGGAACTCGCCTACCTCAACACGGCTTCCGTTGGGCCGCTGTCAACCTCCGTGCGGGACGCCCTGCGCGCCTATGCGGACGAGAAGATGCTCAGGCGCAACACGAGCGCGGGCCGCGAGGCCATCGCGAGTGCCCGCTCGCGCTTCGCCGGGCTCTTCGGCGCCGACGAGGACGAACTCGCGTTCCTCTACGCGACGAGCGGCGCCGAGAACATCATCGTGAGCGCGATGGAATGGCGGGAGGGGGACAACGTTGTGGTCGATGAACTGCACTTCACCACCACCTTCGTGCTGTACCGGGAACTGGAGCGCCGGGCCGGGGTCGAGCTGCGGATCATCCCCGCGCGCGACGGGGTCGTCACCGTGGACGACTTCGCCGCGCGCACCGACGGGCGGACCCGCCTCATCAGCGTGGCCTGGGTCTCGAACCGCAACGGCTTCCGCTACGACCTGCCCCCGCTGGCCGACCTCGCCCACTCCCACGGCGCCTACCTCTACGCCGATGCGATCCAGGCCTGGGGCACCTTTCCGACGGACCTGCATTCGGAGAACGTCGACTTTGCCTGCGGCAACGGGTACAAGTGGCTGCACGCCGACTTCGGGTGTGCCCCGTTCTACGTTCGCCGCGAACACCTGGAGTGGATGACGCCGGATCGGTGGGGGCACCGGCAGGTCGCCGAGGCGCTGGCCGGGCACCGTTTTCGTCTCAGGGAGGACGCGGGGAAGCTGGAGTACGCCAACCCGGCATACGGACCGGTGACCGCGATGGACGCGGCGCTGGAGTATATGGGGCGGGTTGGCCTCGATCGGATCGCGGGGCACACGCATGAGCTGGCCGCGGCGCTTCGGGAGGGCGCCGAGGCGCTGGGGATGCGCATGTTTACGCCGCCGGGCAATCCGTCGGCAATCGTCAGCTTCCATCATGGGCTGGATCACGAAGCGCTGGCCGCGGCGCTGGAGGACGAGGGGGTGGCGGTGACGTTTCAGGAGGACGGGGCGCTGCTCAGGGCGGCGGTGGGGATGTTCAACAACCAGGGCGACGTGGACCGGTTGCTTGGGGTGGTGGCGCGGTTGGTGTAGGCGTCCCCGGTCAACCCCTACGGCCCAAGCGCCCCCAGCGGGATCACGCTCACCCCATCTGGACGAACATACCCGTACCCGCCGTCCACGATGACACCCAGCGCCGCGGGTTCACCGCATCGGCTCGTGTCGACCCGGTCCGCAAACTTCAGAAGCGAGCGCACCGCACCTTCGATCCGGCTCAGGCCGAGCTCGATCTCGAAGGCCGCCCACCGACCGGGGGCGACGTCGACGATGGCGTCCACTTCGAGGCCGGTGTGATCGCGGTAGTGGCAGACCCTTGCGCCCATGGCCTGGGCGTAGACGCGCAGGTCCCGGATCACCACCGACTCGAATAGAAGGCCGAACCACGAGAAGTCGCGGAGGAGGTGTTCGGGCCCCGCGCCGAGTGCCGCCGCCGCGATGGAAGGATCCACGAAGTGACGCTTGGCGGAGACTTGCAGCCGGGATCGCGACCGGAGATGGGGTGCCCACGGCGGCTGGTCTTCCACAACCATCAGGCGTTCGAGGCCGGTAAGGTAGGAGCGGGCGGTGTGGCCCGTCATCGAGGCCTGCTCCGGACCGGCAACGTCGCGCGCGATGGCTGCCAGAGACGCGCATGTCGCGACGTTGCGAGCCAGCGATCGAAGGAACCGGCGGACACGGTCCGGGTCTCGCCGGACGCCGTCAACCCGCTGGAGGTCGGCACGGCAGATGTCATCGACGTAGCCCCGGTTCACGCGCAAGGCCTCTTCAACCGACAATTCGAGGTGCCCCGGCCAGCCCCCGACGCAAACGAGACGAGCAAGGTCGTGCACGGACAAGTCGGCCGTCGGATGGCGCACCGGCGTTCCGGTGAGCACGGCCTTCAGTGACACCTTGCCGGTGCTGGAGCCCAGTTCGAAGAGCGACATGGGGCGAAGGCGCAGCCGGACGATGCGGCCGGCCCCGGAATGGCGTGTGATGTCGTCGGGCGGAACGGCCGACCCGGTGAGAATGAAATGACCCTTTCCGGGACGCGCATCGACCGCGCGCCGAACGTGGTTCCAGATCACCGGGGCGGTCTGCCACTCGTCGATCAGCCGGGGAGTTGCCCCTTCGAGAACCAGGCCGGGACTGACCGCGATCATGTCCTGTGCTCCACGGTCCACATCCAGAAGGACCTCGCTTGCGGCTTCCTGCTGGGCGGTCACAGTCTTGCCGCAGGCTCTCGGGCCTTCGATCAGAACGGCTCCGGCCGCCGCCAGGCACTGTTTCAGTTCCTCGTCGGCGACACGTTGGGTGTAGTGCTCGATTTCGGGGCGGTCCGACAGCCCGGCGTCGTGCCGGGCCCCGGTCTCGATGGTCCTGTCTCGCCCTTTGTCAGGGCTGGATGCCATGCCGCACGCTCCCGGATCACAATGGTGAACCTGCTGCGACGAAGGAGACTAACAACCCGGAGACGCGTTTTCAACACCTATAGAGACAAGATTTCAACGAAACTGCAGACAAGATTTCAACGTTCGCGGGGACAGACATCCGGCGAAGGGCTAACTTCCCGCATGCTCCTAGAGACCCCCTTCCACCCCCGCACCGCCCCCCTCTGCCACAGCCGCCGCTGGCGC
>JAPPGM010000061.1:15534-24879 GCA_028874995.1 Gemmatimonadota bacterium | reverse complement strand
AATCCACCTTAGCTTTGCCCTCGGACTGTCCAAAGAAGTAGGACCACCCCACTACTACGGAGTAGTTCAGCTTCCCTAGAACGCGGAATCCTCGGACTGGCCAATATCGGTTATCCGGTAAGCGTGGGAGAATCCACCGAAGATACTTTCGCCCACGAAGTGGGTCACAACATGAGTCTACTTCACGCTCCGTGCGGAGGCGCCAGGGGATACGATCCCAGCTTCCCCTATAGCGACGGTCGCATCGGCATGTGGGGTTACGACTTCTCAAATGAACAGCTAGTAAGTCCCAGGAGTTCCTTCCGGGATCTGATGGGCTACTGCTTCCGTCACGTATGGGTGAGTGACTACCACTTCGCAAAGGCGATGGAGTACCGGCTGAGAACAGAAGTCCGTCCGTCAGTTGGAGAATCGGAATCTACGCTAATGCTCTGGGGGAGTACTGATCCGGAGATGCTACTCGAACCGGCATTCTTGATCGAAGCGCCTCCGTCGCAGCTCGTCGCGGGAGGTCCGTATCGCCTCGAAGGATTCGGTCCCGCCGGCGAACGACGTTTCTCCTTCGACTTCACTCCAGTTCCGGTGGCGGACGGCAACGGCGCCAATTTCCACTTCAACCTGCCCTATGATCCCAGTCGTAACGGAATCCTCGACAGAGTGGTCCTTTCGGGACCGAACGGTGAGACGACTCTTACTGCGTCGAGCGCTCCGCCCATGGCGATCATCAGGAATGCTACATCCGGTCAGATTCGAGCCTTCCTACGCGACTGGGACGGTGCTATGCCGTCGGGCGTTGGAAACAACATGGATATTCTATTTAGCCATGGACTACCGGAAGGTGTACGATGAATCAAATACAACGATTCATAGCGCCCTCTTTCCAGCGCCGCACGATCAGACGACCAGGCGACAATCTGCTTGTGACGGCAGCCCGGGCCTTGGAGCGAATTCTTCTATCTCTTGTCGGCCTCGCAACGCGAATGACCTACCGACACCCGGTCTCCAGCGAGTCATGTTCCCGAGCTATCCCTATTGGGTCGATCCTGGCTCCCCTGGCAGCGATGGTGGGATTCATCGATGCTGCGGCTCAGGAACCTCGATTATCGATGTCGGGGTGGGCAGAGGGCTGACGTCGGTGTTCCCCTTGGAGCATCTCCGCTCGAGAGGACCCGCGCACACTCGTACTCGTCGATACGTTCACGGGCTTTGTTCCCGGCGATGTGGACCATGCGGTGACGGAGAATGGAGCCAGGATCTACCTGGTGCCCAACACCCGCTCGACCGAGACGACGTACCGTCACGGCAACGTTGCGGGCGGCACACACCTCTACGCGGTGTCGGCAATCACCTGGACGGGCGTGGGGCCGCCGTCAAACGTGATTGAAATCAAGTTGGAGGATGTATTGTCAATGCGGCAGTGGCTGGGGTCAATCCTAAGCCTGAGAAGATGAGTCGAACGTACTCCACCTGACCCACCCTCAACCTCTCGTACGCCCCGACGAGAGCCCCGGGAAACCCCCGCCCGGTTCGCCGGGCGGGGGCTTCCTCCTGCCCCAATGACCCCGACCACCGGACATGGAGACCGCACCACCCGTCTCCGAACCGCTTCGCCAATTCTGCTAGCAAATTCTGCTAGCACTACCATCGGCACCTCCCACAAACTACCCCCCCCTCACCACCCCATACCGCACGATATACTGCACATCCAATTCATCCATCTCGATCCCCCAGACCGTGTCGCCGTCGATCACCGACACCCTCAGATCGGCGGGGATCAGGGCCCGGGCCAGCGGTGCGCCTTCCGCGTCGAGCACCCACCATTCGTACATCGTCTCCCCGTCTTCCGATTCCACCGGGTCGAACCGCCGCAGCCAGATGGTGCCGTCGGCGGCCCGCATGACGCCACCTACCGCCGGAAGATACGCCGGCCGGTACATCTCATCGCGGATCTTCCCCTCGTCCGCGAAGGCCGGACTGGAACGCCACTGCTCGACCCTGGCGGCGACCGCGGAATCGAAGCGCTCGGCGGGCAGGGGAACCGGGTCGTAGGGCACCGCCGCGCTGAATACGGTGTCCCCGTCCAGCCCGATCTGCGTGACCTTCACGCTCGCCTCCCCTTCGCCCGTCCACGCCCGGCGATCCACGACGAGCACGCCGTCGCCGCCGATGGAGGGGATGTGGCCGTCCGCGAACGGCTGGCTGGAGTATCTTTGCCTGTCGCCGCTGGTGATCGTGAAGACATCGCGGCGTTCGAAGGGGATCGCCCAGATCCTGGCCAACCGGTTGCCGTCCGCATCCATGCGCACGATCGGCGTCTCCTTCAGCGAACCGTCCGCCATCGCGTAGCCCACCCGCGGGGAGCTGCCGATGAAGGTTCCGTCGCGCAGCGGCCTGTTGAGCCGCGGAGGCAACTCGTCCATACTGCCGAGGTCGAAGCTGGGCGACACCGACCCGAGAAACTCCCCGTCCAGGTCGAAGTAGCTGACGCGATAGGCTTCCGCGTCCCAGACCCACAGGGAGTCGCCGAAGAAGCCCAGGTCGGAGGCCTGTTCGAATTCACCGGGACCCTCGCCCCTTCTTCCGAAGGTGCCGGCGGGTTGGCCGTCCGGGGTCCAGCGACGGATCGAGCCCTCTGTCCATTCGAGCGTGTACAGCAGTCCGTCCGGACCCGGAGTCATCCCACCGATGAACCCGAGGATGTAGTCGGGGTCGTCGACCGAACCGATCCGGAGCTCGCGTTGCGAGAGGGTCCAGAGGTTGTCTTCGAAGGGGTCGGGCGTGGAGCCGGCGTCGGTCTGGCATCCCCCGGCGATGATCACGGTGGCGCACACGGCAGTGAACCGCGCTGTCGGAATCTGGAACATCTGGTCCCTCCGGCGATCGTGACAGTGACTAACACTAACAACGATAATATTAGGTTTTCGCTGCTGTGCAACGCAATCCCGTCTGCGGAGCCGCTGGTGCCATCCCCGTTTCCCGGGAGTCAGCCCCCCCCTTCACCAGCCTGTAGCGCACGATGTAGTCGACATCCAGGTCGTCGCGCACCGTCCCCCATATGACCTCCTCGTCGACGTGCATGACCCGGAGACCGATCGGCAGCCGCGCCCGTCCCATGGGGTCGCCGTCGATGGTGAGGATCCACCACTCGTTGAACCGCTCGCCGGTATCGGACTCGACCGGGGAGTATCTTCGCAGCCAGATGTTTCCGTCTTCCCTCACGCTTACCCCGCCCACCGCCGCCAGGTAGGAAGGCTTGTAGGTGGCTTCCCGGATGCGGGCTTCCAGGGCGCCCTTGGAATCGCCCGATCCGGGTCGGTGCCACGCGTCGGTGATGGCGCGAATCGCCGAGTCGACGCGTTCGGCGGGCAGCGGCACGGGGGTGTAGGGGATCCGGCGCTGGAAGACGGTGTCCCCGGCCAGATCGATCCTTGTAAGGGTGACGACGGGTTCGCCTTCGCCGGTCCAGGCGCGGCGCTCCACGACGATCAGTCCGTCCTCGAAGACGGTGTAGGTCACCGCGTCGTGGAACGGTTGCGACCCGAACATGCCGCCGAACCCGTCATCGTTCATCAGCGACAACTGGTCACGGGTTTCGACGGGGTGCATCCACAGCAGGGTCAGCGTGTTGCCCTCCGCGTCCATGCGCACGACCGGGGACTCGGTCAGCTTGCCGGTGGCCACCAGGTGAGCGTGGATCGGTGCGCCACCCAGGAATGTTCCGTCGCGAAAGGGCCGGGTCGGGCGTGGCGGGATCCCTTCCGGACTGCCGAAATCGAACGGAGGCGAGACCGATCCCAGGAACTCTCCATCGAGGTTGAAGTAGCTGGCGCGGTATGGGCCGTAGTCCCACGCCCACAGGGTGTCCCCGAAGAACCCGATGTAGCCGAGCATTTCGAATTCTCCGGGACCCTCGCCTGCCCGGCCCACGGTTCCCGCCGCCCGCCCGTCTGCGGTCCAGCGCCGGATCGTGCCTTCGCCGGCGTGACGGGAATAGATCAGCCCGTCCGGACCCGGCTCCAGTCCCATGACCGGACCGAAAACATGGTCGGGATCGCCCTCGACGGCACCGATCCTGACCTCGGGGCCGGTCGCGGTCCAGGGGGAGTACGGGAACGGATCCGCGCTGGAGGCGGCGTCGTCCCGGCAGGCCGGAGTCAGCGTCGCGGCCGTGATGACCGATGCCACGAGTGCGCGGGACAGCCGGCGTGTGACGGGGGTGCGTTCCATGGTCGTGGGCATCTGCATGCGCTCCCTGGCGTTGCGTGGATTCTTCTTGGGCGTTGCGCTGGAGGCCCGCGGCGACTTGTTGCCGTCGAGGATTGCGGGCAGAATAGGTAATGCTACCCCTTTGACGCGCCTCCGGTCCAATTGCAGAGGGCTTGAATGAAGAAACGTATGACATTGTCACACACCGCCTGTTTTGCCGCCGCATTTGTCATCCTTCTCCCCGCCCCGCGCCCCGCCGCCGCCCAGGGCACCCTCGAAGGCACCGTCCGCAGCGTGGCCACCGGGGCCGCCCTGTCCGGCGCCCAGGTAGCCATCCCCGCGCTCAACATGGGCGCGCTCGCCGACCCGGAGGGCCGGTTCGAGATCACCGACATCCCCGTCGGCACCCACACGGTCGAGATCTCGCTGATCGGCTACACGACCGTGGTGCGCGAAGTCACCATCGCCGACGGCCGCTCCGTCCCCCTCGACGTGGAGCTGCGCGAGTCGGCCATCGCGCTCGAGGGACTGGTCGCTGTCGGAAGCCGCGCGCGCCCCCGCACCGCCACCCAGTCCGCCGTCCCCATCGACGCGATCACGGGGCGGGACTTCGTCGAGCAGGGCGACACCGACCTGAACGACCTGCTCCGCACCGTCATCCCGTCCTTCAACGTGAATCCCCAGGCGGTGGGGGACGCGGCCCGGATCATTCGGCCCGCCAGCCTGCGCGGTCTGGCACCCGATCACACGCTCGTGCTCGTCAACGGCAAGCGGCGGCACCGGGCCTCGATCATCATGTGGATCGGGGGCGGGTTCGCCGACGGGTCCCAGGGGCCCGACATCTCGTCGATCCCGGCCATCGCGGTCCGCCAGGTGGAGATTCTGCGCGACGGGGCGTCGGCCCAGTACGGTTCGGACGCGATCGCGGGGGTCATGAACCTCACTCTGAAGGACGCGCGCGCCGGGGGCAGCTTCGAGGTGCGGACCGGCACGTACTGGGAGGGCGACGGCGAGTCGTATACACTTTCGGGGAACATCGGGCTGCCGCTGGGCCGCGGCGGCTTCGCCAACCTGAGCGCCGAGTACGGCTCCTCCAACCCCACGAGCCGCAGCGTGCAGCGCGCCGACGCGGCCGCGCTGATCGCCGCGGGGAACACCCACGTGCGCGACCCGGCCCAGATCTGGGGCGCGCCCACGGTCGACCACGACCTCAAGCTGTGGGGCAACTTCGGGCGCTTCTTCGGCGACGGGCTGCAGCTGTACGGACACGCCAACTACGCCAGCGAGACGGTCACGGGGGGGTTCTTCTACCGCAATCCCAACACGCGCGCGGGCGTTTTCAGTATCGACGGGGGGAAGACGCTGCTGGTGGGCGACGTGCTCGACGCGCAGGACGGGGTGCTGGACGGCTCGGCGGGGTGCCCGGTGGTCGAGATCGTCGATCACGTCCCCGATCCGGTCGCGCTGGCCCATGTGCTGGGGGACCCGAACTGCTTCACCTTCCAGAAGATCCGCCCGGGCGGCTTCACGCCTCAGTTCGGGGGCGATGCGCGGGACGCGTCGGTGGTGGCGGGGCTGCGGGGCCACACCCGCGGCGGTCTTCAGTGGGACGTGAGCGGCAGCTTCGGCCGGCACGCGGTCGACTTCTTCATCGACAACACGGTGAACGCGTCGCTGGGCCCCGCGTCGCCCACCTCGTTCGATCCCGGCGTGTACGCGCAGACGGAGCTGAACGCGAACGCGGACGTGACCTATGCCGTCGGCGACATGGTGACCCTGGCCGCGGGCGCCGAGTTCCGCGACGAGCACTTCGAGATCGGCATCGGCGAGACGGCGTCGTGGGAGATCGGTCCCTTCGCGCCGCAGGGATTCAGCGCCGGGTCGAACGGGTTTCCGGGCTTCAGCGACATCGCGGCCGGGGACTGGCACCGGACCAATGTCGCGGCCTACGGCGACCTTGAGGCGCGGGCGCGGGACGACCGCTGGACGGTGGGAGCGGCGCTGCGCGCGGAGCGCTTCGAGGACTTCGGGACCACCGCGAACGGGAAGGTGGCCGCCCGCTACGGCCTTTCGGAGTTGCTCGCGGTTCGCGGGAGCGCGAGCACGGGGTTCCGCGCCGCGACCCCGGGGCAGCAGAACGCCTTCAACGTGTCGACCCAGTTCGCGCTGGACCGCCTTGAGCTCGTCAACAACGGAACCATCCCGTCGACCTCGCGGGTGGCGGCGATCAAGGGGGGCGAGCCGCTCGACGCCGAGAAGTCGGTGAACGCGAGCCTGGGCATGGTCGTGGATGCGGGGTCGTTCTCGCTTTCGGCCGACTACTTCCGCGTGGCCGTCTCGGACCGGCTGGCGCTGAGCAGGGTCTTCGCGCTGACCGCGGCCGAAGCCGAGCAGCTGATCTCGGAGGGGATCACCAGCGCGAAGAACCTGGCCAACTTCCGCTTCTTCACCAACGAGTTCGACACCCGCACGCAGGGCGTGGACGTGGTGGCCTCGTTCGCGCCCGCGGGGCTGGGGGGGGATGCGGAGCTGAGCCTCGCCTTCAACCACACCGCCACCAGGGTGACGGACTACAACCCGGACGTGCTCAACGAGACCCGCATCCAGCAGCTCGAGGACGCGCTGCCCGGCACGCGCTGGACGGCGGGGGCGCGGCGGGGGTGGGGGGACGTGTCGGTGCTGGGGCGGCTGAGCTACTACGCCGGCTGGTTCGACTCGCGCGACGACCGTTCCTACCCGGGGGAGTACCTGGTGGACCTGGAGGCCCACTACGCGATCACCGAGTCGGCCATGCTGACCGTCGGGGCCCAGAACGCGCTCAACCAGTACCCGGAGGAGAACCCCGAGGCGACCCGGGCCGGGAACCGCTACAGCCCGGGGACGCCCTTCGGAGCGAGCGGGGGATTCTACTACGTGAAGGCGGGGTTCAGGTGGTGATCCGGCGGTGATCCCTTGCGTTTGAGCGACACGCGATGCACTATGGAAGTCATCCAGCGGTCCAAAAGTGAACTCTCGACCGAAAACCTGACCATGGGCAGGACGAAAAACCCATAGTTCATGCGGTACAGGACATGGCCCGCTTCTTGCAGTCATACGGGGCAACTTCGGCTTTCGGGCCTCTCCCGGAGGCAAATCAAACAACCGTTTCCCAAGGAGAACGGAATGAACAGACTCAAGCTACTGGCGGCAGCCATGTTGCTTATGGTCCCGATCGCGTGCGGAGATCCTGTGGATCCTCCCCCGCCGACCGGCTCGATTGACGGGCTGGTCTCGATCGAGGGCCAGGGGATCGACGGGGTATCCGTCACCCTCAGCAGCGGCGCCTCCGCCACCACGGCGAACGGAGGCATGTACCGCTTCGACGGTGTCGAGGCCGGTGCATACACTGTCACCATCAGCAATTACCCGGACGACGCGAGCTTCAATCAGACGTCGTCCGCGGCCACCATCGCCACCGATGGCGAGACCGTCACCGTCAACTTCCCGGGCTCGTGGATTCGTACTTCGAGCATTATGGGGACAGTAACGGTAGAGAAGATCTGGCTCTGAGCCACCATCCCCGCACAGCAATCCTCATCTTCGCCGGATCATAGGGGATTATACACCGCCGGGTTCCACGGTGGGCAGGAAGAACCTTTAGTGTTACCGCACAGGTACAGGTTTACACGTGTATTGCCTGTATCTCAACGCCGGCCGGTTCGATATGCACACGTATCATCATAATGTCAACGTCGTGCATCCCATGATTGCCCGGCACAAAACGTTATGCGCCGACCCGCACTTGGAGGTGTGTCCGATGTGTAACGTCGCTTCGGACGGTCTCGAATCGCTTTCGGCTGCAATGCCGCGGCGATCACCTCGGGCGGGTGCCCGTGGCCACTGACGGGTGGTTGACGAGCCGCCCGATACGCGTGTCGTGCTCACCCAGAATGCGCGCCACGGCCCGAACCGGCATCTCATCCGCGAGACTCACGACGAAGTCCTCGAACGGCCGCGTGAATCGCCGTCGGCTGCGCGCCCACGGTACACGCGCCTGCCTGACCCCGCACCGAGGGCATTTCACCCGGGGCGCGGGCGCGGAAAGGACGGTCCGGAGTCCCCAGAAGTCGAGGTGCCGCCACTTCCTGAGAAAGCTGTCGTAGGCACGGCAGCCCTCAGTTCCGCAGGTATCACAGGTGAACGTACCGCCGGGCTCGAAGTCGATGTAGAGGACGAGCCTCCGCTTCGATGCGTCGAAACTGATGTGGTCCACGAACCAGGGCGGCTCGAGCTCCATCATGGACTCGAAGAACTCGGCCGTCAGTTCGGGCGTCTCGCGGGCCATGGCTGTGCCGGTGCCTACCGACCGCCCGGCGAGCGCAGCGTCTGGCTGAAGCCGGTTTCCGGAGTCGAGGAGAAGCTTCGGGACCGACCGGTTCCACGGCCCCGCTGGACCGGCCGCTCCGCCCTGGCCATGACGGTCGCCCGCGAAGGCACGGACTCGCCGTGCCCGATTCGGACCCGCTCGCCGATCCGCGCGCGCGTCCCGACGGACGCCTTCGGTTCCACGACCACGTACGAACCGATTCCGCTCCGCAGCCCCACCGTCACGTCCGGCCCGATATGCGCGCGAATCCCGACCGTCGCGCGGTCCCCGATGTCGGCGCCTTCGTCGACCAGGACGCCCCTCCTGAGCGTCGCCCGGCATCCGATCATGGCGCGGTCCGCGATCCAGACATCGTCACCCACCACCGTGCGGTTTCCCACGGTTCCCCGGGTGCCCAGCCTGGAACGGGTGCCGAAGACCACGTTGCTCCCCAGCGCCGCTCCGGCGCCGATGCGCGCCGCGAATCTCAATTCGGACCCTTCTCCCACGGTCGCGTACTCTCCGACCTTGGCGTCACGCCAGAGGATTGCGCGGGTCCCGACCCTGGCGAATGCCCCCACCACGACGCCGGGACCGATCAGCGCGTCCTCTTCCACGATGGCGTCGGGCGACACCGATGCGGTGTGATGGATCGTCGCCGATGGGTGGATGTCCCTGCTCATTGTCAGGTCCTTGCGGGGTGGGGGCTTTTGGGGGATCGGCCCCCCCCCGGGGGCCCCGGGGGGGGGGGGGGGGGGGGGCGCGCGGGGGGGGGGGGGGGGGGGGGGGGGGGG
>JAPPGM010000061.1:0-15524 GCA_028874995.1 Gemmatimonadota bacterium | reverse complement strand
CCTCTTCCACGTGGCCGGGGGGCCACCCCGTTGCGGGTTTTTGTCGGGCCGCCGTTGGGGGCCCCCCCCCCCCCCTGGGCCTTTCTTGGGGGGGGGGGGGTTTTTGGGCCCCCCCCCCCGCCGGGCTACCGGGGGGGGGGCGATCCTGTGGCCTCTCGCTGGGGTGCGAGAGGGTTGGGGTCAGCTGTCCTCAGGGCCCACGATAACGCGGAGGTTATAGACCTTGTCCACACCGTCTTCCGACGTCACCGTGACATCGTACGATGCCCCGGGGGACGCTGCCGCGCTCAGGTTGTAGCGGGTGTCTGGACAGACATCGTCGTCATCGTCTGCCATGGCATCGAGTGTGTTGCCACCGGTGGGCTTAACGCTCACTCGCTGTGCGCAGTAGGCGTTCTCGTTCGCCTCGTCACCCAGAACGGTCAGACCGAAGATCAGGTTGGCCGAGGTCGCCTCGTCATACGTCGTAAAGGTGAACGCGTCGGTCCCGGCGTCCGCTGCCGCGCGTCCAGCAGTACCAGCCGAGTCGAGTTGGATGTTCGCGGCCGCCAGCGTGTTGCCCACCGGGTCGGCGCGCGCAACCACCACGCTGTACACGTGGTCGTCGTAGCCGTTCTCCGCCGTGACCGTCACGGTGATGGTGTTCTCCATCGCTGTGCCGATCTCAGCGTCGCCGGTCTCGTTGGCTTCCAGATTGCAGGTAGCACCCGAGCAGGCCGTGGTGCCGACCATGAGCTTCACTGTCGCGTCATCGGGGATGAACGGGTTGGTTGCCGTTCCGGCCGTACCGAACCAGAAGGTGACGCTGCGCGATGCCCAGCTGATGGTGCCCAGGCTGCTGGCGTTCTCCGTCGTCTCGGTGTTCTCTGCGCGGTTCCAGCCGGAGGCCCACGAAATGGTGTCGTTGTAGGTGGCCACGTCCGTACCCTGCATCCTGGCGCGAACCAGCACCCCGTCGGCCAGCGAGTCGATCGCCGAAGCGGTCGTGCTGTAGACGTGAAGGGTGCCCAGGCTCTCGTGGTCGTCCTCGCCCTCGATGTCGGCGGTTAGCATGTCAGGGGCTGGAATGCAGATGTCGGTGCCAGGGTTGTCGGGGTCGTCCTGCATCGCGTCGTCGTCCGGATCTCCATCTGCGTCCACACACGGCTGGGCGAAGCCCACGTCCTCGATCGTGGCGGTGTAGCCGATCGCCTCGATGAGGTCGGAGAACTCGAAGTTGCCGCGGGTGTTGGTGTCGGTCTTCCTGTCGGTGTCGAGCGGGCTCGGGGTCTCGAGGACGATGTCGATGCTCCCGTCGGATCCGCTCAGGTTGTTCACCGAGCCCGTGAGCTCGCCGTCGGTGTAGACCAGGGCGAAGTTGTAGTACGTGTCCGTCATGGCGGCCGTACCCTCGCCCTCCGTGTACGCCACGGTGCCGTTCCCCATGGTCCTGCCGGTGCTGAGGAACGCACGCATCCAGTAGGGCTTGGCCAAGTCGGCCTCGTCCGGGGTAAGCGAGTAGTCCTCGGCCGTCGCGGTCTTGCTGGTCACATAACGCCACGCTCTGGTCCTCGGGTGCCGGTTGATCGCGTGGATTACCCGGGCGTTGGATGCCCTGCCCGCGCTGACGGTGTAGTCGCCCGCCGCCAGGTCGTCGAACGAGTAGAATCCGTCGGCCTCGGTTTCGGTGGTGGCCACAACATCGTCGTCATCATCGAGAAGCGTCATCTCGATCCCCGCCATCGCCTCGTCGCCCCGGAGCAGGCCATCCATGTCCTCGCCGTCCTGGCCGTCGTTGGCGACGTAGCCCCTGATCGACAGGCCCAGGCGGCCGGTTTCCCAGTTCTCTTCGTGCGCGTTGCGGTAGCTGTACGTCGTTTCGCCGTCATCATTCTCGCCCATGTCCACCTCGTCCGCCGCGCAGGCCATTGGCCGATCGTCGCCGGTGGCCGGGTCCGGATTGGTGGCGGCCCAGCAGGCCTCGTTGTGGTAGAGCGCGATGTCCTCTACCTCGGCAGGGTCGAGGAGCTGGAATTCGGCGTCTCCGGAGGCGGCGGTCGCGGTGTACACGCCGTCCTGGAGGCCGCCAATGCTGTATTCTCCATCGGCGTTGGTCTCATCGTCGTCCCCGATTGCGCCGTGTCCGGTCTCGGGCTCGACCGTGACCTCGTGGTCCTTCTCCGAGCCCACGGTGCCGTGCACCATGCCGGTCTCCCACTGGTACGCGAAGGTCGCGCACCAGTCGTCGCCCGTGGCGTCTGGATTCATGGGGTCCGAAGCCGAGCACATCCGCACTTCGGGCTGTCCACCGCTCATCGCACCAAAGGCGCCCAGGCTCACGCCGAAGTCGTCAAGGTCGTCGCCGAAGGTCTCGATTTCGTCGTAACCGTAGTCCATCTGGTCGCGGTCGTCACCGGCGTTGAAGCGAACGGTGAACTCCTCGTCAGCGGGCAGACAACCGAAGGTGATCATGCCTGCGGCGAAGTTGCCTTTGGCATCCCGCTCTTCGGTGGGTTTTTCCTTCTCACCGTCGTCATCACAGTCGTGATCCCATGCGTCGTACACGCGGAGCCGGTTGCGTTCGTCCCGGGTCATGAGCTCGACCATCATGCCCGCGCCCACCTCGGCGTGGGGCCGGTGGTCGCCGCCCGCGAGTTCGCTCTGGTAGTCGGTGAAGCCTTCCACGTCGTCCGCCTCGCGGTACACGCCGAGCGTGAGCGACTGGGTCGTCCAGGTGACGTAGACCGGGCCGAGGTCGTTGTCCTCCGACTCGTTGTCGTCCGGCATCGCGAGGTGGTTGTGCGTGTGCATCAGAGCATCCGACTGCATCCACCGCTCCTCGCCGGTCACCGTGTCATGCTGCTCCTCCATGAGCTCGACCTCGTATTCCGCGCCCGCGATCGCCTCGGCGACCGTGATCCGTCCGGAGTACGTTGCCAGGCCGTCCGCGTCGCTCTCCATTTCGTTGCTCGCGACCCAGCCGCCGAGGAACTCGTTGCCGTCGCGCGCGTCGGCGTTGCTCTTCACCCACCACTGGAAGTTCACCTGGACGTTGACCAGGCGCACCGCCGCGAGGGCGTTGCTCACGCGGTCGGCCGCCGCGTACTGGATTTCGATGTCCTGGTTGTCGGAGACCTCGATATCGGCGTGGCCCGCGGACACCACCTTGGCGAAGACCAGATGGTCGTTGCCGGTGCCGCCGGGGCCGAGGTCCAGGGCACGCGGGAAGTGGAAGGTCGCCACACCGTGGTTTGGCATCTCGGGGTCCGCTCCGGTCATTGCCAGACCGATCGCCCCTGCCCCGGCGTCGGCGGCCTCGGCGGTCGGGTAGAGCGCGATCTGCACCCCACCCACCATCGTCGGCGTGGGCGCCTCGGGCGTCCCCATCACCGCGCCGACGTGGATCGTCTGCAGGGTGATCTCGAAGGGGAGGTTGTTGTCCATGCTCGCCTCGGCCGCCGCTACGCTGACATTCATCAGGCTGGGTCCCGTGTACTCGTAGCCCGCGCCGGCCAGAAGGTCTTCGACCGTCGTCGAGTCCGTGAAATCCTTGTTCGGGATGTACCGGTCGACGTCAACGTTGACCACGTAGCTGCCGGCCCGCAGTCCGGTGAACTCGTACATACCGTCGGCCGTGGCCATGATGTTCGTGGGCTCCGAGGTCAGTTCCGGTCCCAGCAGAGTGAGCGGGAGCCCGGTGGCGAGGTCGGGCAGGACACCCGCTTCCTTGAGCTTGGCAATCACATACGTGAGGTCCAGCACCGGCTCGCCGTCGTCGCGCATGAGAGCGTTCGGACCGCCCTCGTCCAGGAAGAGCACGCCGCCGATCGACGCGGTCTTCGTGTGCGTTCCCATGAAGTCGACGATCTTGAACTCGTCGGTGCCCAGACCCGTTACCGCGGTCTCAGAGGTTGCGAACTCGTACGCATCCGCGTCCCAGCCGGCGATCGTGACCATGTAGTCGCCGCCCGCCAGGCCGGGGAAGTTGTACTCGCCGTTGGCGTCGGTCATGTCCTCGCCGTCGGCGTCGCCCGACAGCGTCACCATCACACCCTCGACGGGCGTGCCTTCGGCGTGCACCTGGCCGCTGATGCTGGCCTGCTTCAGCCGCGCACCCGCGAAGTTCACGCCGGGCTGCTTCTGTCCGACCGACAGGTTCACCTCCTGCGACGTGCTCGGGAAGCTGTACGCCTCGGCGTCCGGGTTCGTGATCGTGACCGTGTAGTCGCCCTTGCGGAGGCCGTCGAATCCGTACGTGCCGTCGTCGGCATCCGTCATCATCGTGTTGTCGTCGCCCGCATGGTCGCCGGTGAGCGTCACCATGACGCCCCCCATCGCCTCGCCGTCAACCGTCACCATGCCGCTCACGCCGGCGGTGCGGATGATCGTCGCCGCGAAGTTGACTTCGGCCGTGGCGTCGGTCAGCACGACGGTCGTCTGGGTGGTGCCGAGGGCGCCCCAGTCGTGCTCGTCGGCGTACCCGGCGATCATCACCTGGTACGCGCCCGCGAGCAGCGGTCCGAAGGAATAGCCGCCCTTGTCGTCCGTGGCCATCGCGCCCAGGATCTCGCCCGAATTCGCGCTGACCACCTTGATCAGCGTGACCGCGATCCCGGGGAGCGGGTTGTCCTCGACCATCACGGAACCCATGACGGTGGCCGTGCGCAGCGCCTTGCCCGCGAAGTTCTGGCCGATCTTGACCTCGTCCAGCACGAGGCTGACGTCCATGGTCGGGTTGAAGGCGTACTCCACCTCGTCCCATCCGGAGATCGTCAGCGTGTAGTCGCCGGCCGCCAGACCCGAGAAGCCGTACTGGCCGTCCGCGTCCGTCATGCCCATGCGGTCCTCTGCGCCGGTCATCGTGACCGTAACGCCCTCGAGGCCCATGCCGTCGACGTGCACCCGGCCGCTCACGCCGGCCGTGCGCAGCAGGTCGCCCTGGAAGGCGACTTCGGCCGTCTCGCGCAGACCCACGTCCACCGACTCGATCGTCGGATCGAAGCCGTACTCGTTGGTGTCGTACCCGGAGATCGACACGGAGTAGACGCCGGCGTGCAGGTTCTCGACCATGTACGTGCCGTCGTCGTTCGTGGACGTCGAGTGGTCCTCGTCCCTCGGCCCGCCGCTCACCGTCACCATCACGCCGGGCAGCGGTGTGTCGTCGTCGCCGACCGTCACGGTGCCTTCGATCGCCGCCGTCCGCAGCATGATGCCGTCGAACGGAACCGTCCCGGTCTCCTTCAGCTCGATCGTCACGGTCGCCGAGGTGCCGTCGGGGAAGCCGTACTGGTCGTCGTCGAATCCGGTGATCGAAACCGAGTAGTCGCCCGCGGGCAGGCCCTCGAACAGATACTCGCCGTTGGCGTCGGTCGTCCTGTCGTCCGATTCGCCTTCGCCCGCGATCGCGACCGTCACGCCCGAAAGCGGACCGACGCCCTCGACCGCCACCGTACCCCTGATGCCGGCGGTGCGAAGCAGAACGCCCTCGAAGGGGACGTTCGCCGTCTCCCCGTACGCGACCGTCACCGACTGCGAAGTCACGTCGAAGGTCATCTCGTCGGTGTCGTAGCCCGAAATGACGACCGAATAGTCGCCGCGGCGCAGCTTCTCGAACGAGAACTGGCCGGTGGCGTTGGTGGTTACGGACCGGTTCTCGCCCCGGCCCTGCAGACTCACCGTGATGCCCTCCTGGGGCTCTTCGTCGGCCGTGACCTGGCCCACGATGCCGGAGGCGCGCAGATACGTTCCCTCGAAGGAAACGACTTTGGACTCGCCCACCGCCAGCGTGGCGGTCGAGGAGGTGCTGCCGAATGCGACATCCTCGTCGTCGAATCCGGAGATCTCGATGGTGTAGTTGCCCGCGCGCAGGCCGGTAAACGCGTACTGGCCGCTCGCGTCCGTCAGCGTCTCGGAGTCGCTGACGCCCGAGAGCTTGACGGTGACCCCACTGAGACCTTCATTTTCTACCGTTACTGTCCCCGTAACAAAAACCCTATCGCCTTTAACAGATCATGCCGAGTTGTTAACGAGTTTTTCCACGCCGAAGGGCGCGCGGCCTTGAGCCGCCCGGTCGGCGGCGCGTGGTTGGCCGTGGGCCGGCCCGGGGAAACGATCGGGTTTGGGGAGGAGGACGGAGATCAGCAAGGACTCGCATACGGCGCTTCAGCCCACGCTGCGCCTCGCGGACCGCCATCTGGAGGCGATCGCGGCTGCCCTGGAGCGGAGTCGGCGGCCGGCCACCCGCCGCGCATACGCGTGCGCCTGGAACCAGTTCCGGACGTGGGCCGAGGCCGAGGGTCTGGAGTCGCTCCCGTCCGATCCGGTCGTGGTGGCGGCGTACCTCGCCCAGCGCGCCGCCGACGGACTGTCCGTGGCGTCGCTGGAGCTGGACCGCAAGGCGATCGGGCACTATCACCGGAAGGCGGGGCTGCCGAGCCCGACGTCGTCGGAGGGCGTTCGCCAGACGCTGGCGGGACTCCGGAACCAGGCTGCGGACAGGGGCGAGGAACCGCGGCAGGCCCGTGCTCTGACGGCGGAGAGGATGGAGGCGATCAGGAGGACCGCGCACGAACCTCGGTCGGGACCCACGGGCCGGACCGAATCGGTCGAATTGGCGCGCCGCCGCGGCGACATGGACGTGGCCATTGCGTCGGTCATGCGCGACGCGATGCTGCGGCGCTCGGAGGCCTCCGAGCTGCGTTGGGGTTCCGTCATGTTTCGCCCGGACGGAACCGCCCGCGTCACCGTCCGCCGCTCCAAGACCAACAGGGCTTCGGCGATGCTCTACGTGGGTCACGAAGCCGCGGAGGCGTTGCGGAGGGTCCGTCCCGGCAACGCAGCCCCAACCGCGAGGGTTTTCGGACTTCGCAGCGGGCAGGCGATCTCCAACCGCCTGGCCGCCATGGCGAGGGCCGCCGGGTTGGGAGAAGGGTTCAGCGGGCACTCGCCGCGCGTGGGCATGGCGCGGGATCTGACGGCCGCCGGGACGGAACTTTCGGCGCTCATGGTGGCGGGCCGGTGGAAGTCGGAACGCATGCCGGCGTACTACAGCCGGGCGGAGAAGGCCGGGCGCGGGGCGGTCGCGCAATTCTATGGAGATTCATGAATCTCTTGTAAACTGTTCTTCCAGCTACCCGATGGTGCAGGAGCCCGCGGGGCAACACGAGGAGGCAAGGTTTGTCGAAAGTTGAAAGTCTCGGCAGAGAGGTCCGTGCACTCCGGGAACGGATTTCGAAGCTGAGCGAAGCGAGTCTGCGGATCAGCGAGAGCCTGGACTTCGATACGGTCCTGCAGGAGGTGGCGGACAGCGCGCGCGCTCTGACCGATGCCGGCGCCAGCTGGATCACGATCGGGGACGACTCCGGGACGCGGCACGTCACGTCGGGTCTGCCTGCCGGAGAGCACGAGGAGCTCTGGGAACTGCCCTTCGGACCCCAGTTGCTCGATTACCTGCGCGAAGCGAAGAGGCCGCTTCGCGTCGAGAACTTGGAGGCCCACCTCCTGTCGCTCGGATTCCCCGAGACCCCCGTGCTGGCCCGGAGCTTCCTGGGGATGCCGATCCGGTTCCGGGGCGAGTATGTCGGCAACTTCTACCTCGCCGACAAGAAGGACGGACGGGCGTTCACGACCGAGGACGAGAAGATCCTGGTACTCTTCGCCGCGCAAGCCGGTGCCGCGATTTCCAACGCGCGCAAGTACTGGGAGGAGCAGCGGGCACGGGCCGAGCTGGAAGCGCTGATCAACACGTCGCCGGTGGGCATCGTGGTGTTCGACGCGCGGACCGGGAACGTGATGTCCATCAACCGTGAGATGCAGCGCATCGTGGAGGTGCTGTGCGTCCCGGGCCAGGCTCCGGAGGATCTTCTGGGCGTTGTGAACATGCGTCGGGCAGACGGTCGGGAGGTGGCGCTGGACCAGATTCCTCTGAACGAGTTGCTGCGCGAGCCCGAGACGGTCCGTGTCGAGGAGATTGTCCTGGAGGTGCCGGACGGCCGCAAGATCACCACGCTCGTGAGTTCCACGCCTGTCCGCTCGAAGGAGGGCGGGGTCGAGTCGGTGGTCGTCACGATGCAGGACCTGACGCCGCTCGAGGAGTTCGAGGTGCACCGGGCCGAGTTTCTGGGCATGGTGAGCCACGAGCTGCGGGCGCCGCTGACCTCGATCAAGGGCTCCGCGATTGCCGCGCTGGAGGCATCGTCCAACCTGCGCCCGGCGGAGACGCAGCAGTTCTTCCGGATCATCAACCAGCAAGCCAATCACATGCGGGAGCTGATCGGCAACCTGCTCGACGCGGCCCACATCGAAGCGGGCCGGCTGTCGGTCGCGCCCGAGACCACCGGGCTTCCCGCCATTGTGGATCAGGCCAGAAACCTGTACCTGAGCGGCGGGGGCACGAATCCGGTCCGGATCGACCTGCCGGCGGACCTGCCGCGGGTCATGGCGGACCGGCAGCGCGTGGTTCAGGTCCTGGGCAACCTCCTGTCCAACGCGGGCCGTCACTCGCCCCATTCGTCGCCCATTCGCGTGACGGCGAAGCGGGACGGTGCGGAGGTGGCGGTGTCGGTGGCCGACGAAGGCCCCGGCATTCCGGCCGAACGACTCCCGCACCTCTTCCGCAAACTGAGCCGGGGAAGCCGGGAGGGTCGGGGTCCGGCGGGCGGGAGCGGCCTCGGCCTGGCGATCTGCAAGGGTCTGGTGGAGGCGCATGGGGGCCGCATCTGGGCCGAGAGCGACGGAGACGGCGGGGGAGCGCGCTTCACCTTCACGATTCCGGTCGTCGACGATGGGCCCGCGGATGCACCGGCGAGTCCGGCGGGAGGGCCGGACCGCCCGCTCCGTACCGCGGCGGAGACCCCACACATCCTCGCGGTGGACGACGACCCCAGGACGCTTGTCGACGTTCGGCGCATTCTCGAAGACAGGGGCTACCGGGCGATCGTGACCGGTGACCCGGAAGAGGTGCCGGGCCTCATCGAGACGCACCGGCCGGACCTCGTGCTGCTGGACCTGCTACTTCCGGGTCTTGACGGCATCGAGATGATGCGGAACCTGCCGGGTCTGGCTGATCGGCCGGTCATCTTCCTTTCGGGATACGGCCGTGACGAAACGATCGCCAGGGCGCTCGAGATCGGAGCGGCCGACTACATCGTCAAGCCGTTTTCGCCGACCGAACTCATGGCGAGAATCGAGTCGGCTCTTCGCCAGCAGGCGGTGCCCTCCCGGCCCTACCGGATGGGAAAGCTCGCGATCGACTACGGCGAACGCCGGGTGACCCTGGACGGCCGCCCGGTGCGGCTGACGGCCACCGAATACGACCTCCTCAGCGCCCTCTCCGCCAACGCCGGCCGGGTGTCGACGTACGACTACCTCATGCGCCGCGTGTGGCGGTCGCGCCGCGCGGGCAACACCCGGATCATACGCGTCTTCGTGACAAAGCTCCGCGAGAAGCTGGGGGATGACGCGAAGAACCCGACGTACATCTTCACCGAACCGCAGGTCGGCTACCGCATGGCCGAGCGCGAGGACGAGGCGCCTCCTCCCGCACCCGCCTGAGGAACGGGAAGTCGTGTACACGACCTGCGTGTTCTGCCACCGGCCCCTCGGAGCGAACGAGGTCATCGAGGCCTTCCCGGTCGGCCGCCGTCTGGCCTTCGACGCCGCCCGCGGGCGCCTCTGGGTAGTCTGCCGGAAGTGCGAGCGCTGGAATCTCACGCCGCTCGAGGAGCGCTGGGAGGCGGTGGAGAACTGCGAGCGGATCTTTCGTGACACGCGCGTCCGCATCTCCACCGAGAACATCGGGCTCGCGCGCCATCCGGAGGGCCTCGCGCTGGTGCGGATCGGGGAGCCGTTGCGTCCGGAGTTCGCCGCGTGGCGGTACGGGGACCAGTTCGGGCGGCGGAGGAGGAGGAAGATCCTCTACGGGGCCGGTGCGGCGGTGGTGGTCGGGGGTGTGGTGGCCGGTGGATTGGCGGCCGGGGTCCTGAGCGGGGCCTTCCTCAGTCAGAGCGGCAATCTCGTGAATCTCTGGGTGAACGCACGTACCCTTGTGAAGCTCCGCCCGGATGGCGGGGGCGTCATCAAGCTCAAGAACCAGGACCTGCAGGGAACGCGACTGCGGCCCGCCGACGACGGAGACGGCTTCAAGATCCAGATCCGCAAGGGCAAGAGGAAGGTGTGGTACGACGGAGCGGAGGCCCGCCGTTTCGTCGGCGCCATCCTGCCCAGGATCAATGCGATGGGCGGCAACCCGGAGACGGTGAAGAAGGCCGTGGACAGGATCGAGACCGCCGGGCACCCCGAGCGCTTCCTGATGCACACCGCGGAGCTCGACAGCTACCACGACAACAGCCGGGTTCCCGGCTACATCAACAAGATGCCGAAGCCCACCAAGCTCGCCCTGGAGATGGCGCTCCACGAGGAGCAGGAGCGCCGGGCGCTGGAAGGGGAGCTCTGGCAACTCGAACAGGCGTGGAAGGAGGCCGAGGAGATCGCGGAGATCGCTGACAACCTCTTCCTGCCGGAGGGGGCGGAGGACTTCATCCGGGAGCATGGGGTGAATCAGGACGGCGAGAAGTCCCGTAGTGACCGGGCATGAGCATCTCGAGGATCGACTACGGCGAGCTGGCGGCACCATCGGCCGAGCCCGAAGCGCGTTCCGGAAGCCGGCCAAAGCGTCGCCACAGCCTGGTCCGGTTCCCGTTGCGCGTCGTGAAGTGGGCGCTGCTGGCCGTGATCCTCGCGGTCCTGCCGTTCCTCCTCCTCATACGGGGCGGCGTCTTCGCGTACCAGCAGTGGGAACTCCAGCCGTGGCTCGCGCTCGCCGTCTCGGCCACCGCCACCACGCTCCTGCTGGCCCTCTACGCGCTAGTGGCCAGCCGCCGCATCGGCGCGGGCAAGGGCCTCACGAAGTTGATGACCCGGGCCGCCGCACTCCTCGCGTGCGCGTACGTAGTCTATTCGGTCATGTTCGTCGCGGTCGGCAACGTCAAGTCCGACGAGGTGCGGGCCGAGTACACCGCCCTGCATCCGTTGCTCCGCCTCGGCGCGAGCGCGCTCATCCTGGTGGATTCCGAGTCCGTGATCACCGACGCTGGCCGCACGCCCGACTTCTACCGGCGCATGGGGCTCCCGCCGAACGAGGCGTCGCTGCACTTCGAGCAGGAGAGCGGCTTCGTGCATGCCCTTGACCTGCGCACGATCGGCCGCTCCGACCGGCGGAACCGCGCGGTGGAGATCGCGTTCAGGGTGATGGGGTTTCACACGCTGCGGCATGTGGGGACGGCGGATCATCTGCATGTTTCGCTGAGAGTGGAGGAGTAGAGGGGCACGCGACGCCGCGGCAAATCTAGGGACGCGGGCATGCTTGTATGGGACGCCATGCGGCAGGCGATTGCCGAGCGTCGCGCTTCGGCACACCTGGATCGACTCGACACCGAGGTCGTGATTCTGGACTGGATGATCCCGTGTACACCACATGCATCTTCTGCAACAAGCCCCTCGGCTCCAACGAGGTAATCGAGTCCTTCCCCGTCGGTCGCAGGCTCGCGTTCGATGCCGCACGCGGGCGCCTCTGGGTCGTCTGCCGCAAGTGTGAGCGCTGGAATCTCACGCCACTGGAGGAGCGCTGGGAGGCGGTGGAGGACTGCGAGCGGATCTTCCGGGGTACGCGGGTACGCGTCTCGACCGAGAACATCGGGTTGGCCAGGCACCCGGAGGACCTCACGCTGGTCCGCATCGGCGAACCGCTGCGGCCGGAATTCGCCGCGTGGCGCTACGGGGACCAGTTCGGGCGGCGGCGGCGGAAGGCGGCCGTGTACGGCGGGGTCGTGATCGCTGCCGCCACCGGGCTGGCCGTCGGCGGGCTGGTGGCGGGCGCGGCCATCTCGACCGTGTTGCTCCCCTTCCAGGCCATGCAATGGTACCTCATGGGAGGGGCGAACTGGCGGCGCGTCAGGGTGCGGCTGGATGACGGTCGCGTGCTGGTTCTCAAGCGTCACCTGGGCAACATGCCGGGCCGATTGCGCCCCGCGGACGGTGACGGCATGGGCTTTCGAATCGAGGTGGAGAGATACTCCCTTCGAAAGGGCACGGAGAGGTTCCGGATCGAGGGCGAAGCGGCCACTGGCGCGGGCGGCGGCCATGGCCCGGTAGGTCTCCTTCCACGAGAGCTTGCGACTCCTGTCGCGCCGGAATAAGATTGACAACTTTAGTTTATAAAATGTCATGTCTGCTTGACATCCACCTCCCTCACTGGTGCTCATGCCCCCCCTCGTAGTGCCTCCGCAAGGCATCACCCCCGAAGTCGTTCTCCAGGTCCCGCCACACCGAATGCACGTGATTCGCGTTGCCCTGCGTGTTGTCGTACTCGATCAGGAACTGGGGCGCGTGGACCCGGTAGTAGTGGCCCTCGCCGGGTTCGGGCGAGCCGGCCCACGCGAAGTGGATGTCGTCCGCCGGGATCTCGTCGCGGATGCGCGTCATCCACGCCTCCGCCGCCTCGGCCTCCAGGTTGCCCACGTACTCCGCGATCACGCGGTAGAGCTGGTCGCGCTGCTCGTCGGTGAGCCGTGACGCGGGGATTCCTTCGAAGCCCTCCAGCCGCGCCTCGCGGTCGTTGCCGGTGATGATGTCGCGGGGCGCCCGTTCGGCGATGACCGCCATCTCGCGCTGTTCGGGGTTGAGCATGAAGAGGAGCGCGCGCGCCAGGTCCTCCTCGCGGCCGAGCGGGCGCCAGCCCGCCTTCTCGCCGGACGGGACGGTCGCCGGGTTGGCCCCCATGAAGGCGGGCCCGGTCACGGTCAGCTCGTTGGTGAGCGACGAGAAGTTGAGCGACAGGTGGTGGCCCTCGAAGCGCCACGCCCAGGGCCCGTCCGCGCCGGGCTTGCCGAAGATGGTCACGTAGTAGTCCTCGGGATCGCGGCGTCCGGGCCGCCCATCGAGGATGCCGAGGATCCGTTCCAACTCGATGATCGCGTTGGCCTTGTGGTAGCCCTGGCTGCTCATCGTGGTCTGGAGGAGGGCGTGGGCGGCGGCGCGCTGCTCGACGGTCATGTCCTTGAGGGGGAGGCCGTTGCGGGAGACCGGCGTGAAGGCCCAGTTGAGCCGCTCCTCGTGGGCGAGGTCGTAGGTGGCGCGGGCGCGGGCGTCGGCGTCGAGGAGGGTGAGGAAGGTGGCCGCGCGCGCGGCGATGTCGCCGGGGCCAGCCTTGCTCGGCACAACGTCGTCCTTGCTGGCCGGCGCGTCACCGGGTGATGCGATCCAGGCCACCGCGGCGGCCAGCACCGCGAGGCCGAGGCCCAGTCGCGCGAATCGGGTTGCCGGGTTGCTGCTTTTCATCATCCTATCCTTCCTCTGCCTGAATCATTGCCGCCACATTCTGGACCTCGTCGAGGACGCGCAACAGGTTGCCGCTCCAGAGCATGCCGATCTCCTCCTCGGTGTAGCCGCGTCGCACGAGTTCCAGCGTCACATTGAAGGTCTCCGACGCGTCGTCCCAGCCCTCCACCCCGCCGCCCCCGTCGAAATCGGAGCTGATGCCGACGTGCTCGAGGCCGATCAGGTTGACCATGTAGTCGATGTGATCGACGAAATCGGCGACGTTGACGCGGCCCGGCACGCCCCTCTCCTCGGCCCGCCCGCCCGCCACCCGCCGCACCTCGGCCATCTTCTCGCGGTAGGCGTCGCGCTCCTCCTCGGGGAGCCGGTAGACCCCGCCGCGCCCGAGGATCTCGAAGTCCATCTCGGCCGCGACCTCCGCCTCGACCTCGTCCAGCACCGCGCGCCGCGCCGACGCCTTGTCGGTGCTGACGAAGGTGCCCAGCGCCACCGCCTGCACGACGCCGCCGTTCTCGGCGATCGCGTGAAGGGTCTCGTCGTCCAGGTTGCGGCTCACGTCGCTGAGCGCGCGCGCCGACGAGTGCGACGCCATGACCGGCGCCCGGGTGAGCTCGAGCGTCTGCATGATCGACGCCTTCGAAGGGTGGGAAATGTCGATCATGATGCCGAGCCGGTTCATCTCGGCGACGGCCTCGCGGCCCATCTCGCTGAGGCCGTTGTGGAGCCAGGTGCCGGTCGCCTCGCCGTTGTGGGCGTCGGAGAGCTGGCTGGGGCCGGTGTGCGCGAGCGACATGTAGCGGGCGCCGCGGTCGAAGAACTCCTCGACGCGCCCGATGTCGGTGCCGAGCGGGTACGCGTTCTCGACGCCGATCATCGCGACCAGCTTGCCCGATGCGGCGATCCGGCGCACGTCGTCGGAGTTGAGGGCGAGCTCGATGCGGTCGGGCGCGTACTCGGTGACCATCCGGTGGATGGCGTCGAACTTGTCGACCGCGTTCTCGTAGGCGGTCGCGTAGCCCTCGTCGTTGAGCAGGCCCTGGGAGGTGTAGACGATGAACCAGCCCACGTCGAGGCCGCCCGCCTCCATCTTGGGGAGTGTGGCCTGCGTGGGCAGGTCCATGGTGTAGTTGCGCTCGGCGGTGAAGTTGGAGGTGCTGATGTCGATGTGGGTGTCGAGGGTGATGACGCGGTCGTGGATCTCCCGGGCGCGTGTGGTCATGGCCTCTTCGGATTCGTCGGCGGGGGGGGCGTCGTCGCCGGGGGTGCAGGCGGCGAGCGCGAGGGCGAGGGTCAGGGGGGTGAGGGGGCGGATGCTCATGGGGCTGCTCCGGTGCTGCGGGGGGCTGCGAGAGGGCCGCGCGCTTCCATGGCCCGGTCACTCGGGTTCAAGATAGGCGCCCGGAGGATCGCTCGCACGGGGGATTTGCGTCATCTCGTGCGACCTCCGCGTCGCGGCGGAGCGGCGAGTACGTTTCAGCTGAAACGCGCCGGCCCTCTGGTATGGACGAAATCGGCGGGTGACATTCGCAGGGTGGTGGCCGGGCCTGGTGAGTGCCCGGTCCGCGCGAACTCGAGGACACCGCTGAGAAGAATCATGGGAATCATCGACTCCACCCGGCAGCGCCGCTTCTCCGACGAGAAGATGCAGAAGGTGAACCTCTTCGAGACCGGGGAGATGTTCTGCGATGTCTACTGCCTCCGGCCCGGACAGGCGCAGCACGTTCACACCCACGCGGGCGCGACGAAGTTCTACTATGTGATTGAGGGGGAGGGGCGGTTCACGGTGGGGGAGCGGCGGGTGACGCTGGGGCCTGGTGGGGTGGCGTGGTCGGAGCCGGACCAGCCGCACGGGGTGGCGAACGAGGGGGAGGTGGACCTGGTGCTGCTGGTGGCGATGGCGCCGAATCCGAACCGATAGGGGCGGCGCGGACATGTCGATGATCCTGTTCGGGGTCGCAGTCATCGTCATTATCGTTGTGTTGGCGGGGGCGGTCTGGTCCGTGGTCACGACCGGGCTGAAGGGTGGATTCGTGTCCGCCGGTCACTACCGGTTCACGTGAAACCCGCAGTACGTGCGTGACATCGTCTTCTTCGTGTCTGAACAACGACTGGGCCTCAGTGCTCGTGAGATACCAGGGGTTCCCGGATCCCGCCGCGGCGCAATGCCGACTTCGCGGCCGGGATGGAGCGGGTGCTCGACTGACATGACG
>JAPPGM010000171.1 GCA_028874995.1 Gemmatimonadota bacterium | reverse complement strand
ATCGTGGGCAACATCGGCCACTTCGACAACGAGATCGACATGGCGGGGCTGGAGGGGTCCGAGGCGGCGCGCAAGACGATCAAGCCGCAGTTCGACGAGTGGACCTTCCCCGGCGGGCGCTCCATCCTCGTGCTCGCCGAGGGACGGCTCATGAACCTGGGGTGCGCGACCGGCCACCCGAGCTTCGTGATGTCGGCGAGCTTTTCCAACCAGGTCCTTGCCCAGATCGAGTTGCACCGGCGGGCGGAAGACTACGAACTGGGCGTCCACATGCTGCCGAAGTCGCTCGACGAGAAGGTGGCGCGGCTGCACCTGGACCACCTGGGCGCGCGGCTGACCGAGCTCACCCGCGATCAGGCGGACTACATCAACGTGGCGGTCGGGGGGCCGTACAAGCCGGAGCACTACCGGTACTGATGCGCGTCGGCATTCGTCCGCCGACCGTCGCGGGCCCGGCCGGCCCGGCGCCCCGCCGGCGGCGTTCGCGCGTACCTGTTCCCGGGCTCCTGGCCCTCGTCACCGGCATGCTTGCCTGCAGCGAGCCCCCCGAGCCGCTGCTGGGCGAGTGGGTGTCGGTCGCGGCGGAAACCGGTCAGTTGACCTACATCTTCGAGGAAGACGGGCAGAGCCGCTGGGTGCTTGGGCTGGCGGAACCCGACACCTTCGCGGTCGCCTACCGGGTCGATTACAGCCGGAGTCCCATTCATCTCGATGTCGGCCCCTGGTCCACCGGACCGCTCGCGGGACATACGCTCTACGGCATCGTCGAAATGCGGGGTCCGGACCGCTTCGTCGTCGACTTCGAGCCAGCCGATCCCGGCGCGGATGGAACCGTACGCCCGTCCAGATTCTCGAATCAGTCGGTGACGTTTGTTCGCAAGCTGAACTGACGGGCGCAGCGAAAGGGGCCCGGTCATTGTCGGCCGAGCCCCTCGCGGTCCCACTGGTGCGGTCGCTCCCGCAGATCCAACCGCGACAGTCCTGCGGACTAGTACTAGTTCCTCCGCGCCACCTCGATCTTCCTGCTCACCGCCTCCTCGGCTTTCGGCAGGCGAACGGTGAGCAGCCCGTTGTCGAAGTCGGCGGCGATGCCCTCGCCACGGACCGTACGCGGCAGCGTGAAGGAGCGGCGGAAGGAGCCGAAGCTGCGCTCCACCAGGTGGTACTTGCCGCCGTTCTCACCCTCTTCCCGCGACTCACGCTTCTCGCCCGAAATCGTGAGGACGTTGTTCTCAAGCGTGATCTCGACGGCGTCCCCGGTCATGCCGGGCAGCTCGGCGGTGAGAAGGATCTCGTCGCTCTTCTCCTCGACGCTCACCGGGGGCACCCAGGTGGCGCCGCAGGTGAGGTTGCCGATCCCACAGTCGGAGAAGCCGCGGTGCAGCCGGTTGGCCAGGAGGTCGAAGTCGGCCCAGGGGCCGAGGCGGTGGTTGTGCTTGGTCAATGACATCTTGTGATTCCCCTTGTTGCGTGGTTGAAAGCAGCGCACGTCGTGTGCGGCCGGGGGACTCAACAGCACGCTTCGTGCCAGCGCGGATCT
Organism: Gemmatimonadota bacterium; assembly: GCA_028874995.1. GTDB lineage: Bacteria > Gemmatimonadota > Gemmatimonadetes > Longimicrobiales > Gaopeijiaceae > Bin94. The sequence goes on along the minus strand of JAPPGM010000171.1, from coordinate 23,597 downwards.
GCCAAAACGGCAGGTGAGAGCGACGCGCCGGTGCCCGGAACTGCCAGAATGGCAGGCCGCAGTCGGGTGCCGGCAAGATGGTTCTGCCAAAATGGCAGGATCGCCCTCATGGTGTCCTGGCCCGACAGGCACACGAGAGCGAGGGGATTATCCCCCCATGGCGCCACCGGGATTTTCCTCGCGAATTGCCGGGTTTTCCCTCTATGGGAAGCAAACATGCGTTGCCGACATTGAATTGCCGGTCCGGAAAGCGCCGGTCCGGCCAAGCGGTAAGGAGGCTGGCATGATCGTAGCAATCCGAGTCCGGCAATCGCCACCGGGCGGCGAGGACGAATCCGTGCGGCTCGCCGAGGTGAAGACGATCGGCGATGTCTTCGCCGAACTCACCGCCACCGCGCGGCACTACACGAAGGTCCGGCAGGAACGCCACCGAGCGACGGCGTGGACGTCATCCGGGAGGGTACTGGCGACGGTGAGCATGAGCCCGGATGCGCTCCCGTTCGACAGGCGAAGAGCCGCGACCTCCCGGCGGGGCGAACGATAGAGATTCGTTCCAGGGACTGAACGGAGGTGCCGTTGCTTCGCGACAGGGACTACCGGGCCGTGTTCGAAGCCTCGCCGGACGCGATGCTCGTCGTGGATTCCGAAGGAGTGATCCGGGATCTCAACCCGCAGGCTCTCTCGATGTTCGGATGGAGCCGCGAAGAGATGGAAGCCTCGCGCGTGGAGCGTCTGGTTCCCGCCGCCGGCCGCGGCCGGCACGAGCAGCACCGCATGCGCTACGCCGCGGCGCCGCGTCCGCGGCCGATGGGGCAGGGACTCGAGTTGAAGGCTGTGCGCAAGGACGGCACAACCTTCCCGGTGGAGATCAGCCTGAGCCCCGGCAAACTGTCATCCGGGCCGGGGCACGTGATCTGCACGATCCGCGACATCACGAGCTGGAAGCGGATGCGGTGGCTGTCCAGAATGAAGCTGACCGCGGCCGAGAACGAGCGGAAGCACCTTTCCCGCGAGCTGCACGACGAGTTTCTCCAGTTCCTCGTGGCGTTCAAGATCAGGGGGAAGCTTCTGGTGGACGAGGCGGACCGGGAGGAGAGGGAGCGGGCATGGGCGGTGATCGCCGACGAGATCCTCACCGCGATCCGTGGGGTGAAGCGGATGATTCGGGGGCTACGGTCCCCGAAACTCGAACAGCAGGGGCTTGTCTCCGCGCTCGCTACCCTGTTTCGCGATACCCGGAAGGTGCACGGAGTCACGATCCACGCCAGCGTCAACCTCGACTGGGTGGCCGACGAACTGGATCCGGTCACCGTCCTTGCCGTGTACCGGATCGTGCAGGAGGCCGTCACCAATGTGGCGACGCACGCTGGTGTGAGCGAGGCCGCGGTGACGCTCAGATCGGCGGAGGGGTTGATCATCGCGGAGATCCGGGACGAAGGATGCGGGTTCGAGCTGTCCGATTTCGGAGCGGCACCCGACGACGGCCACATCGGCCTCGCCGGGATGCGTGAGAGAGCGGAGCTGGTCGGGGGCAGTCTCACGGTACAGACCTCGCCGGGCAAGGGAACCACGGTTCGGGCCACCGTGCCGATGGTGGGTCCGGGGGGCGAAGAATGGTGAGGGTGCTGCTGGTCGACGATCACGAGGTGGTGCGGGCCGGCCTGAAGGCGTTGCTCGAGTCCACCGGCCGCGTGGATGTCGTTGGCGAGGCATCGTCGGGGGAGGAGGCGGTGAACAAGGCGCAGACCCTGGAACCGGACATCGTCATCATGGACTTGGCGATGCCCGGAATGGACGGAGTCCAGGCGGCCCGGCGCATTGCCGCGCTCGATCTCGAAACGAAGATCCTGGTCCTCACGGTCCACGACGAGGATGAGTTCCTCGTGCCGGCGCTTGACGCCGGCGTTGCGGGCTTTCTGAACAAATCCGTCGCCGACACCGATCTCATGGGAGCCATGGAAGCGATCGTGCGCGGCCATTCCTACCTGCCGCGCCGCGCGGCTGCTCTCGTGGCGCGGCCGAAGACGCGGGGTCCCTCGGTCCGCAAGCCGGGGCCCGAGGTGCTCTCGTCGCGCGAGCGGTGCTCGATCGAGTTGTACGCCCAGGGGTTCTCGGCCTCCGAGGCAGCCGGGGAGATGTTTCTCAGTCCCAAGACCGTGGAGGGTTACATCGCCCGCGCAAAATCGAAACTGGGCTTGAACACCCGGCGTGACATCGTGCGCTTCGCGCTTGAGGCCGGACTACTGCGGCCCGAAGGCGAGGAGCAGGGGTGAGTTGCGGCGGCAAGAGCGTAAAGCAGAGTTGTCAATATGGAAACCGGAGTTGTCATCTTGCTGAACGGAATGCCAAAACGGAGGGACCGGAAGTTGTAGAGGGCCCCGCGACATGGCAGCTTGGAGGCTTCAGGGGACAATCGGTTGCCCCGCACCAGGCCGCGGCGTAGTGTGTGCCCCATGAAAAGCGATCCCCTCAGCAGACGAGAGGCCCTGGCGCTCATGGCCGCCGGCGTAGGCGTGGCAGCCTGCGGGTCGGCGGGGGACGACGCCGCGTCCGAGGCCGACGAGGGTGCGGGCGCGGATGGCGGCCAGGCCGCGGACGGCGAGACACCAATCTGGGCCAAGGACCCGTCCCCCTTCGTACGGCACGGCACCAACCTCGAGAGCCGCCTCGAGGACCTTCACGGCCTGATTACCCCCAACGAGCTCTTCTTCGTACGGAACCACGCGCCGACGCCCCTGATTGACGCGGGTTCGTACGCGCTCACGGTCGGCGGACCGGGCGCGGAGCGGGAGGTCCGGCTCAGCCTGGACGACCTCCGCGCGCTGCCCAGCCAGACCCAGATCTCGTACATCGAGTGCGCGGGAAACTGGCGCGGGTTCTTCCAGTCGGTGACCGGGCGCACCGCGTCGGGGAGCCAGTGGGGCACGGGGGCGATCGGGTGCGCCGAGTGGAGCGGGCCGCGCCTGGGCGACGTGCTGGCGCTTGCGGGGGTTGGCGCCGACGCGGTCGACGTGAACGTCATCGGGCTGGACGAGGCCGAGTGGGCGCGGCCGATGCCGCTGGACAAGGCGTTCGACCCGGACACAATCCTGGCGCTCACCATGAACGGCGTCCCGCTGCCGCCGGATCACGGGTTTCCGGTGCGCGTGGTGGTGCCGGGTTGGGTGGGGTCGTCCAGCGTGAAGTGGGTGGGCGGGATCGAGGTCGCGACCGAGAAGGTGTGGGTGCGCGCGAACACGTCCTCGTACGTGCTGGTGGGCGACGAATGGCCCGCCGACCGTTACGCGCCCGCCGACGGTGCGCCGATCACGACGGGACGTGTGAAGAGCGCGCTTGCGTTGCCGCGTCCCGCGCAACTGGCGGCCGGCGTGCAGCGGTTGCGGGGCTTCGCCTGGTCGCCGCGAGGACCGGTCGAGGGGGTGGAGTGGTGGGTGGACGACGGGGGGTGGGCACCGGCAAGGCTGATCGGGGCGTCGGCCGCGATGCCGAACGCGTGGTGTCGCTTCGAGTTCGAGTGGAGCGCGACGCCGGGCAGCCACGTCCTCCGCACGCGGGCTACCGACGCGGGGGGGAACACGCAGCCGCTCGAGGGCGTGTACAACGCGAAGGGTTATCTGCTGAACGTGGCACTGCCGCATCCGGTGGAAGTCGTCTGAAAGGACGGTCACTCCGCAGGGCCAATGGCCGGGCGTGGGTCCCCTGGTGGGGCGTGGTCCTCGCGGCTGTCTGCGTGCCGGCCGGCTGCGGCCGAGGTGACGAGCCCCGCGAAGAACCGATCGACGGACAGTATGCCTACACCGTCCGCTGCAGCTACTGCCACGATGTCCCCAACGGGATTGGCGCGGAGCTCACGGCCAGGGTGCTGGCCGGGTACTCCACGGTGGGCGCTCTCGACCGGTACCTCCGCGTGGCCATGCCGCATGAGACGCCGGGAAGTCTGGCCGACGCCGAGTACCAGGCGATCCTGGCCTATCTGATCGAGAGCCGGGAGCTGGTGGCGGGTGAGGTGGACTATCGGGCGTTGCCGGATTCGACCGCACTGCGGGTGCCGGAATAGCGGCGGCAACCTCTTCCGCTCCGCTGGGTGAAACCGTGGCGGCCATGGGTTTCGTATGAGCGGTATGGCCCGGCCATCGGACGGCGCGGCCAAGCGTGATCCAGGGAGGGAGACTCGATGAGGACCAGCACAATACTCACAACCGCGGCGCTACTGTTCCCGGCCGCTCTGGCCGCGTTCGCGGGCGGACCCGCCGCATGCGCGGCTCAGACCGAGGCAGACTCGAAGCGGGAACGACTACACCTCAGCGCCGCCATCGAGGAAGCGCGCCGGAGTCCCTTTCACGCTGCGGCCGAGGTCGGCGAATCCGTGGAAGCGCACCGGGCCCGGACGGGGATCGAATTCGCATTGGCGCCTTCCGTGCTCCAGCTTGCACCATCCGACGAGGACTCGCCTTCCCGGTGGTCGCACATTCCGGCAACCCTTGTCGTCGCTGGGCTGAGTCACTACACGGCAGCACTGGGTTGCGTATTTGGCGGCGCTGGCGGTTGCATTCTGTTACCGATCGTCGCACTGGTCGCGACTCCCGTTCCGGCCTTGCTGGCCGGCGCTGATTCGCGCAGAGCTTTCGGCGCATCGACGGCCGGGTTGCTCTTGGGTGCGGCCGCCTTCGTCGGTGCCATTATGGTTGCCGAGAACTTCTATGTTGCAATCGCGGCGAGCAGCCTCGTCCACGCCGGGTTCATGACGGCGGCGTTGGGCCAGGGCTGAGCGATCGCGATGACAAGCCCGCGCGCACTACGGAGATCGGCGAGCGCCGCGCCGGGCATCGCCCTGGTCAGCGGCCTCGTCCACGCCGTCATCACTCCGGCACTGCCCCGGCCCCGGTAGCAGTCGGCGCGTCCATCACCGGCACGCGGTCAAACCAGGGACGCGCCCCCTCCAGCTGCCCGGCCAGCCGCAGCAGCGTAGCCTCGTCACCCACCCGGGCCACGAAATGCACCCCGATCGGCAACCCGTCTCCGTTCCAGTGAAGCGGCACCGACATCGCCGGCTGCCCGCTGATGTTGAAGACGGGCGTCCACGGAGTGAAGTCGAAGGCGCCGGCGGCGGTGCGGTCGATCAGGCCCGCCATCCTGACCACGCGGCCGGAACCGATGGCGCCGAGCGCGCGCAGCTGCAGGTGCTCGACCGGCCGCGGCGGGAGTCCGCCGATCACGGGCGGAGGTGTCGCGAGGGTTGGGGTCACGAGAACGTCCCAGTCGGTGAAGAAGGCGGCCACCGCATTGCCGGTGCGCTCCAGGATGCGAAGCGCATGGGCAAAGTCCCCGGAGGAGAGGGCTCTCGACGCGAGGCCGAAGCACCAGGTCAGCGGCTCCAGTTCACCCCGGCGGGGTCTCCGCCCCAGTGCTGTCGTCAAGTCCTCGATTTCGGCCCCGAGTTCGCCCGCCATCATGTGGAGAAACGCCCGCGCGAAGGCCGGGCCATCCACCAGCGGTGCCGCGTCGACCACCTCGTGGCCGAGGTCCGCGAGCAGCTTCACCGCACCGGCCACCGCCTTTGCGCAGTCGGGATGCACCGTCGATCCCAGCATCGGCTCCGTCGTCCATGCGATCCGCAGTCGTCCCGGATCGGTCCCCACTTCACGGGAAAACGGCCTCGCAGCCGGTTCGATCCGGTACGCCGCGCCCGCTTCCGGCCCGTGGGTGGCGTCCAGCATGGCGGCGCTGTCCCTCACCGAACGCGTGAGCACGTGCTCGATCGCCGCACCGCGCCACGACTCGCCCCGGCCCGGTCCCGAAGGCGTGCGTCCCCGCGTTGGCTTGAGCCCGAAGAGCCCGCAGCACGAAGCCGGCATGCGGATCGACCCGGCGCCGTCCCCGCCTCCCGCCATCGGCACGATGCCCGCGGCCACAGCGGACGCCGAGCCCCCACTCGATCCGCCCGGGGTACGATCCAGCGCCCACGGGTTGCGGCATGGCCCCCACAATGCCGGCTCCGTGTAGGGGAGCATACCGAATTCCGGCGTGTTGGTCTTGCCCAGGACGGACGCGCCGGTCGCGCGCAGCCGGCGGACCAGCTCGGTGTCGTCTATCGCCACCCGGTTCGCCAACAGGCGGCTGCCGCGCGAGGTGGGGTGCCCGGCGTAGTCGCTCTGCAGGTCCTTGGCCAGGAAGGGGACACCGGCGAAGACGGCGTCGCGGTCCACCGCCGCCGCACGCGCACGCGCCTCGTCGTCCATGCGGTAGACGACGGCGTTGACGGCCGGATTGACGGCCTCGAGACGCCGGACGGCCGCGTCGATCAGCTCCAGCGGCGTGACCTCGCCCGCTCGCACGAGTGCAGCCAGCGCGGTGGCGTCGTGCCGGATGTATTCGTCGTGGGTCATGGCGGGCTTTCGGGTGGCGTGGCTGCCGATCCTAGCCGAACTGGCGGGGAACCGGCAAGCGAGGTCGGTCAACGAGGTAGCCTGACTTGGGAGCGGAACGGTTGTTCCACCCGGTTTCCGGCCCCACTATGCTCCCCTGACCAATCAGGGAGGAGTGATGCATACTACTCGCGACGCAGTGATCCGCGTACGACGATCCGCTGCAAGCTGTATTACGCTCGCCGGTGGGCGGGCCGCGGGACTCACGGTCGCCCTCTGTGCCGTCGTCCTGTCCACCGCCTGCGCGCAGCCCGCCGCCGACACGGCCGCCGAGGCCGACCATTCCCACGCCGGCGGCGGAGTCGTCACCCACTGGACGGACGCCCTCGAGCTCTTCGTGGAGTTTCCGCCGCATGTGCGCGATGTCGCCAGTGAGCCCTGGGCTATCCACCTGACGTGGCTGGAGGACTGGCAGCCGGTGCGCGAGGGTGCCCTGACGCTGCTGCTCCGGGGCCCGGGCGGCGCGCGCGAGGAGATCGCGATGGCCGCGCCCGACCGGCCGGGCGTCTACACCGCGACCCCGACGCTCACCTCGACCGGCACCTGGCGTGCGGACCTGACCTTGGCCGCGGCGGGCACCGAGCACGCGATCCCGGTCGGGCAACTGCAGGTCTTCGAAAGCGAGGACGCGTTGCCGCACGATGTCGAAGTACCGCCGCCGGGGCTGATCCCGCTGCTCAAGGAACAGCAGTGGGCGATGCCGTTCGGCGTGGGGCTGGCCGAAAAGCGCCGGATTTCGCGCACGATCCCGGTCGCGGGCGAGATCGCCGCGCCGGAGGGCGGGCTCGCGCACGTGTCGACGCTGGTGGCGGGGGTGATCGTGGCGAGCGGGACACCGCTGGCCCCAGGCGACGCCGTGGAGGCCGGGCAGACGCTGGCGCTGATCGCGCCGACCAGCCTGGACAACTCCTATGCCCGCATGCGCGCCGATGTGGTGGCCGCACAGCGGGAGGCGGCGCGGGCCGAGCGTCTCTTCGCCGCCGGCGCCATCGCCGAGCGTCGCCTCGAGCACGCCCGCCACGAACTCGATGTCGCGCTGGCCGCCTTCGAGGCAATCGGCGGGGTGCACCCGGGTGACGACGAAGCCGGTAGCGACCCGCACCTCTACCACCTGCGCAGCCCGATCGGTGGGGTCATCTCGGCGCGTCGTGTCGCGCCCGGCCAACATGTCGACGCGGGGACGCACGCCTTCACCGTGGTGAACCCTGGGACGCTCTGGTTCGTGGCCCGGGTTCCGGCGCGGCACGCGGGAGCGGCGAGCGACGTGCGCGGCGGCTGGTTTACCGTGGAGGGGACGGAGGAGGTGCATACGGCCAGGCGAGTGGTTTCCGTCGGGAGCGTGATCGATCCGGCAAGCCGGACGCTTCCCGTGCGACTTTCCGTCGCGAACCCAAGGCGGGTCCTCAAGGTGGGGATGCTGGCCAACGGGCACCTGTCCGTGGGCGAGGCGGTCGAGGGGGTCGCGGTGCCGGCGGCGGCGGTGCAGGAGGAGGACGGGCTCGCGGTGCTGTATGTGAAGGTGGGCGGGGAGGCGTTTGTGCGGCGGGTGGTCGAGGTGGGTCCCTCGGACGGGGAGTGGGTGATCGTGGCGGCGGGGGTGGAGAGGGGTGAACAGGTGGTGACGACGGGGGCGTATCAGGTGAAGCTGGCATCGCTGGGCGATGTCGAGATCTCGGATCACGGGCACCCGCACTGAGGGGGTGGGCGTGATGCACGTGGGGCGCAGCCGGTGAGCGCGCCATACGCGGGGGAGCGGGCCGGGCCGACGAGGCGGCCGGGCGTCCTCGACCTGCTGGTCCGCGCCTCGCTGGAGCACCGCTTCTTTACCGTGTGCGCGGCGGCGGTGCTGCTGGGGGGCGGGGGATGGGTGGCCATGACGCTGCCGGTCGATGTCTTTCCGGACCTGACCGCGCCAACCGTCACCGTCCTCACCGACGCGCACGGGCTCGCGCCGGAGGAGGTGGAGAGCCTGGTCACCTTCCCGGTCGAGACCGCGGTGAACGGGGCGGCGGGGGTGCGGCGGGTGCGCTCCAGCTCGGCGCAGGGAATCAGCATCGTGTGGGTGGACTTCGACTGGGGAACCGATGTCTTCCGCGCGCGGCAGACGGTGACCGAAAGGCTGCAGCCCGTCGCGGCCCAGCTGCCCGAAGACGTGACCGCGCCGGTGCTGGCTCCGGTCGCATCGATCATGGGCGAGATCCTGCTGATCGGGATGAGTGCGCCGGAGGGCCGGCTGATGGAAGCGCGGACCGCGGCCGACTGGGTGGTCAGGCCGAGATTGCTGGCGGTGCCGGGGGTGGCGCAGGTGATCACGATCGGTGGGCAGGTTCGGCAGTACCAGGTGCTCGTGGACCCCGAGCGGCTGCTGGCGTACGGAGTGGGACTCGACGAGGTGCTCGCCGCGGCCGAGGAGTCGAACAGGAACGTGTCGGGCGGAATCTACCGCTCGGGCGGGGGGGAAGTGCTCATTCGCGGGCTCGGACGTGCGCGCGACCCGGAGGAGATCGGTCTCACGGTCGTGGCGACCCGTGACGGGGTCCCGGTCCTGATCCAGGACCTCGCCGAGGTGCGCATCGGCCCGAAGGTCCGCTTCGGGACCGCCTCGGTGAACGCCGAGCCCGCCGTCGTCCTCTCCATTCAGAAGCAGCCGGGCGCCAACACGCTGGAACTCACGCGCAGAATCGACGCCGAACTCGACCGCATCGCGCCCTCGCTGCCCGCCGGCGTCTCCTTCGAGCGGGCGATCTTCCGCCAGGCAGACTTCATCTCGCTCGCGGTGGACAACGTGACGACCGCTCTGAGGGACGGGGCCGCGCTTGTCGTCGCCATCCTCTTCCTCTTCCTCTGGAACCTGCGCACGACCGCGATTTCGGTGCTGGCCATCCCGCTCTCGCTGGCCATCGCGGTCATCGCCCTGCGCGCGCTGGGCGGCACCATAAACACGATGACGCTGGGCGGAATGGCGATCGCGATCGGCGCCCTGGTCGACGACGCGATCATCTTCGTCGAGAACGCGCACCGACGTCTGCGCGAGAACCGCCGGCGCCCCGAGCGCTGGCGTCGCTCCACGGCCGCGGTCATCCGCGACGCCGCCCGCGAGATCCGGAACCCGATCCTGAGCGCGACGGTCATCATCACGGTTGTCTTCGTGCCGCTCTTCTTCCTGACCGGAGTCGAGGGGCGGATGCTGCGGCCGCTCGGACTCGCGTACATCGTGAGCATCCTGGCATCGCTGCTGGTCGCGGTTACGGTGACACCGGCGCTGTGCCACGCGCTGCTGGGCAGGGACCGCGAGGCCGGCGCCGCGCGCGAGCCGTGGCTGCTGCGGGGACTGGAGCGCGCCTACCGCGGGGTGCTGGAGTGGGCGCTCAAGCGGTCGGGGGTGGTGCTGGCGGGGACGGTGGTCCTGGTTGCGGGCACGCTGGCGCTGGTCCCCGGGCTGGGCCGCGCCTTCCTGCCCGAGTTCCAGGAGGGTTCGCTTACTATCTCGGTGGTGAGTCTGCCGGGGACCGCGCTGGACGAGTCCGATGCGATCGGCGCGCGGGTGGAGCGGCAGCTGTTGGCGCACCCGGCCGTGGTGTCGACCTCGCGGCGCACAGGGCGCGCCGACCTCGACGAACACGCCCAGGGCGCGAATGCCTCCGAAGTCGACGCGCGGCTCGACCTTTCCGGCCACGAGCTCGGCACCGTGATGGCCGATTTGAGGGCGGGGCTGCAGGGGCTGCCGGGGACCAACGTCACGGTGGGACAGCCGATCGGGCACCGGATCGACCACATGCTGTCGGGGACGCGGGCGGCGATCGCGGTCAACGTCTTCGGGCCCGAACTGCAGCGGCTGCGCGAGATCGCGGGCGAGATCGAGGGGGTGGCGCAGGCGGTGTCGGGGCTCGTGGACATCGCGGTCGAGCAGCAGGCCGATGTGCCGCAGCTCCAGGTGCGGGCGGACCGGCGGGCGATGGCGCGGCACGGCGTCACCCCCGGGGCGCTGGCGCAGGCGGTGGACGTGGCGTTCCAGGGCGAGGCGGTGTCGCTCATTCGTGAGGGACAGCGCGCGTTCGACCTGGTCGTGCGGTACGACGAACGCTACCGGGCGGACCCGGGAGCGATCGGGCGCACCCTCGTGACGACGCCGGCGGGCGCGACGATCCCGCTGTCGCAGCTGGCCGACATCGCGCCCGCAAGGGGGCCGAACACGATCAGCCGTGAGAACGTGCAGCGGAAGATCGTGGTCAGCGCGAACGTGGCGGGGAGGGATGTGGGGGGGGCGGTGGATGAACTCCGGGCGCGGGTCGCAAACGGCGTCGTGCTGCCGCCCGAGTATTTCGTGCGGTACGGAGGCCAGTTCGAGAGCGGCCAGGAGGCCACACGCCGGATCACGATTCTGTCGCTCTTCTCGATCGCCGCGATCTTCCTGATCATGTTCCGTACTTTCCGTACTTTCCGTACCGCGTTCCTGCTCATGGTGAACCTGCCGCTGGCGCTGGCCGGGGGGGTGTTGGCGGTGCTGTACATCGGGGGGACCGTCAACGTCGCCACGCTGGTCGGGTTCATCACGCTGTTCGGCATCGCGGTGCGCAACGGGATCCTGCTGGTGAGCCGTTACCGGGATCTATGCGGGACGGGCATGTCGCTGGCGGCAAGCATCCGGCGCGGATCGATGGAGCGCCTGGCCCCGATCCTGATGACAGCGCTCACCGCGGGACTCGCGCTGATTCCGCTGGCGCTGGGGATCGGCGAACCGGGGAAGGAGATCCAGGCGCCGCTCGCGGTGGTGGTACTGGGGGGACTGTTGACGTCGACCTTCCTGAACATGGTCGTCGTGCCCGCGCTGTTCCTGAGGTTCGGCCGGCTGGAGGCGGGTCCGGGTGTGGCCGACCCGGAGGACGGCGCTACTCTTGGATGGACCGAAAACGCACCCGAATCGCAGAGGACCTGACATGAAGACCGGACGCCGAATCGCCGCCACCCTGGCAGCCCTCGCCGTGCTCACCGTCGTGATCGTGACCGCGGCGCGCGCGCACACGATGTTCCTCAAGCTCGACAGCTTCTTCCTCGAGCCGAACTCCACCGCGACGGTCGCGCTGATCAACGGCGACTTCGACAAGAGCGAGAACGCGATCGCGCGAGACCGCATGCTGGACGTTAGCGTGGTGGGGCCGGGGGGGGTGGTGCATCCCCCGCAGTCGGCTTGGCGGGACTCCGCCGTCTTCCATTGGAGCCCCGACAGCGTGGACACGGCCGTGCTGACCTTCCAGACGGGCGACCCGGGCACCTACCTGATCGGAGTGTCGACGGCGGCGCGGGTGATCACCATGAGCGCCGAGGACTTCAACGAGTACCTGGTGCACGACGGGATCACGGACCTGATCGAGCAACGGGCGAAGGCGGGCAAGACGAACGACGAGGCCACCGAGCGCTACAGCAAGCACGTGAAGGCGCTGGTGCAGGTGGGGGACGCGCGGAGCGATGAATGGGCCCACGAACTCGGCTACCCGGTGGAGTTCATGCCGCTCAGCAACCCCTACGAGCTCGGCAGGGGCGACGAACTGCGGTTGCGGTTCCTGCGCGCGGGAAGGCCGGTCGCGAACCAACTCGTCTACGCGAATCACGAGGACCACCACGGACACGACGCGGCGGGGGAACATGTGGAGGCGGTTACAACGCGAACCAACGCGGACGGGGTGGCGACGATTCCGCTGAGCGGAACGGGGCGCTGGTATGTGCGTACCATCCATATGGTAGAGACGACATCGGAAGCGGATGTCGACTACGAGTCGAACTGGGCGACGCTGACGTTCCAGGTGCGGTGAGGACGGCCGGGGGCCCGGCGCCAGTTGAGGACTTGCCGTGCGGTACATCGTGTCCCCGGTTGCCGGGGTGACACTGGCGCTCGGCGCGGCGTCCCTGGCAGGCCAGGAAAGTCATTCGGCCATGCAAGGCGATGAGCGACGACTTGCCGTCAGCAGCGGATACTTCGGTAGTGTATACTACACATGACATAATGTAACGTTATCATTACATTTTGAGGATTCCCGACGACGAAAGTCACCATGCGCGCTTTCCCCTTCCTAGTCCCGGTCATACTGGCGTTGCAAGCCGTCATGGCCGCTGCCCCGCTCCCGGCCCAGGAACGTCCCGCCAAACTGGCCGGCTGCTACGACATCACGGCCCCGGAGCCGGACTCGGCCAACGACCCCCGTCTGGAGATTGTGAGTGGCGCGGGGTTCGAAGGCCAGGTCCCACCCAGGATCGAATTCGCGGGACCGTTTCGTGGATTCGATGACCGCGACACTTCACGGACGCAGATCGTCGTGCCGGAGGGAGCGCTCCCGAGCGTCCACAGGTGGATGTCGGGTGAGATCGTCGGCGATTCGCTCATTGTGGGGTTCAGCACCGGCTACGGCGGCGTCACGGCTACGCTGGGGTGGGCTGGTGATCGCTGGGTGGGCAGGGCCCGCTATTTCTCCGACGTGGGTCCCCCGTTCGACTCAGACGCAGGGCTGATCGAACTTGCCCCCGTGAGTTGCGATTCGGCGCCGCCGGTTTCGATCGACGCCATGGTGCCGATCGCACGATCCGTGGAGTTGGAGGACGGGCTCGTCGTGACCCTGGGGGAGCCGATTCCCGAGGGTCTGGAGACGACTCCGGCACTCGGAACCACCCTGACAGTGACCGGCCGGACCGCGGGGTTCTTCGCTGGTGCGGACTCTGTCGCGGTAGCGGCATCGGACCGGTATGGAGTCACGCAGATCTGGCTGTACTACGACGGCCCCGATGCCCATTCGAAGCTGGAGAGCCGCCTGCGGGGCGCCTATGGGGACCCTGAGACCGATCCGCGCTGGGGGTACCATGCATTCAGGAATCCGATCACCGTACTCACATTGTCGATATGGGGAAATGGCGGAGCCCAAGTGACGCTTGGTGTCCGTTCCTAGGCGACCATGGGGGGGTTCTTCTGCCACCCGGCACCGACGTGCCCGATGGTCACAGGACGGCCCCGGCGGGTTGAGAAAGGAATGCGAGCCATGACCATCGGTCGACCCATCCCGCCCCTGTTGGGGATCGTTTTCGCCACCGTACCACTCGCGGCCCAGGAACGCTCTGCCAAACTCAGCGGCTGCTACGACATCACCGTCGGAGCCTGGTATGTGGCGAAGGAGGCCGAGCCGCACTGGCCGGACTGGGCCAAAGTCCGCTCGATGCCCGACCAGAGCGGCGACTCCGTCTTCTATGAGATTCCGCCCAGGATCCAATTCGCGGGACCGCTTCGTGTTCCCGGGAGACTTGCTGACCGTTTCGCCCGGCGAACGCAGGTGGTCGTGCCCGCGGGCGCACTCCCGAGCATCCATTCGTTGATGTACGGCGAGATGATCGGCGATTCCCTCAGGCTCGTCTTCAGCACGGGTCACGGCGGGCTGAGGGCAACCCTGGCACGATCGGGCGATCGCTGGGCCGGCATCGGAAGCACCTTCGAGGACCTCGAGCCGGTGGAAGTCTACGCAAGACCGATCGAGCTCTTCCCGGCAAGCTGCGGGTCCCCACCCCCTGTCTCAATTGACGCGATGCTCCCGATCGCGCGATCGGTCGAACTGCAGGGGGGTCTGACCATCGTCCTCGGCGAGCCGCTTCCCGAGGCTTTGGAGACGACTCCGGCCCGGGGAACCACCCTGACAGTGACAGGCCGGACTACGGGGATGTTCGCTGGTGCGGACTCGGTTGCGGTAGCAGCACCGGACCAGCATGGAGTTATGCAAGTCCGGCTGTACTACACGGACCCCGATGTCCGTTCGAACCTCGAGAGCCGCTTGCGGCGCGCCTATGGTGTCCCCGAGCAAATGAGCGTACAGACCGCCGCGTTCCAGAATCGGATCACCAGCCTCGCTCTGACGAGGCTGGCGAACGGCGTAATCGAGGTCGACTTGCGGGATCGCCGTTGGTACGAATGAGAATCTCCCGTGAGACCGGGCTCACCCGGGCTGACATCCGGACGGGCGCCGACGCCCCTTGCTCCGCTGGTTGGCGTCGCTGCCCTGTGGACAGCCACAATCGGCCACGCGCCGCTTGCCGCCCAGGAAGACTCCGCCGAAGTCACCGGCTGCTGGACGGTCCGTGGAGCTTAAGGGCGGATCGGTGATCTCCCTGCGGGAACCACTTCCGGCGTCCCTGGAGACGGTTCCGGGCCAACCTGGCCGTCGCCTCACGGTCGTCGGCCGGAAGGTGGGACGTTTCGGCGGAGCCGACCCCATCGCGGTACGGGTGAACGATAGGCGCACGGTCAGATCCGGCTCACCAGGTGGCGCGGGAGCGGTGCGCACATCCGCCTGAGCGACCACCGCTACCGGTGACGCGCCGCTTCCACGGCTCTTTGCCCGCCAACCCCCCGGAGCGCTAGAATAGCCCACGCCACCACCTTCGCCAACCACCACTTCGTCCCCCCCATGTTCATAAACCCCGAAGTCCCCCTCGAATCCCTGCCCAGCGCCGACAACCTCGACTGGCACGCCCTGCACCCCAGCTTCGTTCGGCGCCTGCAGCTCGGCGCCCTGATACGCGTCCTGGTGATCGGCGCCATCGGCACGGTGGCCTACCTTCTGATGCAGGGTGGAGATTCCGAGGCCATGGGCCGGTTCGCCGACTGGCTCCTGTCATACGCTCTGATCGCTTTCGGCGTGTTCGCCGCTTCGATACTGATCTGGCCCGTGATCGCGGTGCCGCGCCGGGGCTATGTGGTTCGCGAGAAGGACATCCTGTACAAGACGGGCGTTCTCTGGCGCTCGGTGAAGGCGGTGCCCTTCAACCGCGTCCAGCACACCAAGATCGACAGCGGGCTTCTGGACCGGCGTTTCGGGCTTGCCAACCTTTCGGTCTTTCCTGCGGGCGCGGGCGGTCACAAGATCCGCGGGCTCGGCACGGACACCGCCGAAAGACTGCGTGTCTACGTGTCGGAGAGGATCGAGGCCGAGGCCATCGAGCCGGCAGACGATGAGCGCTCGCCACCACCGGACCCGCGCACCGAGGCGGGTGCCGCCCCCGACAACGGTCCCGTGACCGACGCAGGTTGAATCCTTCCGAACCCGGCGCCTGGCAGCGGACCTCCCCGTTCGCGATCCTCTTCTTCATCGGGAGGACGATCAAGTCCTTCACGCGCAGCCTCATTCAGCTGGTGGCGACCTTCGGCGCACTCGCGGTCCTGATCGAGAGGAACCCCCAGGTCGCGCTGGCGATTCCGGCGGGGATCGTGGCAATCATCGCGGCCGGGGTGCTGCAGTACTGGTTCTTCCGGTTCCGGATCGAAGAGGACCGGATCCACATTCACCAGGGCGTCGTCAGGAAGACGGCGCTTGACCTTCCCTTCGACCGGGTCCAGGGAATCAACGTCGAGCGGTCGCTGATCGACAGGATCCTGGGGCTGGTCACGGTGAGCATGGACACTGCGGGGTCGGCGACGGCGGAAGGACAGCTGCCGTCGGTCACCTCGGAGCTTGCCGATGACCTGCGGGGCAGGATCCGCGCCCACCGCCCGGTGAAAACAGCCGACAGGATCGCCGACGACGAGCGGGCCGGGGAAGCCGCCGGGGAAGCCGAAGAAGGCCGGGGACGCGAGCGGTCGCCCGGCCAGGTGATCCTCAGGCTCACCGGCGGAGACATCGCGCGCATCGGTTTCTCGAACCGCAACCTCGTGGTGGCGGCTGCGGTTCTCGGGCTGTTCGGTCAGTCCATCGATTTCGCCGAAGAAAGGCTGCGCCCGATACTCGAGTCGGCCGGCGAGGCGTTTGCCGGTGCCGGCGCTCTGATCCAGGTGCTGGTCGTGATCGGTTTCGTGCTGGTCGGTCTGGGGCTCGTGCTTTTCGGGGCGCTGCTCCGCTACCACGGCTTCACGCTCTGGCGCGAGGGCACCGCCTACCGGACACGCGCCGGGCTGCTTACGCAGAGGGAAGTGGTGGTCGAGACGCGCAAGATCCAGCAGCTCACGCTGTCCCACAACCTGGTGTTGCGCCTCTTCCGCAGACACCGGCTCAGGGCGTTGCCGGCCGCCCTGCTCCCCAACCAGGGGAGCGCCGACACGCCGGGGCTGCAGATCGCGGAGGTCCTCGAAGTCCCGCTGCTCCAGGGCCCGGAGGCGGAGGACCTGCGCAAGAGCGTGTTCGGGCGCGAAGGCGACGCCCTCACCCTGCTGCCCCGGAGCGCGGGCTTCAAGCGGGTCTCGCCCCACTACATTCGCGCGCTCACGCTGCGGATCAGTTTCACGCTGGCCCTCGTCGCGGTGCCCTTTCTTACCGGCTTGCTCCGGGACCGAGGGCCGGGAGAAGTGGTTCTGGGAGTGTTCATCTTCTGGCTCGCCTCAATCCTTCCCGCCGCGCTCGTCGGCTGGGTACGCTGGCGCCGGCAGGGCTACCTGCACGACGGCGACGGTCTGGCAAGCCGCAGCGGGTTCCTCGGCCGCAAGGTCGACGCGTTCCTCTTTCGCAAGGCACAGAGTGTGACGGTCGTTCAGTCGCCGCTGCAACGCCGGAAGGGCCTGGCCACGCTGAATGTCCAGCTGGCGTGCGGCCCGCTCTCGGTCCCCTATATTGACCTCGGGGTGGCCTCCCGGCTGCGCGACTACATGCTCTACCGGGTGGAGTCGAGCCAGCGGCGCTGGCACTGACACGGGCTGTCGACCCGCAAGTGAAGTCGCTCGATTCCGGCAACTGGCAGCGTACTTCCCCCTTCGCGATCGTTTTCTTCATCAGGACATCGATCAGCCAGATCCGGGGAATCATCAACCTGCTCGCCGCCTTCGGCGTCTCGCTGATCTTCCTCAGGCGGATGCCGCGCCTGGATCTTGTCATCCTGGCCGACGCTGTGCTCATCGTGGCGACCGGCGTGCTGCGTTACTGGTTCTTTCGGTTCCGGATTGAAGCGGACCGGCTCCTGATCCGCGAAGGAATCCTCAGGAAGACCGCCCTCGAGCTACCCTACGACCGGATCCAGGGGATCAATGTCGAGCGATCCCTCGTCGACCGCGTCTTCGACCTGGTCACCGTGCAGCTGGATACGGCGGGATCGGATGCGATCGAAGCCCGATTGCCCTCCGTCCGCGCCGAGGTCGCCGACCGGCTTCGCGCCCGACTCGGTGCCGGAAGGGGAGTCGAGCCTACCGGCCAAACACGGGCCGCCCACCCACTGGCCGCGGACCAAGGACCTCTCGGCTCACCGGCAACCGGGACGGACGCGGGGCGTCCGGACGGCACGAAGAGCGAAGTCCTGCTGAGACTCAACGCCGGCGACATGATCCGCATTGGCCTCGCGAGAATCGAGATCCCGGCGGTAGCGGTCATCTTCCTGGCCCTATGGAACGAGCCACGGGAGCTTCCCCGCCGCATGGCCGAGAGTTTCGGTGTCGTACCGGTACTCGAATGGGTCGAGGGCGTGCTGGCGGCGGTGGCACAGGGTCTCAGCCAGGCCGCTTTCGTGGCGGGTCTGTTGGTGGCGGGACTCGCCGCGGTGGTGCTCATCACAATCATTGCCGCATTCCTGCGCTATCACGACTTCACGCTGTGGCGCGGCCCCGCCGCCTACCGTTCCCGCGCCGGCCTCCTCAGCCAGCGGGAGGTCGCGGTGCAATTCCCCAGGATTCAGCGGATCGTGCTGTTGCAGACCCCGTTGGCGCGCTGCTTCCGCCGGTACCGGCTGACCCTCTATCCGGCCGCCGACGACGTGGACGAACTGGTCGTGCCGCTGCTTGACGGTGCGACGGCGGAGTCGCTGCGCCGGGAAGTACTCGGAGATGAGTCCCCGGGGCTCACGCTCCTGCCCGCCAACAGGGCATTCGTCCGGGTCTCGCCGTTCCATATCCGCGGGCTCGCACTGAAGATCGCCATCGCACCTGCGTTGGCTCTTCCCGCGATCCTGTTCTTTTCGGGCGTCCTCGGCAGGGCCTTGGCCGAGGTCTCCGTCTGGATTCTCTTCTGGGTCCTGATCGGCGGGCTCGTCGCCCTGGCGCACTGGTGGAGGATCGGGTACATGCACGACGACGACGGCATGTCGATCCGCGGTGGATTCTTCGATCGCAACGTCGATGCATTCCTGTTTCGGAAGGTCCAGTACGTGACGGTCAAGCAATCGCTCTTGCAGCGCCGCCGACGCCTCGCCACCCTGGAGATCGGCCTCGCGACCGAGACCGTTTCCGTTCCGTACATCGACCGCGGCCTCGCCACCCGGCTGCGGGACTACATCCTCTACAAGGTGGAATCGAGTCGTCGGCGCTGGCACTGACCCGCGACATGACGGCCAACGCCCGATGACATCCTCCGACTCCGGCCAATGGCGACGGATCTCCCCCTTCGCCATCGTCTTCTTCGTCGGCAAGACGGTCCGCAACGTCGTGCGCGGATACGTCCAGCTGGTCGCCGCCTTCGGCGCGCTCGCGGTACTCATCAGAGGGACTCCGTACGCGGCGCTGCTGATCCCCCTCGCGCTCCTGGTGGTCATCGCGGTCGCGGTGCTCAGATACTGGTCCTTCCGGTTCCGGATCGAGGAAGACCGAATCCACATTCGGCAGGGGGTCCTCGAGAAGACCTCGGTCGAGCTTCCTTTCGACCGGATCCAGGGGATCAACGTCGAACGCAGGCCGGTGGACCGCCTGCTCGGACTCGTGACGGTGAGCCTGGACACCGCCGGGTCGGAGACGACCGAGGGTGAGCTGCCGTGTGTGAAGCGCAATCTCGCGGAAGAGCTTCGCGCACGCATCGGCGCCGGAAAACGGGGTCGGCACGTTGGACAGCGGGAGGCCGTGCCGGGTGTGGTGATCGCGCACCGCGGGGCCGTGTCGGAGCGGGGCCGGCCCGTTCATCGGCCGGAGGTCGCGCACGGTACAGCTCGCGGTGCTCGGGCCGGGATCCAGGATACGGCTGGCGAACGCACGGCCGGCGACCGGTCTCCCGCAAGGGTCCTGCTGAGGCTCTCCACGGGTGACATGTTCCGCATCGGGCTCGGGCGCGACAACATCCTGCTGGCCACCATGCTGATCGCCGCTGCCTGGCGGCGGCCCCGCGAACTCCCGTACCGGATCGCCGAGACCTTCGGATTTTCCGAGGACTTCGTCCGCCCGGCCCTCGAAACGGCCGAGGCCACGCTCGCCCGCACCGACGCCCTCGGCGAGACCACCTTCACCGGCGGCATCATGTTGACCGCGCTGGCCGTGGTCCTGGCTCTCGGAGTCGGGACGGCGTTTCTGCGGTACTTCGGCTTCGTCTTGTGGCGCAAAGGAACCGCGTATCGTTCGCGCGGCGGCCTGCTCACGCAGAATGAAGTCGTCGTCGAAACCACCAAGATCCAGCAGCTCACGCTCTCGCAGGACCTGCTGCTGCGCTGGTTCCGGCGGTTTCGTCTGCGTGTCCACCCGGCAGCTGATGCCGACGCATCAGAGCATCATGATGTTCCACGCGTTCTCGAGGTCCCGCTGCTGGATGCTCCGCTGGCCCGGGAACTGCGTGCATCGGTGTTCGGCGAGGAAGACGACGGACCCATACTTTTCCCGAAGAGCGACGAGTTCAGGCGTGTCTCCGCCCACTACATCCAGGCCCACGCGCTCCGCCTCGGCTTCGTTCCGGCGGTGGCTGGAGCTGTTCTTCTCGTCCCCGTCACCGGCCTCACGAAGGTGTGGGTGAGCTTCGCCGGCCTCTGGTGCGCGGTGTGGATCGTGGGCGGCGGGCTCACCGCGCTGCAACGCTGGCGCCGGCTGGGCTACGTCTACGGAAAGGACGGCATGGCGAGCCGTGGCGGGTTCGTAGGGCGCAAGGTCGACGCGTTTCTCTATCGGAAGATCCAGAGCGTCGCCCTGAAGCGGTCTCCCCTCGAGCGACGGAACGGACTGGCCACGCTTGAAGTCGAATTGGCCAGCGACACCATCAATGTCCCCTACATCGATCACGGGGTGGCCCGGCGGCTGCGCGACCATATCCTGTACACGGTCGAGTCGAGTCGGCGGCGCTGGCACTGACCATGTTCGATTCGCCCGGCTCCGGAGGCTGGCGGCGGACCTCGCCGGTCGCGATGGTCTTCTTCGTGGGGACGACCGCAAGGAAGATCATCGACGGATACGGCCAGGTGGCAGCCACCGTCGGCGTGACCGCCTTTCTGGTGAGAAACCCCGAGTACGCGGCCCTGGTCATCACCATCGGGATTGTCGCCCTCCTCACCGTCGCGTTCCTGCGCTACTGGTGCTTCCGCTTCCGCATCGACGACGACCGGATCCTCATTCGCGAAGGCGTCCTGAACCGGACGGCACTCGACCTCCCCTTCGAGCGGATCCAGGGTGTCAACATTCAGCGGCGGCTGACCGAGCGCGTGCTCGGGCTGGTCACGGTGGTCCTCGACACGGCGGGTTCGATTGCAGCCGAAGGGCAGCTGCGCACGGTCAAGCCCGAGGTCGCCCACCGGCTTCTTGAACGGGTTGCCGACTACCGGGAAAGGCACGTGGCCGGGAGTCCATCCATGCCGCCCGATAGACACCCGGATTTCGGAGATGGACCCACGGCATTGGGCGAAACACCGGCGAGCACCGCAAATCGGCACCGCTTCGGGGGTTCGGGAGAAGTCCTGCAAGCCCTCACCCCTGCCGACCTGTTCCGAATGGGTCTGACCCGTCCTCGCGGGCTGTTCCTTGCGGTCCTGCTGGCCGTCCTCGGAAGCCGGAGCGACCGGGTTAAGGACGCGGTGACCAATGCGTTCGGAGCCGCGAGAGACACGGTTGAAGGCTGGGATCCCATTTCGATGCTGCTGGCCGCGGTCGGTTTAATCATCGGCTGGGTGATCGTGTCCCGGGTGGGAGGCGTGGCCGACACGGTCCGCAAGCATCACCGGTTCACGCTGTGGCGCGAGGGTCGTTCCTACCGGACGCGCGCCGGGCTGCTGACGCAGAACGAAACCGTCGTGAGAATTCGCAAGATCCAGATGTTGAGGCTGTATCAGGACCTGGTGCAACGGTGGTTTCGGCGATACCGGCTGGAAACTCCGCCCACCGGGGGCTCGCTGGACGAGGATGACGAAGGGTCGAAGGGGCTCGACGCGGAAGTGTTGGAAATCCCCTGGGCAGATGATGCTCTGGTGGAGGAAATGCGGTCGGACGTGTTCCGAGGCGAAGGGGAACAGCTCGCCCTGATACCCACGGACAGGGCTTTCATGAGCGTTTCCCGGTACTACATCCGGGCCGCCGCACTGCGCTTCCTTATTGTGGGCTGGGCGGGCGGACTGCTGGTTCTGTATGTGTCGACATACCTCGGGTTGACCTATATGGAGTGGGATTCGCTGGCCCCGGAGGGTTACATCGGGCTTTTGCGTGGAATGGGCATCGCGGCCCTCGTCTGGGGTGCCGTATGCCTGGTCACCGCCCTGCCGGTCGGATGGCAGCGCTGGCGCCGCTGCGGGTACGTGTACGACGAGGACGGTCTGGCCGCCCGCGGAGGACTGCTCGGCTATGAAGTGGAGGCGTGTCTCTTCCGCAAGACTCAGGAGGTTGCGGTGAAGCAATCGCCGCTCCAACGCAGGCACGGGCTCGCGACCCTCTCGGTCGGGACCGCAACCGGGCCCGTGACCGTACCTTACATTGACGACGACATGGCCTGCCGCCTGCGTGACTACATACTCTACAGGGCGGAGTCGAGTCGCCGACGCTGGTACTGATACCGAACACGAGGAACTCATGAACGCGACGATCCCCGCGGGCGCGCCCCACCCCGCACGTGTCCCCCGCCACCTGCCGGCCCTCCTTTGCGGCCTCACTCTCGCCTGCGGGGACGCCTCATACGACGGCACGGACTTCGCGCCCCGCAGCGATTACACCGAAGTCGCCGCCGCACTCGAAGCCATGATCGAGCGCGAGCGCGACCAGAAGGGTCTCGCCGCCATGTCCATCGCGCTGGTCGACGAAGACGGCGTCGCGTGGGCGGCCGGCTTCGGCGAGCAGTCCCCCGGCCACCCCGCCACCCCCACCACCGTCTACCGCGTCGGCTCGGTGTCGAAGCTCTTCACCGACATCGCCGTCATGCAGCTGCACGAACGCGGCGAACTCGACATCGACGCGCCCGTCACCGACTACCTCCCCGACTTCGCCCCCGACAACCCGTCGGGCACACCGATCACCCTGCGGCAACTCATGTCGCACCGCGCGGGCCTTATCCGCGAACCTCCCGTCGGCAACTACTTCGACGACTCCGGCGCCGACCTCGCGGCCACCATCGCCTCCCTCAACGGCACCCCCCGGATCTATCCGCCCGAGGCGCGCGTCAAGTACTCGAATGCGGGGATCGCGGTAGTGGGCTACGCGCTGGAAGTCACACAGGGCGAACCTTTCGCGGATTACGTGAAGCGCGCCGTACTGGCCCCCATCGGCATGGACAACAGCGCCTTCGCCCCCGAACCCGACATCGTCGACGACCTCGCCGACGCCTACATGTGGGGCATCGACCGCCCCGACTACGACGCGCCCACCTTC
The DNA here is from genome assembly GCA_028874995.1 of Gemmatimonadota bacterium. Classification (GTDB taxonomy): domain Bacteria; phylum Gemmatimonadota; class Gemmatimonadetes; order Longimicrobiales; family Gaopeijiaceae; genus Bin94. The sequence continues at coordinate 695 of JAPPGM010000171.1, read as the reverse complement.
GAGCTCGGGATGGCCCCCGCGGGCAGCATGTACTCGACCGTCCTGGACCTCGCGCGCTTCATCGAGGTCATGTTCCGGCGCGGCGAGCTGGAGGGCGGAGAGGGCCACCTCCTCGGCCCCGAGTCCATCGAGGGCATGTGGCAGCCCCAATACGCCGACCCCGCCGCCACCACCGGGTTCGGCCTCGGCTTCTCCGTCCAGGAGCGCTTCGGCGAGCGCTGGCTCGGCCACGGCGGCGCGATCTACGGCTTTTCCACCCAGCTGGCATTCATGCCCGAGTCCCGCCTCGGCGTGGTGGTCGTCTCGGCGGTCGACATCACCAACACGGTCACCGGGCGCATCAGCGACGTGGCCCTCGAACTCATGCGCGCGGCCCGAGCCGGCGAACCCCTCCCCCCCACCCCCGCCCCCACCTCCCCCCTCGACCCCGCCCTCGCGCTGGAACTCGAAGGCACCTACGGCCAGGGCGACGCCGCCCTCGACTTCGACGCCCGCGACGGCCGCCTCTTCATGACCCCCGCCGCCGGCGGTTACACCGTCGAACTCCGCGCCCGCGGCGACACCCTCATCGTCGACGACCGCCTCGTCTACGGCCCCCGCTACCTACGCGAATCCTCCGGCGGCCCGGGCACCCCCACCACCGCCCTCCTCCCCCTCAACCCCGACGCCCAACCCGGCACCCCCCTCACCCGCAA
>JAPPGM010000123.1:22686-25255 GCA_028874995.1 Gemmatimonadota bacterium | reverse complement strand
GGGATCCGTCACCGGCAGGAAGTCACGCTGCCCCACGCCCCGGATGTAGAACTGCGCCGCGGACTTCGTTCCCGCGAGAGCGCCGGAGTGGTTGAAGTTGACGTTCGGCATAATCTGGCCGAGCCGGTCGGTCGTTCCGACCTGCCAGGACTCCAGGTCCCTGCCTGACAGGGCCGAGACCGCCAGCGGGACGTCCTGCAGGAGCTCCATCCTGTTCCTGGCCGTGACCACCAGCGGGCGCAGCTTGACTACCGAGTCGGGTTCGGGTGGGGGATCCTGGGCCTGGGCGGGTGACACCGCGATGGATACTGCGACTACAGCAATTCCAACGACGAATAAAACGCGCTTGTACAAGAATCTCTCCCGCATTCGGACTGCTTTGTCAACCGACTTCCAGTGTCCTACGAGACCCCCTCGACGATCACCATCTGCCGGGTGCAGGCGCCGCCGGCGATGCTCAACGCCTCCTGATACTCCGGGTGGTCGTAGTACGCTTGCGCCGACCCCATGTCGGGAAAACGCTGGATGACGACGATATCGGGCTCCTCGCCCTCGCGCGCCACGCAACTGTCGGCCCGGACCACGAATTCGCCGCCGAATTCGGGCATCAGGGCCGTCACACTCTCCACGAATGCCGAATAGGCTTCGGGATCGTGAACCTGCGTCCTGATCACTGTGTAGGCTGCCACTTTGAGACTCCTTGGGGATCCGTGGGTTCCGCTTGCCAGGGTGTGCGGGATTGCGCCCGCTTGCTGCCGAAATGTGCCACAGCGTACGATACATCTCAGTGTGGAGCAATGCAAGTTACTTGGAGGAAAGAATATACCCGGGCAGGGGGAGCCACTTGAAGGGTTCGCGGATGCGTTCCAACGAAGACCTTCGCTACGAAGTCGGGGACCCGATTTCCCGGCCGCTCGCGCTGGCGCTCGGCGCGCAGCTCGGCGCCCTGGCTCTGAATGCGGTGGTGCTGATGCCGACGATCGTCTTTCGCGCGGCCGGTGCCGAAGAACTGGTCATGTGGGCGGTGTTCGCCTCGGTCCTGGCATGCGGCGTAGCGGCGGTCCTGCAGGGGGCGCGGGTGGGACGGATCGGGGCGGGCTACGCTCTGACGCACATCAGCTCGGCGATCTTCATCGCCGTATGCGTCGAGGCGCTCATTCAGGGAGGGCCGGGTCTGCTCGCCACCCTGGTCGTCATCTCGGCGGTCGCCCAGGGGGCGCTTTCCGCGCGGCTTTCGCTCCTGCACCGGGTTCTCACGCCCATCGTCACGGGAACGGTGATCATGCTCCTTCCCGTCACCGTGATGCCGATCCTCTTCGGCATGCTGAACGAGTTGCCGTCCGGGGCTCCGGCGCACGCCGGGCCGCTGAGCGCGGCGGTTACGATCTCGACCATCGTGGGGATCACCCTCAAGGCGAAGGGTACATTGCGTCTCTGGGCCCCCGCCGCCGGCATCGTCGCCGGTTCGTTCGCGAGCGCCTTCTTCGGCATCTACGACACCGCACGCGTCGCCGACGCCGCCTGGCTCGGCATCCCGGACGGCCGGCTGCCCGGACTGGACCTCGGCTTCGGACCGCCGTTCTGGACGTTGCTGCCGGCATTCCTCTTCGTCGCGCTGGTCGGCTCGACCAAGTCGGTCGCCGTCGCGGTCGCGGCCCAGCGCGTGGCCTGGCGCCGGTCCCGGGCGGTCGACTATCGCGCGGTGCAGCGGGCCGTGGCCGCCGAGGGCGCCGCGAATCTGCTGGCGGGGCTGGCGGGAACGATGCCCAACACGCCCCACGCGGGTGCGGTGGCCGCCGTCGAGGTCACCGGCGTCGCGGCGCGCAGAATCGGAGTCGCGGCCGGATTCGTCTTCCTCGCCTTGGCCTTCCTGCCGAAGGCGCTCGCGCTCTTTCTCGCCATTCCGGCCGCCGTGGTGGCCGCTTCCATCGCCGTGGTCATGGCGACGCTGTTCACGGTCGGCATGCGCGAAGCGGTAAGGAGCATGGGCACGAACCCCCGCAACGGCCTCATCGCGGGCTTCTCATTCTGGACGGGTGTCGCGTTCGAATTCGACCTGATCTTTCCCATCTTTTTCGCGGAGTTCGCGGGCGGCCTGTTGAGCAACGGACTGACCACGGGGGGATTGGTGGCGCTGTTCCTCACGGCGTTCTCGGTTCGGCGAAAGAGCCAGTTCAGGGGCAAGCTCGACGTGGCCGAACTGCCCCGGATCAGGGAGTTCATTCAGACGTTCGCCGCGCGAAACGGCCTGGAAGCAGCCTTGGGCCGGCTCGATGCGGCGAGCGAGGAGACGTTGCTCACCCTCATGCAGTCGCGCGGGGAAACGGATGGTGCGGAGGGGGCGTCCGGGCGCGCGAGACGCGAACTGCTGCTGACCGCGCGCGAGGAAGACGGCGAGGCCGTGCTGGAATTCAGGGTAGGGGCGGCGGGCAGCGGCGAACTCAATCTTCAGGACCGCCTGGCGTGGCTCGGGGAGCAGACCAGAGTGGCCCGCGTGGAACATGAGATATCCCTTCGGCTGCTCAGACACCTCGCTTCCTCGGTCCGGCACCAGCAGTTTCACGACATG
>JAPPGM010000123.1:0-22637 GCA_028874995.1 Gemmatimonadota bacterium | reverse complement strand
CTGGCGCACTTCCTGTCGGCGGATCACGCCCTGAACGAGGCGATGTTCACGCCGTTAGCCCAGGAACTCTCCGAGCTCTCGGGCGGCGAATTGACTGTCCGGCAGTTCCCCGCAGGGGCCCTCAACTCGTCCGCGCCGGCCCAGTACTCGATGCTGCTCAGCGGCGTGGCCGATATCGCCCTCGCCGTGCCCGCCTACACCGCCGACCGCTTTCCGAAGACCGACCTGATCGCCTACCCGGGCGTCTGTAAGACGGCGATGGAGTGTACGGAGGCCATGCGGCGCGCCCGGCCGGTCCTGGAGCCGGAGTACGAGGCGAGGGTTCTGGCGATCTGGGCCAACGCCGCCCCGGTCCTGCTCACCCGCGACAGACCGGTGCGGACGCTTGAAGACATGCGCGGACTCAAGATCCGGGTCTCGACGAGGAGCGCCATTCCGTTCATCGAAGCACTCGGCGCAAGCGCCGTCATGCAGCCCGGTACGGTTGTCCACCAGAGTCTGACCACGGGCGTCATCGACGGGGTCGCCATCTCCCCTTCGGGGATCGTCGCGTTCCAGCTCCACGAGCCGGCTTCCTACCTGACCACCTGGCTTCCTCTGTCCGGGCTGCCGTTCGTTCTGCTGATGAACCAGGGGATATACGATGCCCTCTCTCCAAAGGAGCGGGGCTGGATCGACGAGGTCGCGGATGACTCGCTGTCCCTGGCCGGAGCCGCCGCATGGGCAAGCGCGGGTGCCGAGGGGCTGCAGTTGGCAAAGGCGGCGGGTGTCGAGATCATCGATCTTCCGGAAAGCGAACGGCGCCGCTTCGAACGCGCGATCGCCTCCATCCGTGACGCAGGGCTTGCGCGCCAGGTGGGCGATATGACCGTCGGCGAGTTCATGCGCCTGTTCAGCGGAGCGCGATAAGTGACCGTCGGATTGCGCGGCGCGCAGGAAAACCCGGGTCGCAGAGTCGAGGCGGCATCGATGCGCGCAGAGCCATGACCGTCTTTGAGAACTGCCGGGACCGCTTCGTGCGGGCCGAAGTCTATTGCCGCCGATTGGGGACGGCGTTCGTGGCCGTGGGCGGGATCGCGCTCGCCGTGCTCCTGGCAGTCACCGTAGCCGAGGTCTTCTGGCGCTATGCGCTGAACGACTCGCTGCTCTGGATCGAGGATCTCTCCACGATGTCGCTCACCGTCGTGGTGGCGGGCGCGATCGCCTACGGCGCGGGCGAGGGGTCTCACGTCTCAGTAAACCTGATCGGGCGCTTCCTGGGCCGGCCCGTGACCAGGATTACGGACGCGGTTGCGCGGCTTCTTGGTGTGGGAGTGACCGCGATCGCAGCCTACGCCCTGTTCGCGCACGGCAGCTGCGGCCTTGCCTGCGGTGCCGTAACCGGCAGCGTGTCGATCCCTCACCGACCTTTCTACTACGCGCTGGGCGCGTCTCTCGTCACCTACGGATTGCTGCTCACGACCCAGCTCCTCCTGGGGTTGGCGGCATGGAACGCCGAGGATCCCAACGAGCCGGCCGAATGATGGACGGAACGGGCATCGCCCTGCTGGGCTTCCTAGCGCTCCTCGTTCTGCTCCTGATCCGCATGCCTGTGGGGCTGGCGATGCTGATCGTCGGTGCGGCGGGAATCGCCGTGATCCGTCCTGCCGCCGCGGTGCCGGTCCTGGCAGGGGAGATGTTCGCCGTAGCCTCGCGGTATCCGCTCACGATCCTGCCGCTGTTCATGCTGATGGGCAATCTGGCCGTGGTCTCCCGGATGAGCCAGGACCTGTATCACGCCGCTCACAGCTGGCTCGGGCGTCTTCGCGGCAGCCTCGCGTCCGCGTCCATTGTCGCATGTGCCGGATTCTCGGCCCTCTCGGGCTCGTCGCTGGCCGCCGCCCTGACCATGGGGCGGGTTTCGCTTCCCGAGATGCGACGGTACAGGTATGATGACTCGCTGGCGACGGGAGCGATCGCTGCCGGCGGAACGCTCGGCATACTGATCCCGCCGTCGGCGGGCCTTGTGATCTACGGGATCATCACCGAAGAGAGCATCGGACGCCTGTTCATGGCCGGGGTGATACCCGGAATTCTGCTCACGCTCCTGTTCGTGCTCGGCGTCTCCATCGTCGTCAGACGCGACCCGGACAAGGCGCCATACACCGAAGAGCCCGTGGCGTGGCGGGATCGACTCAGGGCCACCGCGAGGGCCGGCTGGATCCTGGGCATCGTCGTCGTGACCATCGGCGGCATCTACGCCGGCGTCTTCTCCGCCATCGAGGCAGCGGGGGTGGGGGCGCTGTTGACGCTGATCGCCGCCTGTGTGCGGCGCGCGCTGAACCGGGAGACAATGATCGAGGTGGTCGGTGGCACGCTGAAGGCCAGCGGCACCGCCTTCCTGGTGCTGTTCGGGGCATTCGTGTTCAAGGTCTTCCTCGGATTGACCGGCATAGCATTCGTGGCGTCCGACTGGGTAGCCGAACAGGGTTTTTCGGGAGCGCAGGTCGTCCTGCTGGTACTGGTCATGTTCATCGTGCTGGGCACCTTTCTCGACGGGTTCGCAATGCTGGTGCTGACCGTTCCCCTGGTTCAGCCGATTCTCGAGTCTCTGGGTGTCGACATGATCTGGTTCGGCGTGATGGTCGTCATCACGCTGGAGATGGGCCTGATCTCGCCCCCGGTCGGGCTGAACATATTCGTCGTCAAGGGGGTCGCTCCCGACGTGCCGGTCCACAGGATGTTCCGCGGCATCGTTCCCTTCTGGCTTGCGATGCTCGCGGCGCTGATTCTGATCGCATTGTGGCCGAACCTCGCCACGTTTCTGCCCAACGCCATGTACGGATGAGCCATCCGGAACGCTTGGGGACCGCTACCCGCCGGACACCGCCTGCATGAAGAGAATCGTGTCCCCTTCGTCCACCGGCGTGTCCCACCCATTCGTTCGCCCGCCCGGCGAATCGTCCCCCGCGGCAGGACCAGCGAGCCACCGCGTGTTCGTACCGTTGTGAAAGCACAGCACATGGCGCCGGAAGTCGCCCGCCTCGTTGAAGAGGTGTGGCCTCAGCCGCGGCTCGCGCTCGATGAGGTCGGCGAAAACCTCCCGAAGCGATCCGCCGCACACCGTCAACTCCCGGACGCCCCCGGTGACCGGCTCCAGGAGAGAGGGAAGGCAGACGGTGACCGACGGCTTCACGCGGCAGCTCGCTTTCGTCGCGCCCTGGATGGCCGGCCCCTCAGCGCTCCCGGTGCTCGGGCGGATTCGCCCACCGGCTGCTACCCGACCCACGCCGAAACGTGCAGGATCCGCGGCAGAGTCACCGGCAGGTTGATCCAGTTCTCCCCCAGATCGGTACTCACGTGCAGCGTTCCCGATGTCGTTCCCATGTAGACCCCGCCCGGCTGCAGATTGTCGACCGCCATCGCGCCGCGAAGCACTCCACCGTAGGCGTGCTCCGCGGGGAGACCCTCCGAGGCCGAGTGCCAGCTGTCTCCCGCGTCCGTGCTCCGAACCACCTGCAGCGCCCCCCCGATGGGCAACCGGTACTGGTCCGCCTCGAGCGGCACCGCGAACAGGTGCCGGCTGGCCCGGTCCAGGACGATCGGGAAGCCGAAGGCCGTCGCGAGTCCGTTCTCGTTCTTTTCCCACACCTCTCCTCCGTCCCGGCTCCGATACATCCCCGAGTGATCCTGCCGGTAGATCCGATCCGGATCGTCCGGGTCCTGGGCCAAGCCGTGTACGCAGTGCCCGATCTCCTTGAATTCCTCGTCCTCGTGCGCCCAGTACACGCCCCGGTTCTTCGGGATCCAGGTGCCGCCTCCGTCGTCGGTGCGAAAGACGCCCACGGCCGAGATGCCGCACCACATGCGGTTCGGATTGGCGTGGTCGAAGAGGAAGGCATGGCAGCAGAGGCCCCCCGCCCCCGGCATCCACCCCCCGCGCGTCTCATGCTCGTTGAGCCCCGACACCGGCCGCCAGGACCGGCCACCGTCCCCACTCGTAAAGACACCCGCGTCCTGCACCCCCGCGTACAGCGTCCCCCGGTTCTCGCGCAGCGTCCATATCTGGCGCAACCTGCGATCGTCGCCGTCCGGGTAGGCCGGCCCTTCCGCCACCTGTTCCCATTCCTCCCCATCGGGCGACAGGAAGACCGCGGGGCCATAGATGTCGCTGGCCACCGCCGCGACGAAGCCCCCGCCCTCCAGCCGCAACCCGGCCGTGACCTTCCAGCCCTTGAAGAAGGGCCCGGTGACCTCCCATTCGCGACGATCGTCGCTCGTCACCCAGAACCCGCCCTTCGCGGTTCCCACCAGCAGGCGCACACTCATCTCGGCACATCTCCTCGCTTTCCGGTTTGCCGCCCGCCTGTGTGACCGCGTCCCGATGTGCCCGCGTGACCGGACGGCGGCGCATCCCGCGGGCCGCCGGGTTAGCTTTCCTCCGGCGGCGGCGTACAATCGCCCCTTCGGACTGCCCCGCGCAATCGGCCCGCGATCCAACCATGAACGAATCCCCCCCGGTCGTCCTCTTCGACGGCGACTGCAGCTTCTGCAACGCCACCGTACGCTGGAGCGTCGCCCGCGATCCCCTCGCACGGCTGCGATTCGCGCCCCTCCGCTCGGCCCCCGCCCGCCGCGCCGTCTCCCGCGCCGACCCCCGCACCAACTTCGACGCACTCCCCGACACCATCGTCCTCGTCGACCGGGGCGGCGTCCACACGGCCTCCACCGCCGTCCTGCGGATGATGCGCCACCTGCGCTTCCCCTACCCGGCCGTCTCGCTCGTGCTCCTTGTCCCCCGGCCCCTCCGCGACGCCGCATATCGCGTTTTCGCGCGCAACCGCTATCGCTGGTTCGGCCGCGACGACGAGTGCCCGCTGCCCCCACCGGGGTTCGCTTCGCGGTTCCTGGAGGACGACCCGGACTGACGGGCCGGTTCACGCCAGGTCGCCCCTCCACAACCGTTCCACGAACGTCCCCGCGGGCAGTACCTCGATCCCGTCCCGGGTCCGCCGCGGGCGTGGCTCCAGGCACACAATCACGCAGCGCCCGGGATGCTCTTCCGTCACCAGACTGCGCAGGCCCCGCAGGTGATGCCGCCCGATGACCGCGCTCGCCTTGGCCTCCACCGCGAGATCCATGTCGCCCACCACGAAGTCGACTTCGACACCGCTGGGGAGACGCCAGTGCGTGAGTTCACCGTCGAACCCGGTGTAGGTCACCCAGGCGGCAAGCTCATGGTGCACCCAGTTCTCGAAGGCCTTGCCGTACAGCTCGGACCCGCGCTCCAGGCGGCCACGCCGCGCCAGCCGGTTGACCACACCCACATCCGAGAAGTAGAACTTGGCCGCCGCGGCCAGCCGCCGCTTGCGGCGCTTGCGCCAGGCGGGGACCCAGCGTCCCAGCAGCGTGTCCTCGAGGATGTCGAAGTACGACCGGACCGTGCGGCTGCTGACGCCGCATTCGCGCGCAACGTTTGAAAAGTTGACCGGCTCGGTGTCGCTGAGCGCCGCCGCGTCCAGGAATCCCGAGAATGCCGGGAGATTGCGGACCAGCCCCTCGGACGCGATCTCTTCCTTCAGGTAGTCGGAGATGTAGGCGTCGAGGAGTGGGCGCGGCCTTGCCGACTGGCAGATGCGCGGCAGATAGCCGGCGTTCAGGACGCGGTCCAGGTCGAAGCCGGCGGCGAGTTCCCCGGCAGTCATGCCTCGGAGCTCGTAGCGAAGCGCGCGCCCGCCCAGAAGATTGGCCGCACCCCGTCGCACCTTTCTGGCACTCGATCCGCAGAGCGCGAAGTGGAGTCCCAGGTTCTCCATCATCCAGTGCACCTCGTCGAGGAGGGCGGGCACCTTCTGGACCTCGTCAAGAATACCACACGCCACCGAGCAAGTCCCACGCCCCGGTCACCGTTGCACCCCACCTCCCCCCCACCCACATTCCCGCTCGCCCTCCGGGTCAAACCGCACCTGCCGCAAACGCACCCAACCCCCACACCCGCACCACAGGAGCCCCAACCACCATGCCGACCCCACCCTCCCCCCTCCGCCCCCCATCGATCCACCCAGGAAGACCCCACCACATGCGTCCACGCATCCCCCCCCGCCCACTTCTCCCCACCACAACCTTCTCCACCATCGCGACCATCACCCTCATCGCGACCACCACCCTTCTCCCCGCCCCCACCCTCGCCCAGGACGCCGCCAGCTTCCGCCAAACGTGGCTCGGCGAGTTCGAAACCTCGGCCAGCAAGCTCGTCGCCCTCGCCGAAGCGATGCCCGCCGAGTCCTTCTCCTGGCAGCCGATGGAGGGCGTGGCCACCGTGGCCCGCGCCTACATGCACGTCGCCACCTACAACTACCTCCTGCCCCGCAACATCGGTATCGAGGCGCCGGACGGCGTTGACTACCGGAACTTCGAGGAGGCGGTCACAGAGAAGGACCAGGTCCTCCAGGTCCTCAGGACCTCGCTCGACCACGTGCGCCAGGCGGTCGACGGCATGACCAACGCCGACCTGTCGGCTTCGGCCAACCTCTTCGGCCGCGAGACGGCGGCGTGGGGCGTCCTCTTCCGCCTCGTCGCGCACATGAACGAGCACCTCGGCCAGCAGATCGCGTACGCGCGCATGAACCGCGTCGTGCCGCCCTGGTCGCGTTGAGGCGGGGTGAATGACCTTCCCGCCGGTCACCGTCTGCCCGAGCCCACCGAAACCGTCGCTCCACGTCCCCCTCCCCGCGGCCGCCACCTTCAGTCCCCGCCGCGCGGCCCCACGACGCCAGACCGCCGCATGAAGCCCATCGTGCCCCGGCTCCTGCTGCTCGCCACCACCTTGGCGGCCATCCCACACACCGCCACCCCCCAGGACTCCACCCGGGCCATGGGCATGAACATGTCCATGGACTCCGTGCGCGGCTCGGGCGACATGATCATCCCCATGCTGCGCAACCCCATGCTCCCGGGCCTGCGCGGCGTCAGCCCGTCGGTGGACCCCTTCCTGCCGGGCGAGGGACTCGACACCGCGGCCCTCGCGTGGGCCACACCCCGCGAAATCCTCCACGTCGCCGACGGCGACACCGTCGCGCTCGAAGCACGCATCGTGAAGCGCAAAATCGGCGGCCGCGTCTTCGTCATGTACGGCTTCAACGGCCAGTACCCCGGGCCCCTGCTCCGCGTGGCCCAGCACTCGCGCATCGTGGTCCGCTTCACGAACGCGATCGACCTCCCGTCCACCATCCACTGGCACGGCCTCCGCCTGGAGAACCGCTTCGACGGCGTCCCCGGCGTCACCCAGGATCCGGTCGCGCCCGGCGAGACCTTCGTCTACGAGGTCGTCTTCCCCGATCCGGGGCTCTACTGGTACCACCCGCACGTGCGCGAGGACATCCAGCAGGACGGGGGACTCTACGGCAACATGATGGTCGACCCCGAGCGCGACGACTACTTCGGCCCGGCAAGCCGCGAGGAGTTCCTCATGGTGGACGATCTGCTCGTCGACGGCGACCAGCTCCTGCCGTACGGGAGGGACGCGGCCAACTTCACCATCATGGGGCGCTTCGGGAACGTCATGCTGGTCAACGGCGAGGAGCGCTACGAGGCGGTCTTCCGCCCGGGCGAGGTGGTCCGCTTCTTCGTCACCAACGTCTCCAACACGCGCACCTACAACCTCAGCTTCGCCGGCCACGACATGAAGCTGGTGGCCACCGACCTGTCGCGTTTTCAGCGGGAGATGATGGTCGAGTCGCTGGTGATTTCGCCGGCCGAGCGGTACGTGGTGGAGGTCCGCTTCCCCGAGGCGGGGACCTTCGCCGTCCTCAACCAGGTCCAGGTGGTCGACCACATGCGGGGCGTGTTCTACGCCGCTGTCGACACCCTCGGGACGGTCACGGTGACAGGTGCCGTGACAGATAATGCCATGAATCTGTCACAGAGCCACGCGACCCTGCGCACCGACACCGTCCTGGACAACGAACTGGACAGATTCCGGCCACTATTTGTCCGCGAACCCGACAAGGAGCTCCTGCTGACCGTCGACATCGAGGGGCTGCCCATCCTCGTGCAGCAGTTCATCTCGATCGACACCATCTACCGGCCCCCGGTCGAGTGGACCGACGGCATGCCGAACATGAACTGGCTCTCGACCTCCAACGAAGTCCGCTGGATCCTGCGGGACGAGGCCACCGGCGCGGAAAACGCCGACATCGACTGGCGCTTCCGGCTGGGCGACGTGGTCAGGATCCGGCTGCGCAACGACGCCGAAGCCTTCCACCCCATGCATCACCCGATCCACCTGCACGGGCAGCGCTTCCTGGTCCTGTCGCGCGACGGCGTCGAGAACCGCAACCTGGCCTGGAAGGACACCGTGCTGGTCCCGGTGGGATCGACGGTGGAGCTGCTCATGGAGGCGTCCAACCCCGGCGAGTGGATGGTCCACTGTCACATCGCGGAGCACCTGGATGCGGGGATGATGGGGTCGTTCGTGGTGCGGTGACTACCGATCTCACCCCGCTCGCCCCCAATCGAACTGGACGTGCAGAGCCCGGAGCATCGCGAACGTGTTGGCCCGGAGTACTCCGAACCGATCACACACGTCGGGCAGCTTGATCTCCTTTCTCGACTCTGGCGCGCTCTGCTCATTCGTCACGACTGTGGCGCCATGAACCCGAGCGTACGCGACAAGCCAACCGTCCGCTCCGGTCGCGAACGGACCCGCGAGGAGTTCGCCGCGAACCCTATCGATGCTGAAGACACGGCCCGCCTGGTGGTGGTGCACCACGCTCCTCCAGAAGCCGGGGCAGATGTCGAATGAGTAGTACAGATTCTTCGCCGTGATGAAATCGTCCGAATCCACGAGGTAGATCCGAGCGGCCTTCACGGGAGATCCACGCCCAGTCGCCTGGCGTACTTCTGGAAGGTTCCTCCGCGCAGCTCCGTCAAGTCATACGCCTCCTTGAATCCGATCCGCCCCTCCATCGGCGCGCGCAGCACCTGGCTCGCAAACAATTCGCCCACTCGGGTGTTCTGATTGTTGTAGAAATCGCCCCCGCTCGGCGCGGTGCCCCGCCTGCGCTCCCCACTGATGTAGCTCTGGTAGAAGTCGAAAAAGGTTCCGCGGTCGATGAGGCGCAGGTCGAGGGCTCGACGGGCGGCGACAACTGGGCTCACCTTGAATGTCCGCGCGAGCGCGTCGAAAGGGCTCGCCTCGCGCCTGACTTGTGTCCAGCGCACCCTGGTCTCCCGTTGCGGAGCAAGGAACTCCGCCGCCGCCTGGTTGCACCAGTGCTCCACACCCGTACCACCTGGGAGTAGGAATTCGAAACCGGAGAGCCCTTCCGTGCCGAGCCAGATGTGCGCCAGTTCGTGAGCGAGCGTGAACATCTGGGCCGACTTCGCATCGGCACCGTTCCGCCAAGCGGATCGGCGCCAGGTCGATACAGATCAGCATCATGGACTTGGAAGGCAACCCGCGGTTCTTCCCCGGACTGCCACCTCACCCCCGAACCAGCCGCGTCTCCGGATACTGCGCATACCACCCGAACCAGAACGCCCGGTGCGCCGGCAGCCGGTCCAACCGCTCCCCACCCGGCCCCACCAACGCCCCCTCCTCAACCACCCACCGCTCCCCGCCCTCATCCCACGCCGTGTCGACCGTATCCCACCTCGCGAACCGCCGCCCCCCACTCTCATAAACACGGCTCGCCCCACTCTGATCCGTCAACACCACGAACTCCCGCCCACCAAGCTCGTCCTGATACACCCGATTCCTCGACAAGAAGACCACCCAAATCGCGAGCTGCTCGCCCGGGGCCTCCGGAAAGCGGAGCGCCAGCACCTCGTCCTTGTTCCGCAGCCGACCGTCCAGCTTCGGGACGCCGAACATCAGCCTGTCGGTGGCGAAGTAGTCGCGATACGCCACCCCCTCCCCGTAGTCGCGCTGGTGCCCCGTGTCGAGGGAGAGCACGAGGGTCCCCGGATGCCGCCTGCGCCATTCGCCCCAGGTCGTGGTCACCACGAAGCGCGGTTCGAGCCGGATCCCTTGGCCGACCAGGGGTCCGACGGCCGGCTCGCCGGTCAGCGTCGACCAGAGCGACATGGTCGCGTGATCGTACATGAGCTTGTTGGAGCGGTACAGGAAGCCGCTCGTCCCCAGCTCGTGGTGCGCCCCGGCGAAGGCCGACCGGTAGAGGATCATGCTCCCGCACAGGGTGCAGTAGACCCCGGTGTAGTGCTCGCCCGCGATCGAGTCCTTGAACATCTCGTGCCAGGCGAGGATCCGCTTGGGATAGGCCCGCACGTCGCCGTCGAGCGCGATGCCGAAGACGATGTTGCCGTCCTCCAGGTAGTCCGCATCCGCGGCGGCGATCATCTGCGGCAGGTCGAGAGGCGGAATCCCGTCGCGGCCGACGCCACCCCAGCGGATCTCGTCGAGGCGGATGGTCGCGGCCGGACTGTCGTCGAAGTACTCCTCGAAGCTGGGATCGATCGTCACGTACAGCTCCGCCTTGAAGGTGGCGTACTCCGGATGCACGCCGGGATCGGTCCGCCAGATCCAATCCCACCAGCGTTCGATGATGGACTCCAGTTGCAGGCCCGTCCCGCGCCCGCCAACGCTCCCCAGCCGCTGGCCCGTCCCGCGCTCGAGGATCGTGAACATGCGCTGCCGATGGTCGTCGCTCGGCGCATAGCGGATCAGTTCGACGAGGATCGACGCGTGCGCGTCCTCCCAGCCTTCCAGGATCAGCTGTTCGGCGGCGGCGGCCTGCAGGCTGTTCCCGGTGACGAGGGCCCAGAAGGCCTCGAGGGGGGTTGGGGGGGACGGGCGGGAGGTGGGGGCGAGGAGGGCCGCGGCGGTCAGGAGGAGGAGGACGAGTGCTCGCATGGTGTGCTCTCTTCCGCCCCGTCAGAACCGCAGCGAAACTCCCAGCCCGAGCTGCCCCGCCGGCGTGACCGACAGGGCAAGATCCGCGTCGTCAAGGCGGAGAGACCTTCGGTAGTACGCATTGGTTCTGTTCGCCAGCCTCCAGGCCGAGACCGATGCCCAGATGCGACTGGCCGGGACGGTCAGGAAGCCGGTTATCGCGACAACCCCCCACGCCCTGCCGCAGTTCGGGCCGGGGGGCGGTTCGTCCGGCAACTCCTGGCACTTGGAGAACCCAATCAACGCGCCACCAATGAAAAGGACGGCTCCCGCAATCGTCACACGGGCCGCCAGCATGCCCGCCTCCCTGTCGCCTGCGTAGTCGTGGCCGACTGTGGGGACAATCCATTCGAGCGTTGCGGCGAGCAACGGGCTCTTCTTCAACTCCTCATAGCGTTCCTCGGGACTCTTCTGGGGGGGGCGCACGATCGTCGGTCGCTGGGCGTGGACCTCGCCGGCATGGCCGAGCAGGATGCCGAAAACGAGCACTATGGTGACGTGACTGCACCTGATCATGATCTCGGTCCTCCACCGGCCCTGCCGGAATCAGCGGGTGGCCCTGCCGACAAGATGGGTCCCGGGAGACATCGATGCCACTCCCTGCGATGCCGCGATCACCGCTCTACGGGTTGCGCGCCATCCACTCCGCGGGCGTCAACGCCCCACCGCGTCCGGCCAACTCTCCATCCCACGCCACCACCTCACACTCCAGCTCTTCGGCAAGCGCAGCGTAGAGGGCGTCCCCGGACCGAAGGAACCTCCGTGTCCCGACCGCGACGGCTTTCCGGAGCCTGGCCCGATTCGAGGAGTGTGTCGTGACCAGCGGAGACTCCAGCATCCGCCCGGCGAGATCGCGCCCCTGCCCGGCATCACCCAGTCGGCGGGCCATTGCGCACGCGATTTCAAGCTCCGCGTACTCGGGAAGAGCGATTGGAACCTCCCTCTCCACAACCAGGGAGAGGAATTCTCGGCTGATTCCCGACAGCGCATCGCTCCCGTCGGCGGCCGACACCCACACACTGGCGTCGACGACCAGCGTCTTCACTCGCCCCCCAGCCGACTCCGGTCCCTCGCCAACACCTTCCTCGCCGATGGGCCCGGGGGAGCGCGCCCGACCGCTTCGTCGGCCTCGTCCAGCCAGGAGCGAAGCCACACAGACGGAGCTTCCCGGGCGCTCGCGCCCCCACCCTCTCTCAGCCAACGTCGATAGAGCCGGGTCGTCACCTCGCGGACGGTGAGCCCTCGAAGGGCGGCCTCCGCCTTGACCTGCCTGTAGAGGTCATCCGGTATGTCGATGGTGGCTTTCATGGATACCATGATAACCGTATTGCTGTATTGCTGTACACCGGCGAGGACGAGCGAAGCGCAGCCCACGTGTAGACGGAACACGTGGGGGCTTGAATCGCGGCAGTAACCAGACCACGCGCTGGCGGGCGGTCCCGCCGTCTCCCGCCCGTATTAGCTTGGGGTCGTCGCAGGCGAATCGCGCCGGCCCGAGGACGGAACGGAAGAGACGGATGAGCGCATGCCGAGAGTGAGGATCGACGGGAAGGAGTACTGGGCGGGCCGTCATTCCAAGCTCGGCGTCGTAGTGCATGCTGGTCGCTGGCAGAAAGGCCTTCCATCCAATCTGGTGCGCCTGCTGGTCGTGCCGGAATCGCGGATGGGTACCTTCGCGCGAGAAGCCGTGCGGCGGATCATGGAATCGCAGCCCTTCGACTTGTCTACCGGTGACAACGAAGACATCAGGAAGGCCCTGCGCGCCGTGGCCCGGAGCCGACCGGTGTCCTACCGCCCACCGCGAGCGCTCGAGCTCTTGCAGACGGGCACCGGCATTGCCGACGCTGCCTTCCGCGCCGGCCAGGAGGAAGCGGTCCGGCATGTGGTTGAGGGTGGAGGGCGGCTCTTGGTCGTGGAGAGGACGGGTTGGGGCAAGAGCTTCGTCTATTTCATCGCGACCAGATTGCTGCGGGAAGCGGGAAGAGGTCCGGCCCTGCTTGTTTCTCCCCTGGTGTCGCTGATGCGAAACCAGATCGAGGCGGCAGAACGGATGGGTGTCCGTGCGGAGATGATCACGTGGGCCAACAGGGACGACTGGCTGAAAGTGGAAGAGGCGTTGGACCGGGACGAAGTGGACATCCTCCTCGTCGGGCCGGAGCGATTCGCCAATGAGCGTTTTCGAACCAAGGTACTCCCGGGCATCGCCGACCGCGTCTCCCTCCTCGTGATCGACGAGTGTCACTGCATCTCCGACTGGGGACACGACTTCCGGCCGGACTATCAAAGAATCGAGCGGGTGGCCCAAAACCTCCCGCGCAACGTGCCGCTCCTTGCGACAACCGCCACCGCGAATGATCGGGTGATGAGAGATCTGCGCAACGTACTTGGACGTACTCTGAAGATTCAGCGTGGACCCCAGGCGCGTCCGTCGCTCGCGCTGCAAACCATACGCCTGCCCCGCCAATCTCAGCGGCTGGCCTGGCTCGCCGAACAGCTTCCCGTCCTTCCCGGTCATGGAATCATCTACACACTGACCGTGCGCGATGCGGAGCTGGTGGCGAAATGGCTCCGGCATCGGGGCATCGGGGCCAGGGTCTACACGGGCCAGATGAGAACGGAGGAACGAGAAGAGTTGGAGAGGGCTCTAATCGAGAACCGCGTGAAGGCGTTGGTGGCCACGGTCGCGCTGGGAATGGGCTTCGACAAGCCGGACCTGGGTTTCGTCATTCACTATCAGACTCCCGGATCCGTTGTGGCCTACTATCAACAGGTGGGGCGTGCCGGCCGGGGCTTGGACAAGGCGTATGGCGTCCTGCTCAGCGGTGACGAGGAGACCGACATCACAAACCACTTCATCAACAGGGCGTTTCCCACCCGGGAAGAGGTGGAGGAGGTGATCGAATCACTGGAAAGGGTGCCCGAGGGCCTGTCGCACCACCAACTCCTGCGACGCGTCAACCTCCCGGATGGCCGCATTGAGCGCACGACGAAGCTGCTGTCTCTGGAGTCGCCCGCTCCCATCGTCAAGGACGGCAGCAAGTGGCGGCTGACGGCTGCCAAACTGAAGGACTCCTTCTGGGAGCGAGTG
The DNA here is from genome assembly GCA_028874995.1 of Gemmatimonadota bacterium. Lineage (GTDB taxonomy): Bacteria > Gemmatimonadota > Gemmatimonadetes > Longimicrobiales > Gaopeijiaceae > Bin94. The sequence goes on along the minus strand of JAPPGM010000123.1, from coordinate 8,658 downwards.
AACCGCCTGACCCAACTCCGGATTCAGGAACAGCGTCAGATGCAGGAATACGTCCGTCTGGAACGCGGCCATATGGAGTTCCTGATTCGGGCGCTCGACGGTGATACGGAGGGCATCGGTTCTCCGCGACTTCCAACGCTACCCGCAGAGGTCGGCCCTCAAACCGAGCGCGATGCACTGGCCTTCCTGCGCCGTCTGGATCTGCCGATTCGGCCACGGCTGAGGTGGCCGACGGGCGGGTTGCCGCACGCCGCCGTCGAAGGCAGGATTCCAGAGGACCACCGAGCCGAAACCGGAAGAGCGTTGTGCCTCTGGGGCGACGCAGGTTGGGGAGAGATGGTAAAGCGCGGGAAACAGAAGGACGGTCGATTCGCCGACGATCTGGTTGCCGCATGCGCCTCGCTGGTCCGGCGGTGGGGTCCGAATCCACCGCCACAATGGGTAACCTGCATCCCGTCGCGCCGGAATCCGCGGCTCGTGCCGGACTTCGCAGAGCGACTGGCGAGAGCGCTCGGACTCCCGTTTCGTCCGGTTCTCGTCAAGAGTGGGGATCGCCTCCAGCAGAAGGAAATGGAGAACTCGGTGCAACAAGCCCGCAACATCGACGGCTCCATCACCGTTGCTCGCACCCGCATTCCGGCCACTCCGGTGCTGCTCGTGGACGACATCGTCGGTTCCGGGTGGACCTTCACGGTGGCGGCGTGGCTTCTGCGCATGAACGGTAGCGGCACGGTCTGGCCACTCGCACTCTCGAAGCTGGGGCGTGGCTCATGAACGGGGAACTCAGCCAGAATGCCCAGGCCATCCTGCTGCTGACGGCGCCACTCCTCGCGGGAGGGTCGCGTCCGTCCGTCAGGCCCCTGCCCCTGGGCGACTACAACAATCTGGTGCGGCACCTTCGCGACACCGAAAAGCAGCCTGCGGATCTCTTGGATTCCGAAGGCCTACGGGATCTCGATAGTTCGTGGTCCGCGTTGAAGACCAAGCGAACCCTGGAAGATGTTCGTCAACTTCTCGACCGAGGATTCCTTCTGGCCCAGGCCCTGGAACGTTGGAGCGCGCGTGCGATCTGGGTGGTCACAAGACCGGACGACGACTACCCCAATCGGCTCCGGAAGAAGATGCGGGGCAAAGCGCCGCCGGTGCTCTACGGCTGCGGCGACCGGGACGCTTTGGACAATGGCGGACTTGCGGTGGTCGGTTCACGAAGGGTGAACGAGGAGCTAATCGAGTACACGGAACGCGTTGGACAGTTGGCCGCCAATGCGGAGGTCCCGATTGTCTCCGGCGGCGCCCGTGGCGTCGATCAGGCGGCCATGCGGGGATCCCTTGAGGCGGGTGGGCATGCGATTGGCGTCCTGGGCAACAACCTCGAACGCGCCGCGCTCGATCGCGGCAATCGCGAGCCACTCATGGACGGACGGCTGGTGCTGGTCTCCTCCTTCGATCCCGCAGTCCGGTTTCGGGGCTGGCAGGCGATGGAACGCAACAAGCAGATCTATGCGCTGGCGGATGCGGCGCTGGTCGTCAACTCCGATCTTGGGCATGGCGGCACCTGGGCGGGGGCGACCGAGCAACTGGGGAAGCTCCGCTATGTGCCGGTGGTGTATGTTCGCTCAAACGGAGAGCCATGTAGAGGGCTTGACGAGTTGGTTACGCACGGCGCCGTCAAGTGGTCGGAACCCAGGGCGCCCGCCGAACTTCACGACATCGTGTTCCATGACGCATCACGGGCTCCAGCGCTCGCCGGGCCACCTCAGGGGGAACTGTTCCCTTCCCAGCCTGAAGCCGTACGAGTGACCGTTGTCCGAGAAGGTGAGCCGACGTTGCTTGACGAACGGAAGACCGTGGAAGACGACTCTGTGCCGCCTGCCGGAGCACCCGTACCCGGGAAGAACGAGATGCGGCTACTGTCCGTGATGTCCGGCGAGATGACGCGCAAGGAGATCCGTGACGCCTTGAATCTCAGGAGCTCGAGCAACGTCAAGCAACGGTACCTTGATCCGTGTCTGGACCAAGGTTGGATCGAGATGACCATGCCCGAAAAGCCGCGCAGCCCGAAACAGCGCTTCCGCATCACTCCGGTTGGCCGGGCCTGCGTGAAGGCATTTGACGAATAGGCGCTCTCCCCGCTCCAGCTTCAGGGGGTATCCACACCGCCGGGCCGTCGCCACTCTTCCCCCCGCAGTAAATTCCAATACTCCCACCGGGAGATCGAGGGGCCTGGAACGCAGCCTTGTCGCCACCTCCGCATACGACTACTCTGGCCGCTCGTTGACGGCTTCCTCCGGATCCGAAAGGGAACGACAGGCGATGGGCATCTTCGGCTTGATTCGCGACATGCAACAGGATGACGAGATTGGGACGATCACCAGGAGAATTCGTGGCGTCGAGGAGCGACTCGACAAACTGGAGGCCCTCGTGCGTGCTCTCAACGAGAAACTCGATCGAGTGACAGGAGAGGGTCGTCGAGGCAGCGGAACCGCCACTCGATCTGCCGCCGCGGACACGTCGGGCGGGCTTGCGATTCCCTGACCACGCATCCCGGCCCGCCCCTCTCGCCAGGGGGGCCCCAACCGCTGGCACCGCAGCCACCTCCTCCGTAGTCTCCAAAAGTCGCCCGAGCACCCGCCCCCGAAGGAATCACGACGATGCCCCAGCGCCCCCCACCCGTCGCCCCGCGCCCCACCCCGCTCATCACCTTCACCCTCGTGCTGGCCACCCTCGCCCCCACCACCCCCGCCCTAACCGCCCAGGAGGGACTCGGCCCCACGAAGGACAACACGTCCAACCTGCAGCGCCTCAAGCACGTGCCGCTCGAAGCCGGTCCCGCGTTCAGCCGGTCGGACGTCGAGATCGAGCAGGAGCTGAGCCGCCCGTTCGTCTACGCCAGCCGCATCATGAACCCCACGTTCGGCTTCGACATCATCTCGATCGCCGATCCGAACAATGCGCAAGTCATCTACGAGTGGCGGATCGAGGACGCGGAGCTGCACGTGGGGCTCGGCGGCATGGATCCCAAGTACTTCAAGCACGACGGCCGCTACTACCTGGTGCAGTCGATGCAGTTCGCCCCCGGCGGGCCCGACTTGGATCTGGGCGCGGTCGTCTTCGACGTGACCTCGCTGCCGGACACCGCGGGCGTCAGGGAGGTCGGCCGAATCCGGGCCGCCGACACCCCGGGCGGCTTCCACAACATCTTCATGTACAAGCACTCGTCGGGGGCGCCGCTCCTCTTCGCGACCACCAGCGGCCCGCACGCCAACGTTTACGACATGTCGCTGTTCATTCGGGGGGACAGCGCGCAGGGGCTGGTCGGGCGCATGCCGTGGCCTTCGACGGCGACCCCGTCCCCCTACGGAATGCTCCAGGGCTATCACGACTTCTACGTGGCCTTCGACTACGCCACGGGCAAGGACATGGCGTACGGGGCCGGGCTGGACGGGTACTACGTCTATGACGTGACCGATCCTGCCACCCCCGTCCTCGAGACCTCGATCGTGGGCGTGCTGGGCGTGCAGCTGGCCCACACCATGAGCGCCACCCCGGATCACAGGTACGCCGTCGGGCAGACCGAGTACCTCTACTCGCCGGTGCGCCTCTACGACCTGCAGCCGGGGCTCTCGGGCGAGGTCGAGACGATCAACGAGGAGATCGCGGTGTGGACCGCCAACTGGCAGGGGTTCACCCACAACCATGAGATGCGCTGGCCGTACGTTTTCGTGTCGTCGTTCGAGGACGGGCTCTACGTCTTCAACATGCGCGACCCGAAGAATCCCTCCACCGTGGGCTACTTCGACACCTACCACGGGCCGGAGAGACGGGGACTGGACCCGCGCACCCTCGCCGAGGGGAACACCGGCTTCAACGGCGCCTGGGGGATCGACGTGCGCAATGCCGACGGGCTGATCGTGGTGAGCGACTTCACCACCGGGGTTCACATCATGAAGCTCGACGGCTTCGACGGCTGGAACGGTGCCGACTGGGGGATGCCGAACGTGTCCAGCGTCCAGGACTGGGACAATGCGCCCCGGCGGGTGATCCCGTAGGGGATCCTGAGTTACTCATATACTCATATGTGCATGTACGCAGGTACTCACCGGGGACGGACCGGGAGAATCCGACCGCGCAGTCCGCGGACGAGGCGGACCGAATGCCGTGGAAATGCTGTCCGCCCGGTTTGCGTCCCGCGCCGGATGACGTTCGCGGCCGTGACCCTGGCCACGCTGGCCGTTCCGGCCCCCGCCACCACCCAGCCCATCGTCCCCCCCTGCGAGCCCGTCCTTGACCAGGCCACCGCCGAGGTCTCGCCCCTGTCGCGCTTCAACCTGGGCGCTGCGCCGGGGCGGGAGGGGTGTGGTCTGGCCGAACTGGTGGGCGCGTGGTCGCCCTTCGGCCTCGCGGTCATGCGCTCAGGCCACCTTCACCAGGAGCTGCGGCTCGTCGTGGACCTGCCGCCGGCCGAGGGGACCGCACGCTACGTGGCCTGGCTCGCCACACCCGCGCTGGACCGCATCTCCGTGCTCGGGACAGTGACCCCGGGCGAGCCCTTCACCGCACCGGTCCACTGGAACAAGATGATCGTCGTGGTGAGCCGTGAAGACGCCGCCACCGCTGTGGACGCGCCCCGCTGGAGTGGTCCGGTGGTCCTTATCGGCCGGTCGAGGAGCGCGTTGCTGGAGAACCTGATGGGGCATTCGATCTTCCGGCGGCCGGAGATGTAGGGGGAAGGTCGGCTCGCCGGCCTCACCCCCGAAACGCCGCCAGCAGCTCCGCCTCCCTTTCAGGCGTCAACCCCGACCGCAACTCCTGCCGCTCCGCGTCCTGCGCGTTGAACCACTCCAGCGTCTCGCGAGCCGTCCGCTCCAGGGGCCGCAACTCGAAACCCGCCGCGAACGCCTTGTCCCCGTTCACCTGCATCATGCCCAGGTAGTCGCCCGCGGGTTCCGTCCAGTAGGTGAGGGCGAACAGGTCGTGTTCCTGCAGGAAGGCAGCGTCGACCCACGTCAGCGTCGCGTCCGAGCCCACCGCGTCGCGGGTCCGCTCCAGCAGGCCGCCCATGGTGAGCGGTTCCCGCGGGCCGACCACGTTCATCGTGCCGCTCAGGTCGTCCTCGACCGCCTTGATCATGAAGGAGCCCAGGTCGCGCACGTCCACATGCTGCATCGGATCGTCGGGGGTCCCCGGGGCAAGTACCTCGCCGCCCCGTGCCAGCCGCACCGGCCAGTAGGTGTAGCGGTCGGTGGGGTCGCCGGGACCGATGATGTAGGTGGGGCGCACGATCAGGTGGCTGTCGGGGAAGGCGGTGCGGGCTTCGTCCTCGGCCAGTGCCTTTAGCGCCCCGAAGGTCCGCCCGTCCACGACTTCGGTCTCGGGATCTTCAATGGTATCGACCCTGGCGTCCTCGCGGATATCGGTCGTCAGGTAGGGGACGTAGACCCCGGTCGACGAGACGAAGACGTACTTGCCCACCGACCCCTGCAGCACTTCGGCCGTGAGCCGTACCCAGCGCGGAATGTTGGCCGGGTTGTCGATGACCACGTCCCACTCGCGGCCCCGCAGCGCGTCGAGGTCGCCGTTGCGGTCGCCGATCAGCGTCTCCAGCTCCGGGAAGAGGTCCGGGTTCGTGATGCCGCGGTTGAAGAGAGTGACCTCGTGGCCGCGCTCCACGGCGGCGCGCACCTGGTGCGGACCGATGAAGTTGGTGCCGCCGAGGATGAGGATCCTGAGCGGTGTGCTGGCCGGCCCGTCGTCCACCCGGCAGGCGCCGAGACCGAGGCCGCCGACCGCAACCGTGGTCGTGTGAAGAAAGGCCCGCCGCGTGAGTGCCGTGTCCATTGTCGCTCCGCCGCGCGTGCGGCCATTTGTGTGGGGGTTCCCGTCGAGAGGGCCGCCGCCCCCGGTCCGGTCGAATCCCTTTAGCTTTACCGCCACTATGGACACGTCCGACGAGAATCACAACCTGGCGCCGGAAGAAACGGCGCCGGCGAGGTCTGTCGAGTCACCCCCCACCCGGGAAGACGCCCCCACAGCCCCGGCCGAGACCTGGTGGGACACCTTCCTCCACGCAGTCCGCGGCACCGGCGGCGACCCCACGAGCGGCCCGCTCCGGCGCGCCGTCATCCTCCTGGCCATCCCCATGGTCCTCGAGATGGTCATGGAGTCGCTCTTCGCGGTCGTCGACATCTACTTCGTCTCGAAGCTGGGCGACCACGCGATGGCGGGCGTGGCGCTGACCGAATCCGGCATCACGATCATCTACACGCTGGCGGCCGGTCTTAGCATCGGGGTCACGGCCATGGTGGCGCGGCGGGTGGGCGAGGGGAACCGCGACGGGGCGGCGCGGGCGGCGGCGCAGGCCATCTTCCTAGGGGTGCTCGTGGCGCTCGTCTTCGGCGTGTGCGGCGTCGTCTACGCGGCCGACATCCTGCGCGTCATGGGTGCCGACCCCGAGGTGGTGGCCGTCGGCCTCCCCTACACGCGGATCATGTTCGGCGGCAACATCGTGATCCTCCTGCTCTTCCTGCTGAACGCCGCCTTCCGAGGGGCCGGGGACGCCGCGATCGCCATGCGGGTACTCTGGATCGCGAACGGGCTCAACATCGTGCTCGACCCGTTGCTGATTTTCGGCCCGGGACCGTTCCCGGAGCTCGGCGTGCAGGGCGCGGCGATCGCGACCACCATCGGGCGCGGCATCGCCGTGCTCGTCCAGCTCCACATCCTGCTGCGCCGCGGGGGCACGCTCCGCATCCGGCGCCCCCACCTGCGCGTCCAGCCCGCCATCATGGCGCGTCTCGTGCGGCTCTCCGCGACGGGCACGCTGCAGACCTTCATCGCCACGGCGAGCTGGATCGGCCTCATCCGCGTCACCGCGGAGTTCGGCGCCGAGGCGCTGGCGGGCTACGTGATCGCGATCCGCATCATCCTCTTCGCGATCCTGCCCGCGTGGGGACTCTCCAACGCCGCGGCCACCATGGTCGGCCAGGGGCTGGGGGCCGGCGACCCGGACCGGGCGGAACGCGCGGTGTGGATCTCCTGCAGGATGAACCTGGCCTTCCTGGGCGCGGTGGGGCTGGCCTTCCTCGTCTTCGCCCCGCAGATCGTCGGCATCTTCGGCGGCACGGGCGGGGCCACCGCCACCGCCGTCGACGGCCTCCGGATCGTCGCGATCGGCTTCGTCTTCTACGCCTACGGCCTGGTGCTGACCTCGGCGTTCAACGGCGCGGGCGCCGTGTGGACCCCCACCATCCTGAACTTCTTCTGCTTCTGGCTGTGGGAGATTCCCCTCGCGTGGACGCTGGCCTTCCCCCTCGGACTGGGCCCCAACGGTGTGTTCATCGCCATGACGGTTTCGTTTTCGACGCTGGCCGTCGTGAGCGCGATCCTCTTCAAGCGGGGAAGGTGGAGAAAGGCTGCCGTGTGAGCCAAGCCATTGCCGCCGGACGGCATCCGAACCAGATTGCCCACGCTTGAGCCCTCGAAAAAACCCGACCATGGCCATACCGACAGTCGCCCCAGCGCAGCGAACACTTCCAGCCGCCCTCGGCGTCCTCGCCGCGACCGCCTGCGCCACCCCGGCCCCACCCCCCCTGGACGCGTTCCTGCCCTCACCCGACATCGCGTGCTACGACCGCACCACCCAACCCCAGACCGCCATCGTCGACACGCACCTCCACTTCCGCCCCTTCGGCGGCGCTCCCGTCCCCTTCGACGAGGTCATGGGCTATCTGCGCGAGACCGGCGTCCGCTTCGTGAACATCTACGGGATCGGCCAGATGCTCCCCGTGGACTCGGACTGCACCTACTACCTCGACTGCCCGGGAACGCCGGTCGTCCCCACCCTGAAGAACGACTTCGCCAACGCGGCCAACCTCGTCGCCAGTCCCCCGCCGGGCATCCACGCGACCCTGGCGATGACCTTCCCGGACCTGTCGCGGCCCGAAACGATCCTCCCCGCCATCGAACTCCTCGACCGCGAATACCCGGGAATGTTCCGCTGGATGGGCGAGGTGAACCTCGTCAAGCAGGCGCTCTTCGGAAACGGTCACCGGCCCGTGCCCAGGGAGACGATCGCCGAGTGGGCGCCCTTCATGGAAGTGCTGCGCGAACGCGGCATCCCGATCGCCATTCACTCCGATCTGGGCAGCGACGAGGAGCCGAGGCAATACCTCCCGCTCATGCACGAGGTCCTCAGCCGCTACCCGGACAACAAGGTCGTCTGGATGCACATGGGGCTGTCGCTCGAGCTCAAGACCCTGCCCGCGGAAGAGCACGTCGCCCTCCTGTCAGAGATGCTGGACGAGCACCCCAACCTCATGCTCGACATCACCTGGCGCATCGTCGACGACAACTACTTCTCGAAGGAGGAGAACCAGCCGCTCTACGTCGGTTTCCTAAACGAGTACTCGGACCGGATCCTGCCGGGGACGGACTTTCTGGCCTCGTCCAACAAGGACTTCGAGGTCTACAGGGAGGAACTGGCGGTGACCAGCCGCATTCTCGCATTTCTTGACGACGAGGCGTTTCGCAACATCGCGCTGGGTGAAAACTACTTCCGGTTGCTGGGGCTCGAGTACGTGGCGCCGAGGGTTTGCGGGGCGGGGTAGGAGCCCGTGGAAAAAACCCCCACGGCATTCGAGCGGCGATGCATCCAGGCTG
>JAPPGM010000118.1 GCA_028874995.1 Gemmatimonadota bacterium | reverse complement strand
TCGCGCCTTGCCAGCCCGGCGCCTCACCGCTCTCGGTGCTCGGGTGGCTTTGTCCGCGGACTGATGGGAGCTGTGCCCGAACCTCTCTGGACCCCTTCCCGGAAGCGCATCGACGCCACCGGCCTCGCCCGCTTCACGACCTCGCTGTCGGCCCAGGGCCACGATGTGGGCAACGACTACGATGCACTCTGGCGCTGGTCGATCGAGAACCAGTCGGCCCTGTGGAACGCGGTGTGGGACTGGTCCGGGGTCGTCGGCGCCAAAGGTGACAGGGTAGTCGACCCCGGCGACCGCCTCCGTGAGACCCGCTACTTCCCCGGCGCCCGCCTCAACTTCGCCGAGAACCACCTCCGCCGACGCAGCAGCGCCCCCGCGATCATTGCGCGCAACGAGAGCGGCAGCCACCGCGAAATCAGCTGGCGCGAACTGCATGACCTCACCTCGCAACTCGCCCAGGCCATGCGCGCGGCCGGCCTGAAACCCGGCGACCGCATCGCCCTTCTCCTCCCCAACATCCCCGAAGCCGTCGCCATCGCGCTCGCGGCGGTTGCCATCGGCGCGGTCGTGTCCACCGCCTCCCCCGACTTCGGCGCGCGCGGGGTCGTGGACCGGTTCGGGCAGGTCGGTCCCCGGCTCCTCGTCACGGCCGACGGCTACACGTATCGCGGCAAACGCTACGAGACCCTGGCGAAAGTCCCCCGTATCCGGGACGGGCTGCCCACGGTCGAGCGGACCGTCGTCGTCCCCAACCTGGACGCCGCCGCGGCGACGACGCCAGCCGACGCCGTCTCCCTTGAGGACTACATCGCCCCCTACCCCCCGACCGACATCCGCTTCACCCGACTCCCCTTCGACCACCCCCTCTACATCCTCTTCTCGTCCGGCACCACGGGCGTGCCCAAGTGCATCGTCCACCGCGCGGGCGGCGTGCTCCTGCAGCACCTCAAGGAACACCAGCTCCACTGCGACATCCGCGCGGACGACCGCGTCTTCTACTACACCACTCTGGGCTGGATGATGTGGAACTGGCTCGTCTCCGCCCTGGCCTCGGAGGCGACCATCCTCCTCTACGACGGCTCACCGGAGCACCCCGCCACGACCTCGCTCTTCGACTTCGCGGAGGACACCGGCATGACCCTCATGGGCACCTCACCCGGCTACCTGGACACCCTACGCACCTCCCGCGCCAGCCCACGCCGCACCCACGACCTGTCCTCGCTCAGGACGATTGTTTCCACCGGCTCGCCCCTCCCCGCAAACGCCTTCGTCTACGTGTACCGGCACGTCAAGCGCGATGTGCACCTGGCTTCGGTCTCGGGCGGCACGGACCTCTGCGCCTGCTTCGTGGGCGGCGTCCCCACGCACCCCGTTCGTCCCGGCGAGATCCAGGGCCCCGCTCTCGGCATGGCCACCGATGTCTTCGACGCCGACGGCTCACCGCTCCGCGCGGGGAAGGGCGAGCTGGTCTGCACCCGGCCCTTCCCGTCGCTGCCGCTCGGCTTCCTGAACGACGACGACGGGTCCCGCTACCGCGACACCTACTTCGACCGCTTCCCGGACGTGTGGTGTCATGGGGACTACGTCGAGAAGACGGCGGCGGGAGGCTACGTCATCCATGGCCGTTCGGACGCGACGCTGAACGTGCGCGGGGTGCGCATCGGCACCGCCGAGATCTACCGCCCGGTGGAGGCTATGGACGAGGTCGCCGAGGCGCTGGCGATCGCGCAACGATGTGGAGACGACACCCGCATCGTGCTCTTCGTGCGGCTCGTCGCCGGCGTGCGGCTGGACGCGGCACTCCGGCGCCGGATTCGTGCCTTGCTGAGGACGGAGGCGAGTCCCCGGCATGTGCCGGCCAGGATCGTTCAGGTGGGGGACATTCCGCGGACCCGTAGCGGAAAGATCGTGGAACTGGCGGTGCGCGCGGTGGTGCACGGGGAGCCGGTGCGGAACGTGGAGGCGCTCGCCAACCCGGAGGCGCTTGAGGAGTTCAGAGGGAGGGTGGAGCTGGGGGGGTAGGGGGTCAGGCGGCCAAAAGTCGATCTTCCGGGCACGGTCGCGGGTTGATCCAGCGTGGGCGTCCCAATCGAGCATGTGGCTGTCCCTTGATTTGCCGCGGCGGTGGACGGGCGATGCGGCTCCGGGTCCGGGCCTCCCCGGCATCGCGGTTCCCGGATCGCCGGTTCCCCGATCTACGGCCCCCTCACGACAGGGCCGTCCCGCATCGCTGGTTCACAGTCCCATCCAGGCATCTGCGTCCCAAATCGTCTGATCACAGGCCGATTCTGCTATGTACGGTTTTGGATTCGCGCTCTCGTGAACTCCGGGACGGCCTTCGGAATGCCTCCCAGAGGCTCCCGCAAGGCCCCAGGAGCGCGTTTGCCGGGCTCGTGACCCATTCGCGTTGCCTCCACCCCCGGTTTT
>JAPPGM010000085.1 GCA_028874995.1 Gemmatimonadota bacterium | reverse complement strand
GGGGGGGGCGGCGCCCCGGCCCCCCCCGGGGCCGGGCGCCGGCCGCCCCCCCCCCCCCCCCCCCCCCCCCCCCCCCCCGTTCTCGGCGGGGTCGGATATCGGGGCATTCGAGGAGCAGCGGCGGACGCCGGAGCAGGTGGAGAGGTACGCGGCGGCGATTCGGCGGGGGCTGGGTGGGGTGTACGACTGTCCGCATCCGACGGTGGGCGTCGTGCGGGGGATCTGCGTGGGTGGTGGGTTGATCATCGCGGCGTGCTGTGATGTGGTCGTGTGTGGCGAATCGAGCCGGTTCGGGGCGCCGGTCAACCGGTTGGGTGCGACGATGGCGTACGAGGAGATGGGGCCGCTGCTGGCGGCGGCGGGGGCGGGAGCCGTGTTGGAGATTCTGTTGACTGGTGACTTGGTGGGGGCCCGCCGTGCGCGGGAGATAGGGGTGGTGAACCGAATCGTGCCGGATGATGAGGTGGGGGAGGTGGGGGGGGAGATTGCACGGCGGATCGCGGCCGGGGCGCCGCTGGTGAACCGGTGGCACAAGAAGTTCGTGAGGAGGCTGGCGGAGGGGGGGGCGTTGAGCGGGAAAGAGCGGGCGGAGGCGTACGAGGCGTTCCGGACGCGGGACTACCGGGAGGGGGTCGCGGCCTTCGTGGAGAAGCGTGAGCCGCGGTTTTCGGGGGAATAGCGTTACGTGATCGGTAATGAAATTGCGGGCGGGACGGCCGAGGGGGCGGGCGCAGGGGGCGGAGCGCTCGCAGGAGTGCGGGTCGTGGAGCTTGCGCACATCATGGCGGGGCCGGTCTGCGGCCGCATGCTGGCGGACATGGGGGCCGACGTGGTGAAGGTGGAGGCGCCGGGGGGCGGGGATCCGACCCGGGCGCTGGTTCCGTTGGACGGTGTGGACGCGTCGGGTGCGTTCGTCATGATGAATCGCGGCAAGCGGGGCATCGTGGTGGACCTGAAGGGGGAGGAGGGGCGGGGGGTGGTCCGGCGGATGCTCGCGCGGTGCGACGTGGTGATCGAGAACTTCCGCAAGGGGGTGATGGAGGGATTCGATCTGGGGTACGAGTCGCTCCGGACGGCTAATCCGGGTCTGGTGTACTGCCAGATTACCGGCTTCGGGCGCACGGGGCCGCTGGCGGACCAGGGGGGCTTCGACCTGATCGCCCAAGGGATGACGGGGCTGATGAGCGTCACCGGCGAGGCCCCCGGACGGCCGCCGGTGAAGTGCGGGCCGCCGCTCACCGACATCACGGCCGGGGTTCTCGGCGCGATGGGAGTGGTAGCTGCTCTGTATTCACGTCGGGAGACGGGCGTCGGCCAACGGGTCGACACCTCGCTCTACGAAGCAGGGTTGGTGCAGACCTTCTGGCAGTCGGCGGTCACGCTCGCGACCGGCGAGTCACCCGGCCCGCTGGGCTCGGCCCATCCGCTTGCCGCCCCCTACGAGGCTTTCCCCACCGCCGACGGCTGGATCACGGTCGGAGGATGGAACCAGGTCAACTGGATGCGCTTGCTGGAGGCGCTGGAACTGGGCGAGCTGGCCGACGACCCGCGCTTCGCGACCAACGAGGCCCGGATGAAGAATCAGGCTGCGTTGCGCGACGTTCTTGCCGGGCGCCTGAAGACCGCTCCGGCCGAGACGTGGCTGCGGCGGCTGGAGAAGGCGGCGGTTCCCGCAGGGCCGGTGTTGAGCACGCTGGAGGCGCTTCGCCACCCGCAGACGGTCGCGCGGGAGATGGTGGTGACGGTTGAGCAGGGCGGTAATGCTGTAGAGACGATGGGCATGCCGGTCAAGCTGTCCGAAGCGCCGGGCGCGGTGCCGTCGGGCGCACCGCGGCTGGGCGAGCACACGGAAGAGGTGCTCGGCGAATACGGATTCGGCCAGGAGGAGATCGCGGAGTTGCTCCGTTCCGGCGCCTTGGGCAGGTTCAACGCATGAGCATGCAATCCCCAAGTACTCTTTCCGGCAACCCGGGGATCGACACCCGCCGGTGTTGCTCCACGGACCGCCAGGTGGCGCACCCCGTGATCCGGAGGCGATAGCAGGGTGGATTCTCTGGCGGTAAACCTGCAGGACTTGTGGAGTAACGCGGTCAGCTATGCCGAGCCCCGCTGGTTGCCCAGCCTGATCGTCCTCGCACTCGCCGGCGTCATCTACATCGTGGCCGGCTGGATTCTCCGCCGCGTGGAAAAGCGGTTGGCCGCCCGGACCGAAACCGACTTGGACGACGAATTCCTGCGGTTGCTGCGCAAGGTGGTCCGCCTGACGATGGTTGCATGGGCCATCTCGCAGCTTCTGGGCGAATGGGTGCCGGCCCTGACGACGGAGACGGCCGAAGGCGAGACGATGCTGAAAGACGTTCAGCCCCAGGACTGGGTGTGGGGCATTTGGACGATCTTCGTCTTCTTCCCCATCAGCCGGTTCGTCGGCCACCTGATGGCCACCTTCGAGC
>JAPPGM010000133.1 GCA_028874995.1 Gemmatimonadota bacterium | reverse complement strand
CTTAACACCCCCCGGAGGCCGGTGCTCTCTTGTGGGTGTGAGAAATCCGGGCTAGTAGCCGAGTCTGATCGGTTTCAGGAAGGAACGCCGGAACATCTCGGTAGGTGCCGGGGACGCAGAGCTCGTCGAACTCTCCATGTATCCCTAGGCGGTCGAGCTCGAGGGGGGGTGGTGGCGACAGGTACGACGCATCTCGGCCCGGAAACGGGCGGTGGGCAACAGCATCTCGCTTGCCACCGGCGAGGAACTCGCCTTCGCCGGGGCCATCAACTTGGAGGACGCGCTCTGCGGTCGCGCCTTGGGAGTGAGCATACCGGGGTGTCGGGGACGGCCGACGCGGGATCCGACATCCTGCTCCGGGGCACCAGTTCCGTGGATGGGCCCAACCGCCCACTGATCTACATTGACGGCGTGCGCATGCCCGCCGGGCGTCCTGGGGAGGACAGGAGGACCGAAGCCGAGGAGGACGCGACCCTCGCTTGCACCGTATGCGGCAAGTGGACGCCGGGTGGCCTAGCGTCCGGAGCCTTGGACGGCGGCCAGGCTACGAAAAGGGGCGCGGGCAAACGTCGATCGATGACGATCTGGCGGGCACGCGTTGAATCGACGACGACGCTCCGGACCGGGGCGGCGGGCGTCACGGGCCGCCTGCTGGGCTACGGGTCGGGTGCCCTCAATGTGCGGGCGGAAGGCTGGGCGTCATGGTTGGACCTCGCGGCGGCGGACGGCATCGACGCGATGGACTTTCAGGTCCGGCGGGTCTGCGCCGTGCTCGAGTGGACCCAACTCAACCGCTTCGAAGCCGGGCATGAGGTCGGGCTGCTGGTCAACGGCGGGGTGCGCTACGAGTTGAACGAGGGCGTGGACGACATCAACGGGATGGAGCTGGGAGGCGGGCTGCGGTATGCAAGCCCCGCCCGGCGCCTCCGGATGCAGGGGAATGGGCGGCTCCTCCTGGCCATGGACAGCGACTACGAGGAATGGGGCATCGGCGCGACCGTCCAGATCGATCCCGGCAGGGTCGGCGGCCGGTCGCTCCGGCTGAACCCGTCGTACAGGCGCGCTGAGAGGGGCGTCGAGGCCCTGTGGTCGAACGGTGTGGCGCCAGGTATGCCGGGGATGGAACCCGGGCGCGCGAAGTCCGCGAACCACACCGAGTACCAGCAGGGCTTCGGGTCCCTCTGTGAATCGGTGCTTTTTGGCCCGGAACAGACACACGGGAAGAGGTGGGAGACAGACCGATCCTGCGGGTCCGCGGTTTCCACCGCCGGATCCTCAACTTTGCCTTCCTCGAAAGGAAACGAACGATGAGAAGGAATCCAATGGCGCTGATGGTAGGACTGCTGCTCTCGGTCGGCTGCGATGGCGGTGGCGGCGATCCGCCGGAATCGTGCGGCAGCTACTCGCAGCAGACAGTGCCGATCGGCACGGCTGTCACCGTCGACATCTGCTTCACCGATCCGGAGGGCGGCGAACTGACGCTAACTGCGTCGGTGGAGGATCCAGCGCTGGCTACGGCGACGTTGGCAGGCCACTTGCTGACGATTACGGCACATCAGCCGGGCAACACGATGGTGACCGTGGTTGCGACGAACACCGAGGGGCTTTCGGCGACCGTGGAGATTCCGGTGACCGTTCCGAATCGTCCGCCGGTCGCGACTGGCATACCGATCCCCCCCGTGTATCAGGTCGCGGGTACTAGCCTGACGAAGAACCTGAGCCGCTATGCGGAAGATCCCGATAGCGCGGAGGTCACATGGTCCGCCTCATCCGAGAACGAGAACATTCTTTCTGCTAGTGTGACGGACAATGTCGTGACTACGAATGCGGGCTCGGCGGGAATGACGACGCTTACACTTACGGCCATGGATGGTGCGGGCGGAACGGTGCCGTTCTCGCTGCCGGTCGAGGTGTTCAACGGATCTGATTTCGACATGATCGACATGATGACTTCGAAAGGCGATTGGGAGCCGGCGAATGATGTGACGTCATGGCGAATCGATAATGGCGAGATGCTGCTGAGTGGGCTTGAACCGGGTTGGATCGCGGGTGTCTTCCAAGAGGTCGGCATTCATTCGGGTGACTGGTCGATGGAGACGATGTTCGCGATTGCCGAGGAAGGTTCGAGCGGAGGCATTTTCATGGCCGCTCCGACGACTCTTCCGGGCGCGTATGCGATCCTGATGTTGATTGTCGGGCCTGACCAGGCCGATTCGGCCGATTTCCGTCTGATGGTTCTTGATGAGGCCGAGGCGACCCTGGAAATCCTCGCGTTGGGCCAGAATGAGGAACTCAGAAGTGGAGAGTACCTTCATGTGGGGATCGGTACGGAGGAAGGGGAGTTCTGGTATCGGCTTGGAAGCGAGGTCACCTACCCTCCTGATCTCTCAGGTAGCTGGACTCAAACGGAACTTGCTGGACTGATGGCATGGCCTTCCGTGCGTATGGAGCCGGCCGGCAAGGTCGAGATCGACTGGTTCCGGACGGCTGGCGTACGGCAGTCCGGCATGCATGGGAACGAAACTCCTCCGAGAATCTTCAAGCAGATCGGAAGTGCAACTCATCCTCTGATTGGAGGTTAGAGTCATGAGAAACATCTTTTCTCAGAGGCTGCGCGGTCGCAGGAGCAACAACGGTCTGTATTTCGTGGCCCTGTTGACGCTGCTGCTGCCGCGCGCCGCATCGGGCGCGGAAGTGTCCTCGCCCGACTCGCTGGATATTCTGCGGCTGTCGACACTCGATGCAGTGACGGGTGTTACTGCGGAGATCACTACCTGTGCGACGCAGGATGGTGATAACTGGGTGATCCAGCTGAAGTGGACAAATCCCAATCCGAATGACCTGACTGGTCACATTCCGATTATTGGAACGGGTACGGACAATATTGATCCGGCTACACCGTCCACATACACCGCACTTTTCTTGCAGGGAGTTCTTGATGGTACGGCTGACTCACTTCAAGTTACGCTTGCGTATGACACCGACACATATGGAGATGATGTGCCAGACCGCCAGATGGCGGTTGCATCGAGCGACGGAACTGATGATTTCTTCAGCGATGCTGTGGAAATTACAGGGTGTGGAGTCACAGTGACAGTACCCGGTGCACCCCAGAGCTTGACTGCCGAGGTCGATCAATCAGGAGATTCAGTCATACTTGCGTGGGCTGCTCCCTCCGATAATGGAGGAGGTGACATCACGAAGTATGAAGGTGAAGTTTCCGTGAATACGGAGGGTTTCGGACCTCTGTTCATACGGTCGTTCGCACCGGAATCACCTGTTCTGTCCGATACATTTCCGATCGCGGAAGACGATTCTACGTATATCTTCCGTGTAAGAGCCGGAAATTCCGCTGGAACTGGTGCTTGGTCGTCACTAACACCTCTCACTGTTCGTGGAGCTCAGCCACTATCTGCGCCTCGAAATCTAAGTGCGACTCCGTCAGGAGACTCGGCAATTACTCTGACATGGGAGGCCCCTGCTGAGTTGGGAGGGTATTCTGTACTTGAGTACTATCTGCAAGATTCCATACCCGGTGTTAGAGGCTGGGGCGATAATGATGCTGGTTCTGGTACTTTTACGGTGCTTAGTTGGAGCCATGAAGGCTTGGAGCCTGGAACAACGATGTACTATCGGATCCAGGCTGCAGGAGAGGGTACGAGCGATTATAGTCCGTGGTCGAACGTAGCATCTGCCACGGTTGGCGCAGAAGATGTGCCGAGCGTACCGAGGAATCTGTCAGCTGAAGCCGATGGAGACTCGACAATTGTTCTGTCGTGGTCTGTACCCTCACATACGGGGAGTGGAATCACTGGATATAAGGTCGAGAGGCTCTTCAGAGGGGACATCTGAACGATTGTCGCTGATCTGAACGCTTCAACTCTGAGCTACAGAGACGGGGGGCGAACTCCCGGGACGACGTATCGGTATCGAGTGTCGGCAAAGAACGAGGATGGGTTCGGCCCTTCAACTGAGATCAGTCAGACCGCGGGAGAAGATGATGATTCTGATGAAGGAGTACCGGGCAGGCCGCGAAGTCTGGCTGCCGAAGCGGATGGAACCACGGTAATCGAACTGGAATGGGATGCTCCTTCTGATGAGGGAGACAGTCCGATCACGGGATACCGAATCGATCGGTCCAATAATGGATCTTCCTGGGCGAGGCTGGCTGAAGTGGATGAAGATGTCACAAGTCACAGGCACACGGGATTGGAGCCGAATTCGACTTGGTATTATCGGGTTCGGGCGGCAAATGATGAAGGCAACGGTCCATGGTCCAGTACGGTTTCCGCCACGACCGAAGAAGACACGACGCTCACGGCACCGTCTGCACCTCGGAATCTGGAGGCCGAAGCGGGAACGGAGCGGATAACGCTGGACTGGGACAGGCCTGACGACGACGGCGGTTCTGACATCACCGGCTACAGGATTGAAAGATCGGAGGATGGTGAGGACTGGGAGATCATCGTCTCGGATACCGAGTCCACGTCAACCCGGTATCGTGACTATGACATCGGGCCGGGCATGGAATACCACTACCGGGTGAAGGCGATCAACGAGATCGGCCGTGGACCGTGGTCGAATGTCGCGCGTACGACTACGGATGCCGACGTTCCTGCTGCACCGATGAATCTGATGGCGGATCCGGAGGGTTCCCACGAGATCGAACTGGACTGGGATCCTCCCGAGAACGATGGTGGATCCGAGATCACGGGATACCGGATCGAGTACTCCGATGATGGCCAGACCTGGGACGACCTCGAAAGGAACACCGGGAGCACGTCCACGAGCTATGAGCACCGTGGCATCACGGCCGGCACTAGGTACTACTACAGAGTCCGTGCAATCAATGACGTGGGTGCGAGTCCGCCGTCCAACGAAGCCGCGGCAACAACCGATGCTTCGGTTCCGGATGCGCCGGAGGGTCTAGCGGCGACTGCGATTGACGAGGGTCGGATCGACTTGGTGTGGTCACCGCCCAGCTTCGACGGTGGGAGCGCGGTGACGGGCTACCGGATCGAGTACTCGATGGGCACGGTGAACTGGGAGGTTCTGACGGAGAATACGCTTTCGACTGCCACGACGTACTCCCATACCGGCCTCGACGCGAATACCGAGGTCACGTACCGGATCGCCGCGATCAACGCATTGGGCAACGGTGCCTATTCGAACATGGCGACGGCCACGACTGCGGCCACGGTCGCCGGTGCACCGCGCGGCCTGAATGCGCGCGCGGTGGGTACGGACCGGATCGATCTCTGGTGGACGGAACCGCTGGACGACGGTGGTTCGGAAATCGAAGGCTACCGGATCTCGGTTTCCGGACAGAGCGGAGGATTTGTGGTCCTGGTCAATCATACGGGTACCGCAGCGACGTCTTATACGCATGCAGATCTCGAACCTGGAGATACCTGGCGTTATCAGGTGCAGGCAATCAATGACGCCGGCGTAGGACCGAGTTCGAATATCGCGACCGCACGTACGACTCCCGTGATTCCGGACGCTCCGTTCAACGCGAGAGCGGAAGCCTCGGGTACGAATGCTATCCGCGTGTCGTGGGAGCCTCCGTCCTACACGGGTGGTGTGGATCTCTCAGGATATCGGATTGAAGTCCATGACGGATCCGTGTGGACGGTTCTGGTGGACAACCATGGACTGTCGACGACATACACGCACGCCGGATTGAATCCGGGCGATGAGCGCCAGTATAGGATCCGGGCGATCAACGAGGCCGGTCTGAGCGTACCATCGAATGTGGCGTCCGCTAGATCGGATCCCGTGGTTCCTGATCCTCCCGTCGAGCTCGAAGCCCGGGCGGATGGTCCGCATAGGATCAATCTGGAGTGGCGGGCGCCGAGGTATGACGGCGGCGCACCGATCACCGGATACGAGATCCACATCCTGCCGGACGGCGAGGATGATTGGCGGGTACTCGAGTACGACACGAGATCCACGGACACCCGGTACTCCCACAGGAATCTGGATCCGGCGACGGAGAACCGGTACCGGGTGGCGGCGATCAACGCGGCGGGCGTGAGCTACCTGTCGGCGCCCGCAGAGGCGCGGACGGATCCGGTGGTGCCGGGTCCGCCCGAGAACCTGATGGCGGTGGCGAACGGCCCCTACCAGATCGACCTGGATTGGGATATGCCCACGTATACCGGCGGTGTGGAGATCACCGGCTACAGGATCGAGGCGTATGACGGCTCGGCCTGGACGACGCTCGTCTCGAATACGAGGTCCGGCATGACCATGCACAGCCACATGGATCTTGAACCCGGCAGCGAATGGCGATACAGGGTGAGCGCGATGAACGAGGCAGGTATTGGCGAACCGTCGGAGGAAGCCTCGGCGAGGACGGAAGCCATTCCTCCGAATCCGCCGATCGGCCTAGACGCCGAAGCGGATGGTCCAAACCGTATCAAGCTCGAATGGATTGCGCCCGAGTACGCGGGCGGTGCTCCCGTGACGGGCTACAGGATCGAGGGCTCGCGCGGAGACGCGGTGTGGACGGTGGTGGCCGAGTCGGAGACGGTGCTGACGCACTACGTGCATCGCGGTCTAGAGCCGGCGAGCACGTGGTACTACCGGGTGTCGGCGGTCAACAGCGCGGGTAGGAGCCTGCCGTCCGAAATGGCGGTGGCGACCACGGACCCCGTACGGCCGGACCCGCCGACGGGCCTTCGGGCCGAGGCGCAGGGCGCCTACCGGATCGACCTGTCCTGGGCGCCGCCGGCGTACACGGGCGGGGCACCCATCACGGGCTACCAGGTCGAGGTGTCGGAGAACGCGGGTGCGTCGTGGGACGTGCTGGTGACGGACACGCGGTCGCTGGCCACGGCCTACCAGCACACGGGCATCCGGCCGGGGAGCACGCGGCACTACCGGGTGAGTGCGATCAACCGCGCGGGCGTGAGCGACCCGTCGCCCGTGGCGTTCGCGAAGACCGAGGCCACGGTACCGGACGCGCCGGAGAAACTCCGGGCGGTGGCCATCGACCACGAGCGGGTCGGCCTGTCGTGGGCGGTCCCGCCGTTCGACGGCGGTGCGCCGGTCACCGGCTACCGGATCGAGTACTCCGAAGACGGCGGTGTCACATGGGAGTACGCCGACGAGGACACGCAGTCGGGCAGGACGGAGCATGTGCACGGCGGACTTCGTCCCGCGACGACGTACCACTACCGGATCGCGGCCATCAACGAAAAGGGCGCCGGCGCGGCCACGGACGCGGTGAGCGTGCGCACCGACGCGACGGTTCCGGACGCACCGGCGGACCTCGTGGCGGAGGCGACCACGCCACGCGAAATCACGCTGGCTTGGGAGGCGCCGGCCTACGACGGCGGCGCTACGGTGACGAGCTACCGCGTCGAAGTGTCGCTGGACGGTGAAGAGTGGGAGGTGCTGGACGACACGGACGGGGCCGGCACGGAGTACGTACACGACGGGCTCGCGCCCGGCGACACGCGGCACTACCGGGTCTCGGCCACCAACGAGGCGGGCACGGGCAGTCCGTCCAACGTGGCGAGCGCGACGACCGACGATCCGGCCGAGCGTGCGGCGCGGGTGAACACCGCGATCCTGCCGAGGTTCGCGTCGGCGGTAACGGCGGGGATCGTCGAGGCGATCGGAGCGCGCGTGCAGGCGGTGGCGGCCGGCACGGGCGACCAGCTCCGCGCCGGCAGCCTGATGGCGGCGCGCACGAGCGGCCTCCGGGCCGTCCTGGGCGCCTCGAGCGCGGCCCGGACTTTTGGTGGCCTGTCCACCTGGGTGAGTGCCGGGTCGGTGAGACAGGGCGTCACGGGCGCTTCGCCGGTCAAGTGGGACGGCGGGCTGTTCAGCGCGCACGCGGGCACCGACGTGCGGCTCCCGCACAACCTGCTGGCGGGCCTGGCGGTGAGCCGGTCGACCGGCGCGTACGACTGGACGGACGCGACGAACGGGCGCGACGTGGCGGGCACCTACGAGGCCCGGTTGACCAGCATCACGCCGTATGTGGCTTGGACGCCGGGTGGCCGGGCGTCGGTCTGGACGGCAGCCAGCTACGGGCGCGGCAACGTCGAGATCGACGACGCACTGGCGGGCACGCGGGAATCGAAGACGACGCTGCGGACCGGGGCGGCGGGCGTGACCGGCCGCCTGCTGGGCAACCGGTCGGGTGCGCTCAACGTGCGGGCGGAAGGCTGGGCGTCCTGGATGGACCTCGCGGAGGCGGACGGCATCGATGCGATGGACTTCCAGATCCGGCGGATCCGCGCCGTGCTCGAGTGGACCCAGCTCAACCGCTTCGAAGGAGGGCATGAGGCCGGGCTGCTGGTCAGCGGCGGAGCGCGCTACGAGTTGAACGAGGGGGTGGACGACGTGAACGGGATGGAGGTGGGCGGCGGGCTGCGGTATGCGAGTCCCGCGCGGCGCCTCCGGATGCAGGGGCAGGGACGGCTGCTCCTGGCCATGGACAGCGACTACGAGGAATGGGGCATCGGCGCGACCGTCCAGATCGATCCCGGCGCGGGCGGCGGCTTGGCGCTCCGGCTGAGTCCGTCCTACGGGCGCGCCGAGAGCGGCGTCGAGGCCCTGTGGTCGAACGGCGTGGCGCCGGGGATGCGGGAGATGGAACCCGGGCGCACGAAGTTCACCATCCACACCGAGTATCAGTTCGGTCCCGCCGCC
The DNA here is from genome assembly GCA_028874995.1 of Gemmatimonadota bacterium. GTDB lineage: Bacteria > Gemmatimonadota > Gemmatimonadetes > Longimicrobiales > Gaopeijiaceae > Bin94. The sequence goes on along the minus strand of JAPPGM010000133.1, from coordinate 17,571 downwards.
GGCGCGATGCCGGGCGCCCCGATGCGGGCTGGCCCGATGCCGCCCGGCGCGATGCCGACCCTCAAGCCTGTTCCCTACGCGCGGGCGGAGTTGTTCGGTCCGGCTCGCGGCCTGTGGCTAGGGGCGCGGCTTCGCTGGCTGGCCCTCGAAGGGACCTATGACCGGAACGGCCCGGCGCTGTCGGCGAAAGGAGCTTGGAGATGGTAGTACGACGCAGTCGCGCGATCACGGCATGGACTTGCCCTTGCCCTGGTCGCCTGCCCGGACGACGAACCGATGCCGCCGGTGGCGTGCGGCACCATCCCCCAGCAGACCCTACGATGGGGCGAGGAGGTGATGCCAGGTTCGGCGAATTCCTGCCGTCCTCGAATGGGCCCAGTTCGACCGGCTTCGAAGGCGGGCATGAGGTCGGGCTGCTGGTTAACAGCGGAGCACGCTACGAGTTGAACGAGGGGGTGGATGACGTGAACGGGATGGAGGTAGGTGGTGGGCTGAGTGTGGACCGATGTCGACCCCCGAAGCCGGTTCCCAACGCACGGGCCGAGCTGTCCGGGCCGACGCTACAGCAGGGCTGCGTGTCCCTCAAGGCCATAAGGAGGCCATCATGAAGTTTGCTGCAACCGTACCGAGGACCCATTCAGGTCCTTTGGCCTGCTCACCGGCTGGGCAACTCTACGGGTCGGACGATAGAAACTGTGGACCCGTAAAACCCCACGTTCGCGAAAAGAAGCGAGTGATGAGAGAGAATCCAATGGTACTTATGACGCCTCTGCTGGGGCTGTTGCTCTGGGCTGGCTGCGATGGCGGTGGCGGCGATCCGCCGGAATCGTGCAGCAACTACCCGGAGCAGACGGTCTCGCGGGGCATGTCCATCACTCTTGCCATTTGTTTCACCGATCCACAGGGCGGCGAACTGGCGTTGACCGCCTCGTCCGCGGATCCGGCGGTGGCTACGGCGATGATGTCAGGGGACAACCTGACGATCGCGGCGCAGATGCCGGGCGCCACCACGGTCACCGTGACCGCGACGAATACCGAGGGACAGTCGGCGGAGACGATGATTGCGGTGGTCGTTCCGAACAGCCCGCCGGTCGCAACAGGCATACCGGTTCCTCCCGTGTTCCAGATTCTGGACACGAGCATGGAGAAGAATCTGGAGGCCTATGCGGAGGATCCCGACAGCACGGAGATCACGTGGACAGCCTCGTCGGAGAATGAGGACATCCTCTTCGCCAGTGTGAGAAACAATGTCTTGATCACGGACGCGAGCTCGGCGGGAATGACGACGCTCACGCTGACGGCTCATGATGCCACGGAGGGAATGCTGGACTTTACGTTGCCGGTCGAAGTGTTCGACAGAAGCGACTGGAGCTTCATCGACATGATGTCGTCGCGAAGTGCCTGGGAACCGGCGAACGACGCGTCCTTGATTCGGAGCGATAACGGCGAGCTGTTGCTGAGCGCGAACGAATCGGGTTGGATCGCCGGCGCAAGACAGAATCTGTCCATCCAGTCGGAAGACTGGACGTTCGAAGCGATGGTGATGTCGTCCGGAGAGACCGCAAATCCGGGTATCGTCTTGGAGAGTTCCTCCAGCCGCTATACGGTTTGGATGTTGATCGTCGGGTACGACGCATTCGACGAAGCCGACTATCGTCTCATTGCCTTCGACGAGCAGGAAGAGAACTGGGTGGGCATCGCGACAGGACTCAGCAACGACTGGGCTCGCGAGCGATATGTTCGCATCGGATTCAGCATGGAGGGCGGACTGTTCTGGATTCGTCTTGGAATGGAAATCCTCCAAGTTCAAGTGCCTGGAATGGAATGGGACGAAGTCAACTTCGTAGGAGTTCTGTCGTGGCCGGCGATCCTCAATCAGCCGGCGGGCGAATCCCATTTCGATTGGGTTCGCATGAGGGGCATCGGCCAAACTGGAGTTCGCGGAGACACACCGCGTTCGGATCCAATCAGATGGAAGATCGGAGGATAGAATCATGAGAAAGATCCTCTCTCGGAGACTGCGTAGTCGCAGGGGGACCAGCGGACTGTTTCTCGCAGCTATGCTGACCCTGCTGCTTCCGCGCGCCGCGTGGGGCACGGAAGCGTTCCCGACCGATTCGTTGGATGTGCGAACGTCAGAGTCGTCGACGATACCGCTTGCGGCGGTGACGAACGTGTCTGCTTCGCTTACGCAGTGTGCAGCAGCGAGTGGTCAAAATTGGATGCTCTCGTTGTCGTGGACACTTCCGAGTCCGAATGATGCGGATGGTCATTTCGTTCTCATCAACAGGAGTAGCTCGACAGCGATCGATCCTGATGTTTCGTCGACCTATTGGGATGATCTCGTAGATGATATTATATCAACAGCTACGTCGCAAACGATCACTTTCGCATTCTCGGCCTCAAAGCATGGATACGACGTTCCCGATCGTACGATAGTAATCGGATCGTACGAGGGCAATGATGAGGTCTATTCCACCGCTGTAGAGATCTCGGGATGTCCAGCACCTTCAGAACCACAGAATCTAAGTGCGTCTCTGATAGAAGGGGGAGATAAGGTCCGACTTACGTGGGATCTTCCAGCAGACACATCCTTCGGGGTCTTCTCTTATGCCTTCGATGTCAAAAAGGACGCAGAAGACTGGGCACCTCTACATTCTGGTTACTTCGCTGCAAACAATCTGGTACACGAGTTTCCAACGGATCCTGCCGATACGATGTATGCTCTTCGAGGAAGAGCAGGGAATACTTCGGGATGGAGCGGCAATTCGGAAGAAATCACCATATCGCTTGTGGAAGAGGAAGAGCCACCAGGCGCACCCCGTAGTTTGACGGCGACTCCATCCGGTGCAACAGCAGTCCATCTGATGTGGCTAGCACCGGCTACCTTTGGTAGTGTTAATCAAGACTCAATCGAGTATATTATCGAATACTCGGAGGATGGAGGAGCCTGGACCTATCTGGATGAAGGAGACTTTCCGCTGAGTTACACGCACAGCGGTCTGACGTCGGGCACACGCATGACCTATCGGATTGCGGCCTACGATGCTTGGAATCCCAGCAATCAGAGCGAATGGTCGAGCGAGGCCCACACCACGGTGGGCGCTGGAGCCGACGATGTTCCGGACGCACCGACGAATCTGACAGCGACGGCTGATGGATCGACAGCGATCGATCTGTCCTGGACGGCTCCCTCGGATACGGGAACTAGCGCCATCACGGGCTATCGCGTCGACTATTCTCTCAATGGGAACGCTCCATGGTCTGAAGTGGGAAGTACGAATGGTCAGACGAGGACGTTTAAGGATACAGGCCTGAATCCTAATACGAGCCGGCACTATCGAGTGTCGGCTCAAAATGACGCGGGCTTCGGCGACCCGTCCAATATTGCAAGAGCAACGACGGAAGATGATGATGAGAAAGAGGAGCCGAGAGCTCCGAGAAACCTGAGAGCAGAAGCGGACGGTGACTCGGCGATCGATCTGACGTGGCGTGCGCCCTCCGATGACGGGGGCAGCGCGATTACTCGGTACCGGGTCGATGTGTCCGACGACAACGAAGGCTGGTCCATCCTTGTCGATACGGCAGCTCAGATCACGAGCTACAAGCACTCTGGACTGGATCCGGGAGCGAAGTGGTACTATCGAGTTCGGGCCTCCAATAGCGTGGGTTCGGGAGCATGGTCGAGCGTTGCCAATGCGACGACCGAAAGCGAGGATTCCGCTTCCGTGCCGGATGCGCCGACTGATCTGATTGCCGAAGCGTCCGGTGACAGGATCGATCTGGACTGGGACGCTCCTGCGGAGAACGGCGGTTCGGATATCACAGGCTACAGGATCGAGTACTCCACGGACGGCGACGATTGGGACATTCTCGAAACCGACACGGAGACGACTTCGACGCGGTACCGTCATCGTGGAGTCGAGCCGGGCACGAAGTACTACTACCGAGTCCGTGCGATCAATGACGTGGGTCGCGGTCCGGCATCAAATGTCGCTTCGGCGACCACGGATGCCCTGGCTCCTGGAGCCCCGATGAATCTGATGGCTAAAGCGGACGGATCCAGCGAAGTGGAGCTGGACTGGGATCCGCCCGAGGATGATGGTGGATCCGAGATCACGGGATACCGGATCGAGTACTCCGATGATGGCCAGACCTGGGACGACCTCGAAAGGAACACCGGGAGCACGTCCACGAGCTATGAGCACCGTGGCATCACGGCCGGCACTAGGTACTACTACAGAGTCCGTGCAATCAATGACGTGGGTGCGAGTCCGCCGTCCAACGAAGCCGCGGCAACAACCGATGCTTCGGTTCCGGATGCGCCGGAGGGTCTAGCGGCGACTGCGATTGACGAGGGTCGGATCGACTTGGTGTGGTCACCGCCCAGCTTCGACGGTGGGAGCGCGGTGACGGGCTACCGGATCGAGTACTCGATGGGAACCGTTAATTGGAAGGTCCTGACCGAGAACACGCTCTCGACGGCGACGACGTACTCGCATACGGGTCTGGATGCAAACACCGAGGTCACGTACCGGATCGCGGCGATCAACACGCTGGGATTCGGGGCCTACTCGAATCTGGCGACTGCCACAACCGCAGCCACGGTTGCAGGCGCACCGCGCGGCCTGAATGCGCGCGCGGTGGGCACGGACAGGATCGATCTCTGGTGGACGGAACCGCTGGATGACGGTGGTTCGGGAATCGAGGGATACCGGATCTCGGTTTCCGGCCAGAGTGGCGGATTCGTGGTTCTGGTCAATCACACGGGCACGGCGGCGACGTCCTACACGCACGCGGGCCTCGAGCCCGGAGACACCTGGCGCTACCAGGTGCAGGCGATCAATGATGCCGGCGTGGGACCGAGCTCGAACATCGCGACAGCGCGCACGGACGCGGTCGTTCCGGATGCTCCGTTCAACGCGATGGCGGAAGCCTCGGGCACGAGAGCTATTCGTGTGACGTGGGAACCGCCGACATATACGGGTGGTGTGGATCTTTCGGGCTATCAGATTGAGGTCCACGACGGAACGGTCTGGACCGTTCTGGTGGACAATCATGGCATGTCGACCACGTACACGCATTCCGGGCTGGATCCGGGCGAGGAGCGCCGCTACAGAATCCGGGCACTGAATGAGGCCGGCCAGAGTGAGCCGTCGAATGTGGCGGCTGCGAGGACGGTTCCCGTGGTTCCGGATCCTCCGGTCGAGCTCGAGGCACGGGCGGACGGACCGCACAGGATCAATCTGGAGTGGAGGGCGCCGAGGTATGACGGCGGCGCACCCATTACCGGCTACGAGATCCACGTTCTGCCGGACGGCGAGGACGATTGGCGGATTCTGGAACCGGACACGCGTACGGCGGACACCAGGTATTCTCACATGAATCTGGATCCAGCGACGGAGAACCGGTACAGGGTGGCCGCGATCAACGAAGCGGGGTCGAGTTATCTGTCCGCACCCGCGGTGGCGCGGACGGACCCGGTTGTGCCGGGTCCGCCCGAAAACCTGACGGCGGCGGCGAACGGCTCCTACCAGATCGATCTGGATTGGGACAGGCCCGAGTACACGGGTGGCGTGCCGGTCACGGGATATCGGATCGAGGCGTACGACGGCTTCGCTTGGACGACACTGGTGACGAACACGAGATCCGGATCGACGAGGTACAGCCACATGGATCTCGAACCCGGCAGCGCATGGCGGTACCGGGTGAGCGCGATCAACGAGGCGGGTGGCGGTGAACCGTCAGAGGAGGCTTCGGCCGAGACGGACGCCATTCCGCCGAATCCGCCGATCGGCCTGGATGCCGAGGCGGACGGTCCGGACCGGATCCGGCTCGAATGGATCGCTCCCGAATACACGGGCGGCGCACCCATCATGGGCTACAGGATCGAAGGATCGCGCGGAGACGCGGTGTGGATGGTGGTGGCCGAGACGCGGACGGTGTTGACGAACTACGTGCACCGAGGTCTGGATCCGGCGAGCACGTGGTACTACCGGGTGTCGGCCGTTAACCGGGCCGGCGCGAGCGATCCGTCCGAAATGGCCGTGGCGACCACGGATCCCATCCGGCCGGATCCGCCGACGGGCCTGCGCGCCGAGGCGAACGGACCGTATGAGATCGATCTCATGTGGGCGGCTCCTGCCTATACGGGAGGCACACCCGTCTCGGGCTACCAGGTGGAGGTGTCGGAGAACGCGGGAGCGTCGTGGACGGTGCTTGTGACCGATACGAGGTCGGAGACGACGGCCTACGAGCATACCGGAATCCGGCCGGGGAGCACACGGCACTACCGGGTGAGCGCGATCAACCGGGCCGGGATCAGCGATCCGTCGTCCGTGGCGTTCGCTAGAACCGAAGCAACGGTGCCGGACATGCCGAACGATCTCCGGGCGGTTGCGGTCGACCACGCACGGATCGGCCTGTCGTGGACTCCTCCGGAGTTCGACGGCGGTGCTCCGGTGGACGGCTACAGGATAGAGTACTCGGAAGACGGCGCCCCGTGGATGTACGTGGACGAGAACACGCAATCGGACAGGATGGAGTACGTGCACGAGGGCCTCATGCCCGCGACGACGTACCACTACCGGGTGAGCGCCATCAACGAGAAGGGCGCCGGCAGGGCGACCGAGCCGGTGAGCGCGCGGACCGACGCGACGGTTCCGGACGCACCCACGGATCTCGAGGCGAAGGCCATCGATCCGAGATCGATCATGCTCACTTGGAGGGCGCCCGAATACGATGGTGGCGCTCCGGTGGCGGTCTACCAGATCGAGGCGTCGCATGACGGCGAGGAATGGGCGGTGCTGGACATGACTCCGGACACGGAGCCGGAATACCTGCACTTCGGACTCACGCCGGGCGATACTTGGTACTACAGGGTGTCGGCCATGAATGAGGCGGGCACGGGTGCTCCGTCGAACATCGCGATGGCGACGACCGACGATCCGGTCGAGCGCGCGGCAAGAGTCAACTTCGCGATCCTGCCGAGATTCGCGTCGGCCGTGACCGCGGGCATCGTGGAGGCTGTCGCGTCGCGTGCGCAGGCGGTGGCCGCGGGCGGAGAAGGTAACGGACTGCGCGCGGGCAACATCAACTACATGGGCGCACGCAACGGCGGTCTGAGGGATGTTCTGAACGGCTCTGGCGCATCGGGAGGCTTCGGCGGACTGTCCACCTGGCTGGGCGCCGAATCCGTCTCACAGGCCGATCCCGGCGGATCCGAGGTTCGGTTCGACGGTGCGCTGTTCAGCGCGCACGGCGGTGCCGACATGCGGCTTCCGCACAATCTGCTGGCGGGCGTGGCACTGAGCCGGTCGAGCGGCAGCTACGACTGGACGGACGTGACGAACGGGCGCGAAGTGGAAGGCACTTACGACACCCGTATGACGAGTCTCACGCCGTACGTGGCGTGGACACCGAGAAGCGGCGTGTCCGTCTGGACGGCGGCGAGCTACGGGCGCGGCGACGTCGAGATCGACGATGAGCTAGCGGGTACGCGCGAATCGACGACGACGATGCGTACGGGAGCGGCTGGTATCACGAGCAGGCTGCTGGGCGATGGATCGGGCGCCCTGAAGGTACGGGCCGAAGGCTGGGCCTCGTGGATGGATATCGAGGAAGCGGAAGGTATCGAAGCCTGGGACTTCCAGATCCGTCGAGTGCGGGCGGTGCTCGAATGGGCGCAGCTCAACCGCTTCGAAAGCGGGCACGAGGTCGGACTGCTGATCAACAGCGGCGCCCGCTACGAGATGAACGCGGGAACGGACGACGTGAACGGGCTGGAAGTGGGAGGCGGAATGGGATACACGAGTCCCGAGAGCCGGTTCCGGATGCAGGGTCGCGGACGGATGCTCCTGAATATGGACGGCGACTACGAGGAATGGGGTGTCGGTGCGGTAGTGCAGATCGATCCTGGTGCCGCCGACGGTCTGTCGCTCAGGCTGAACCCGTCCTACGGACAGGCCGGAAGCGGCGTCGAGAACCTGTGGGCGAACGGCATGACTGCCCGGGGCATGGATTCCGGACGCGCCAAGCTTGCCGTTCACACGGAGTACAAGTCTGGACTGAACCCGGCGCCGTACGTACGGGCCGAACTGTTCGGTCCGGGCCGCGGCCTGTGGCTCGGAACCCGGGTCCGGTGGATGGCTCTCGAGGGAACGTATGACCGGAACGGTCCGGCAATATCCGCGAAAGGAGTGCTGCAATGGTAGGGCGAATGAAGGCGCTTGCAACGATCATTCCGGTTCTCTGCACCCCGGGTCTCCCGGGGTGCGGAGACGACCTGCCGGTGGTGGAGCCGGTGGCGACGACCGTGGAGGTTGTTCCGGGCGAGGCGGAACTGACGGCGTCGGGCGAGAGGACCGGCTTCAATGCTGTGGTGCGAGATCAGAACGGTTCCGTGATGCTGGACGCGGAAGTGATGTGGTATACCTCGGATCCGGCGGTGTTCACGGTGGAAGGCGAGGGACGGGTCGCGAACATCACGGCCGTCTCGAGCGGAGAGGCTGTGCTGATGGCGCAGTCTGGAGAAGCGGACGGCATCGCGTACATTACCGTGGTGCTGACACCGGGAAGAATTGAAATCGTGTCGGGAAACGACCAGGTTGGAGTCCGTGAAAGGACTCTGGCCGAGCGGGTTGTCGTCCGCGTGGCGGAAGAGACAGGGAGCGTCGTTCCCGGCGTGATGGTCAGTTTCATGCCGGGTGACGAGTACAGTGGATCCGTGGATCCTCCTGAAGTCATTACGGGCTTGGGCGGAACTGCGTCGGCGATATGGACGTTGGGTTCCGTGCGCCGCCAGACGCTGGTTGCGACAGCGCTCGACGGTGAGCTCAAGGTGGGATTCCGGGCTCGTGCCACGGCCGATCCACCAATTCCCGACTACAAGATCATCGGCGAGATCCGGCCGAGTAGGACCGATCCACTAGATACCGAAACCGTCGAGCTGACCGCGCACGTCATCAATGAAGGTGACGCGGCGAGCGAGGGACCGATCACGGTTGCATTCTACGCCGGCGACATGGAGCTGGGCACCGTGAAGGCTGATCCGGTGGAGCTGAACGAAATTGGAGAGGCGACGTTCTAAGTTGGTCCGTTCGATACTGGGAGGTACCGCATACGGGCCGTGATTGATCCGGACAACGAAATCGAGGAGTGGGAGGAAGGGAACAACGAAGGCCATGGATCCCTCGAGGTCAGGAGACAGGAGTTTATTGAGATCGGCGATTCGGTGAGCCTAGAGGATCCGGGCGAGAACTCGACCCGGCTGTTCCGCTTGGACATCGAGGAGCAGATCGACGCGGCGCTCACGATTCGGCTCGATTTCGAGGATGAATACGACGACGCGGATCTGTTCGTCGACTTCAACGTGGAACGCCCGTCGTCGGTTCCGGAGGATCGGTTCAAGCGCAGATGCTTCAGTGCGCACGCGACGATGAACGAGATGTGCCAGTTCCATCCGGTGCGGAAGGGGACCTACTTCATCATGGTGCACGCGTGGGGATCCTACTCGGACGCCACGCTGAGCGTCGGGATTGCGGAACTGCCTGCGGAACTCTTCGATCTCGATGTGTCCGTGGTGGACGAAGTGACGAGTTCGCAGAATGCCGTGATCATGCGGGTGGCCGAACGCTACGAGTCGATGATCGGCCTGGGTTCCTACGATGCCCGGGTGTGGCTTGAGGCGGACGGATGCGCGCCGGGCTTTCCGCAGTTGGTCGAACATTATCTGGACGACATCGAGGTGGTCATCATGGTCGGATCGGTGGACGGCGAGGGCGGTGTGGTGGCGATGTCGGGAACGTGCGCGATCCGGCACAGGATTCATGACGGCTGGATCGGAATGCCGGGAATCGGAGCGATTGTGCTCGACGAAGCCGACATCGAAGGACTGGAATCGGACGGAGTGTTCGAGACGGTGGTCATGCGTGAAATGGCGAAGGCGATGGGGTTTGATCCCGTGCTCTGGAACATTCACGGCTTTCTGAAGAATCCGTCGTCGGCGAACGAGCCGGAAGCGGATGCGCACATGAACGCGGCCCTCGTAGTGGCCGCGTTCAATGCTGCCGGCGGGGAGAACTACACCGGAGCCAAGGTTCCGCTCGAGAATGGAACCGTGCCGGGCGTCTCGAATCGTACCTGGAGAGCCAGCGTGTTCGGAAACGAAATCATGACGCCCTACCTGACGGGCGATACGCCGCCGCTGAGCCGCATCACGCTGGAAGCGCTCTATGAAGTCGGATACGAGCTCGATGTGACGATGGCCGACCCGTTCACGCTGTCAGGCATGCGAACGGCCGGCCTGAAGGCGTATCCGAGTATCGGTCTCGCTACCTACCGGGGCTCGGTCATACCGGTGCTCATTTCACGGCGGCCCGTGAAATGACAAGTCCCGTCTTCTCGGATCCTCCGTCGCAGCCATCGGCGAAACTGGAGTTGGAGACGATGCGAAAGAAGGTGATGAACACGGTCATCGAGGTTGAGGGGACCGTACGTCGGCAAGGCTCGGGTCGACCCATCCCCAACCGAAAACGTGCGAATTGCACTATCTGAGCCGGACGGCGCGGAATCCGTTAGACTGACGCTGGAGGTTGGAATGAGCCGAAAAGCCACTTGGTGACCGCGAACGGCGGACCGCGTTGCAACGTGAAACCGCGAGCCCGTCCGCTCCGGCTTACTTCGGACGTGGAGGGGGTGACGTGTCGGCGTTGTCTACGGCTGGAGTTTTTCGCGGCGATTCGAAAGGCGAAATGGGCGAACGCTCGGGCGCGGCGGATATCGAAGCGGCTGGAGGTGCTGGAAGGACCGGCCCAACCGGGCATGAAGCCCGGCGGGGCTCGCCGTGAGGATCTCGCCCGCTGCTCGGGCTATCTGCACGTATCACGGTCTCAACCTGCGTCTATCACTGTCGTGTCAAGCTCCCTAATGATCTGTCCACCGAATCGGGGGTAACACCGAAGCCCAGTGGTTCGGACAACGAGAATATCAGGAGAAAAGCACGACATTACTCCTGCTGCTCTGCGCCACCCTTCAAAGAGAACGAGTCATGAGGAAGAACAATCTGGCTCGCCGCCCTGCAGGTGGCGTGCGGCGACGACCCGGTGCCCGCCGCCCGAGCTGACGACCGAGGAGGCGATGGCGCAGTTCGAAGAGGTGTTTGGCATTGTGCGCCCCGCTGCTTTGGCCTAGGGGCCTGAAAACGACACCGCTATTGTGGGACGAAAACTCCGGCGAGCGTTCCCTCGGTGCCGTTCAAGGGCGAGCTGGTAGCCGATGTCAACGCACTTCGGCTCACCCATGAGGGCACGGGGTGTGCGGCCACGCCGTCAGGATTGTCACGGCCGTTTCAGGGGGCGCCGACAATTAGGCAGATCTTCGGGCCGAGAGTCCGTCAGGCTCACCAGTGTGGCCCACGACCACAAGGACATTGTGGCCTTGATCTTGTTTCCATCCGCTCCCCTCGAAGAGAAGATGACCCCAATGAGGCGCACGGTTCTGCTGCAGGCTACTGACGCACGGGAGCGCCACGCCGACTTCGCCGAATGGCGGTGGTACGGCCAGTTGGTCTCCGTAGGAACCGATGCGACCCGCCTCCTCTACCGCAGGGCGAAGTACTACGTGCTCGCCATCCTGCTCGCAGCCTGCGGAGAGGCGGAGCCCGAGAACCTCGCCCCGAAGGTGTGCGGGCCGATCGGCGACCAGGAGGCGTTCATCGGCGCCATCACCGAGGTCGAGGCGTGCTTCACCGACCCCGACGGCGACACCCTCGAGGTGTCCGCCGAGTCGGCGGATCCCGCGATCGTGCTGGTCCTGCGGGTGCGCGAGCAGGTGGTCGACCTCTCGGCAGAGCGGGTGGGATCCACGACGGTCACCGTCACGGCCGAAGATCCTGGCGGGCTCATGGCCGAGCACGCGTTCAAGGTGACGGTGCCGAACCGTCCCCCCGAGGCCACCGAACCGCTTCCCGGCTTTGAGCTCATTGAGGGGACCACGGAGTTGTACGGGCTCGCCGGCCACTTCCGCGATCCGGACGGCCACGAGCTCACCTACACGGCATCGTCCAGCGACTCTGCGATCGTCCTGCCGTTCATCGTGGCCCGGGACAGCCTCATGGTCGCCACGCTGCGGATCGGCAAGGCGCTCGTCACGGTCGAGGCGAGCGATGGCCACGATGCGGTCTCTCAGGAAGCGGATGCCGTGGTCATCGAGGATCCCGACACCGCAGGCTACCTGTTCTCCCACGACTTCGCCGACCGGAACCGGGGCCTCCGGTACTGGGAGTCCCAGGTCTACGCGACCCTCACCGTCTCCGGCGGAAAGCTCCACGTCTCGAACGACTCGATCTACCGGGGATGGGCATACCGCGATCTCGGGTTCGATCCGTGGGAGGAACCACCCGCCCGGGTCGAGTACACGGCGATGGCGGAATACGAGCCTGGTGGCGGGGTCGAGCTGGTGATCCACATGCGCAAGGTCGGCATGGAGTACGTGTCCATCGGCCTTGGCGACTCGATCCCGTTCGACGCCGGTGGTGTCGAGGAGGCCGACACCGTGTACGTGGACTACGGGTTCGCGGGGCGGTGCTTGGCGTGTGGCCGGTGTCCGGAACCAATCGGAAAGCCTCGTACGACTGGGCGAGGCTCAAGAAAATCGAACGGTGAGGGTGATTCCGGCATGAGCTGTCGCGGGTCGAGGTGGATGAAGCCGGAGGGGATGGACTCGCTGACGCTGGACCCATGGAGCGGGCGCGGCTCGCTCTGGAGTGGTCGCAGGTGCACAAGGTTCCGTTTGGGTGACGAAGTCACCGACCTGCAGGAATGCCCGCAGTCCGCTCCCGAACTCCATCACCGCCTCGTTGGTGCCTTCGCCGCGCGGCTCCGAAGCGCGCTCCGCCTTCCGTAGCCCGACAGAGCCGAATCTTGAATGCGATGGTCTTGCGGGACCCATGCCATTTGAGTGCACCCCTTGTGCCCACACACGAGTAGCCCTCACGTTGTCGTCCGGTCGGGCAGATAGAGACTTCCGATGATCACACCGGCCTGTCACTGCGGGCTGAATGCGCCTCCTCGAGGGCTGGACAGCCCTTGGGGGCGCACCGAAGCTGCGGTACATCCTTGGGATCATCAGCCGCCAGGCATGAGGGCATGGCCCTTCCAGGCTCCCGGCCCGCCCTACCAACGAGGAGAAGAGAAGGATCATCCGCCATTGGGGTCGTCGAGGCGAAGCCCGCGGGGCACGCGGCCAAGACGGACGCGGCATTCGGGGGGGAGTGAGATGAGGACGATCGACGCAGGTCGGACGGCTGTGCTTTGGTTGGCGATCACGCTCGCGGGCAGCACTATCGATGGAGTCTCCGCTCAGACTCTCGTCCCTGAACGGATCGGGACCGTGTCGATTCCCCTGAGCATCAATATCCACGTTGCGCTCATGTCCGACGAGACCACGGCTTGCGTGGTCGAACTATCACCTCGTGTTCGGACAGCAGGAGTTCGGACCTTGCGTTGACCGTGCACCGGATACCACGTTCGAGGTTGACCATCGAGCCGTTGTGGTCCTGAACCCGATCGGGAGAGAACGTGGACACCGCGAAGGGCCCGCCGATGCGCAGCTGGAAGCGAACGTGGATCCGCCAGATTGATTGGGAGCGTTGAGATGAAGAGTGTCGAGCTGGCGAAGCCGACCACGGGCGGGCTTGCTTTGGCCCTGGCGTTCATGGTGGCCTCCGGGGGGTCCGATCGCGCCGTTGCCCAGACCTTCTCGCCTGAGCGGTTTGCCACCGTGCAGGTGCCCGGAATCGTCGGCGGCAGCATCGCACTGCTGTCGGATGAGACGACAGCGTGTGTGATAACCTCTCGCGAAGCGGAGATCCATTGCGTGAACCGCACCGGCGACGTGATCGGGGTCTTTGGGCGCAAGGGCAGAGGGCCGGGCGAGTTCCAGCTGATCAGCCACCTCGTGGGTGGCCCCGACAACGCCTTGGGCGTGGTGGACGACAGACTCGAACGTTTCTCGGTTTTCGAACCATCGGGGATCCTGGCGACCGATGTCGCGCTTCCCGACGGCGGTTGGACTTTCGGACTGGTTCGACGGTTCGACACACACCTGGCGGGTATTTGGCAGTCGTTTGACGTCTTGAGACGGGGGCAGGCATCCACAGCGTTGCTGCCACTGATTGAAGTCGACATTGCGTCGGGGGAGGTGGCGCACCAGGAGATTCCGCCGGTGGAAGCCGAGGTGGAATGCGGGACGATCATCTACGGTGTCCCCACTCCGCAGGGCGGCTGGGTCTATGTCGCCTGCGAGGGCCACCTGGTCTTTGTCGGGGAAGACGGGACCACTACCGTGCTTCGGGCCCCGACCTACACGGGTGAACTGCCGGACGACCGGGATGTCGCCGAACGGGGGGCAGGGGGTACAGTGGCTCGGGAAGACCTGGAAGAATACCGCAACACACCGGAGCACTACCATCTCCTGCTCGCACAGCACAAGTTCGACGAGCAGGGCCGATTCTGGATCGCCACCCAGCGTGACCGGGACGAGTACTCGTACCTGGATGTGTACGTGCCCGGCGACGCGGTGTTCCTCGGCAGCGTCAGGGTCGATGATCGGATCATTGGGTTCGACTTGCTGGGCTCGACGCTGGTGGTGGTGGTTGAGCGGCAGGTGTCGCCGGAGAACCCGGACGGAATCGCCGAACGCGCGGTCGACTGGTATGATGTGAGCGGAATGAAGTGAGGCACCTCCGCAGGACCCGGAACACACGCTGGACCAACAAACCGAGGTGGACACGCTGAAGGATCGCATTCTGATTGGAGGAGCTGGTCCGTTCCTGCTCGCGATCGCACTCGCGCCCGGGTGTGGTGCCGACGGCGGGGACGATGCCAGCGACCTCGAACGGACCTTTACCCCTGAGAGAATCGGCACAGCCCAGGTGCCCCCGAGCGCGGACGGGGATGTCGCGCTGCTCTCGGATGAGACCATCGCGTGCGTCATCAACTCCTACGAAGTTCAGGTCAGCTGCGTGGACCGAAGCGGTGCGGTTGTCGGAGCTTTTGGGCGCGAGGGGGAGGGCCCCGGCGAGTTCGAAAGCCTGTCGGATGTTCTGGGCGGCCCTGACGGTACCGTGGGGGCGCTGGACATCGGCAACGACCGGTTCGGTGTGTACGAGCCGTCCGGAACCCTCATGACCGAGGTGCCGCTTCCCGCCGCCGCCGTCGGCTTGAGCCCGATCCGGCGCTTTGCGGAGACTCTGGCTGGTGTCTCGATCACGGTCTTCGATCCCGCGGCGATGCAGGCCGGCGCCGGACCCGGAGGGTATATGACCCTGTTCGAGGTCGATATCGCCTCGGCGGAGCTGGTGCGCGAGGAAGAGGTCCCGCCGGTCGACGCCGAAGTCGACTGCGGGCGGATCCTGTACGGTTTCCCCAATCCCGGCGGCGGCTGGGTCTTCATCGCCTGCGAAGGACACTTGGTCTTCGTCGGGGTCGGCGGTGAACCGACGGTGGTCCGGGCACCTGCGTACACCGGCGAGCTGCCGAATGACCGCGATGTGGCTGAGCGGATCGAGAGCATGAGCTTTCTGGCGACTGCCGGTATTCCCTTCGATCAGGAACGGCTGGACCGGTACCGGAACACCCCCAAGAACTATCACCTGCTCCTCGGACAGCAGATCTTCGACGATCGGGGCCGACTCTGGATTGCGACCCAGCGTGACCGGGACGAGTTCTCCTATCTGGATGTGTACCAGCCCGGCGAGGCGGCGTTCATCGGCAGCATCAGGGTCGACGATCGCATCATGGGGTTCGACGTGTTGGGTTCGACGCTGGTCGTGGTGGTTGAGCGGCCGCTGCCGCCGGAAGACCCCGACGGAATCGCCGACCGTGCGGTCGACTGGTATGACATCGGCGAGTGGCGGTGAGGATCGCTGTCAGGGACCAGTCAAGGGCGAGCTTTCTGACTCGCCGCCCGAAGCGCCGGGAGCCGCTATACTCCGACGATCCGCGTCTTGCCGACTATCCCCCTCCCTATCCCGACGGCTGGTACCGGTGCAACGATGTCCGCATCTGGGAAGAAAAAGGCTTCATGGCCCCCCCGATGCTCTCACGGGACGACGGGCCGGTGATGCGTCTGCGGGGCTGGTACCGACAGTTCTGTCCGGAACTGGCGGAGGATCAAGCCTTCGAGGAGCGGTGACCGGATATCTGTTCGTGGCGCTCGCGGTGCTCGTGGCCGTTGGAGGAAGCGCGGGCCGGGGAGGACGAGTTCTGGGCCCAGACCTGGGACGAACCCGAAGACGACTGGTAGAACAGGACGAGTAGCAGAACGGCGAAGCGGCCATGGTCGTGATGAGCCCGAGGCGCTACGACTTCCTCGTCCATGCGGCCGAGCGCGGTCATGTCTGGAAAGCCGCCCTCGAGCGCCTCGAGGCCGGAGATACCGGCCGCGACGCTCGGGAGGTCGTCCGTGAGATCGCGGACGCCTTCGGCGTGACACTGTGAAGCGGTACCGCGTCCGATACACGAGCTGAAGGAGGAGACCCGCACCGGAGTCCCAAGCGTCTTGACTAACTCGTAAATCACTCCAAATTAGATCGACCTTTTCGGAATTACCTACGAAACAGTCAGCCAATGTACGCCCGTACCCTCGACATCGAACTGCCACCGGGCCAGTCCGCCTTCCTGTGGGGCCCGCGCAAGACCGGCAAGTCGACGCTGCTCAGGAAGCGGTTTCCGCTTTCGGCGCGCTTCGACCTTCTCGACACCCGGATGATGCTCGAGTTCACCCGTGCCCCGTGGACTCTGTCGGAGCGCGTCCGTGCGCTCGGGCAGGCCCAGCGCAAGCGGCCCATCCTCATCGACGAGGTGCAGAAAGTCCCGGCGGTCCTCGACGAAGTTCACCGCCTCATCGAGGAAGACGGTCTCGGCTTCGTTCTGTGCGGCTCCAGTGCCAGGAAGCTGAAGCGCGGCCGCGCGAACCTGTTGGGCGGGCGGGCGTGGCGCTTCGCCCTTCATCCTCTGACCTGGCCCGAGGTCCCCGGCTTCGACCTGGTCCGGGCGCTGAACAACGGACTGATTCCGTCACACTACGACTCCGCGGCACCCCGGCGGACGCTCGCGGGATACGTCGACGACTACCTCAGGGAGGAGGTCTTCGAGGTGGTCAACTACAGCAACGTCGCCCGGGACTGCGGCGTGAGTTCCAAGACCGTCAAGGAGTACTTCCAGATCCTCGTCGACACCCTGCTCGGTGTGATGGTCGAGCCGTTCAGCCGGCGCCGTTCGCGCGCGATCATCACGAAGGCGCCCAGGTTCTACCTGTTCGACGTGGGAGTCGCGGGTCATCTGACCGGCCGGCGGATCGAGCGCGCCGCCGGGCCCGACTTCGGACGGGCGCTGGAGCACTTCGTGCTGATGGAGATCCTCGCCTATCGCTCCTATCGCGAACACGACTTTCCGGTACGGTTCTGGCGGACGAAGTCGCGGCTGGAGTGCGACTTCGTGCTGGGCCGGGAAGGGAGCGTCGCGATCGAGGTGAAGGGTGGTGCGAACCCGGGGTCGCGGGAGTTGCGGG
>JAPPGM010000038.1 GCA_028874995.1 Gemmatimonadota bacterium | reverse complement strand
GCAACAAGATGCGAAACTTCAACCACATGTCGGCCCGGCGCCTCGCCGCTCCCGCCGCTCGCGGGGATTGTCCGCGGGCTGCTCGCGCGGCGATCACCACCCGCTGGTGCGGTGGACATGAACGTGGCCTTCATCGGTGTGGTCCCCCTTGCCTCCCAGGAAAAGCTCTCCCTACCGTCCTTCATCGGCAACGGCCGGTTGCCGGAGCTGCCGAGGGAGGACTGGACTTGAACTTGCGGTCGTTGGCTCTCTGCGCGTTGACGATTGCCGTTTCGCCGGGTATCGACGAGCCCGCGACGGCCCAGGAACCGCCGCGCGCGGACTACTACGTCTACGTGGGAGCGGAGTCGGAAGACCTGCTCCATCGGATCCGCTTCGGACCCGGGGGCGCGGTGGTCGACCGCACCATCCAAGTGGGCGAGACTGCGGTGGAGACCGAGGGGCCCCACGGCCTCAACATCTCTCCCGACCGACGCTTCCTCTTCATGACCACGGGACACGGCGTGCCCGACGGGAAGCTGTGGAAGTTTCACGCCGGCCCCGACACCCTGGTCGCCGATCCGATCCTGCTCGGTTACTTCCCCGCCACCCTCGACCTTACCCCCGACGGACTCTACGCCTTCGTGGCGAACTTCAACCTGCACGGCGAGATGGTGCCGTCGTCGGTCTCGGTGGTGTACACGCCCGACATGATCGAGGTCGAACGGATCGAGACCTGCATCATGCCGCATGGCGCCCGCATGGACCCCGCGGGGACCTTTCTCTATTCCGCGTGCATGATGGACGACCAGGTCGTTGAAATCGACACCCGCTCCTTCGCGGTCTCGCGCCGCTTTTCGGTCGCGGTGGGCCGGGAGGGGCCGCTCCCGGCCGGGGCGGGCACGGAGGGTGGCCACGCCCACGCCGCGAACGCTCCCTCCGGTCACGCGTCCCCCACCTGTTCGCCCACCTGGGTCGTGCCGACCGGGGACGGCCGCTCCCTCCTGGTGGCGTGCAACCGGGGCGACCGCATCGTGGAGATCGACCGCGACACCTGGTCGCCGGCGCGCACCTTCGAGACCGGACGCGGTCCGTACAACCTCGCCCTCACGCCCGACGACGCCGTCCTGGTCGCGACCCTCAAGCAGGGTGCCGGGGTGCAGTTCTTCGACATGAAGTCGGGCCGTACGCTGGCGGTCGCGCGTTCGTCCACGACGGTCACCCATGGGGTGGCCGTGAGCCCGGACGGGCGCTACGCCTTCGTGTCCATGGAGGGGGTGGGAGCCGAACCGGGGAAGGTGGACATCTTCGACCTGGGGGACTTTTCCCGGGTGGCGGCGGTGGAGGTGGGGCAGCAAGCCGGAGGAATCGTCTTCTGGAAGATGGAGAGCGTTCTTCATGAACCCGGGCCGGCGGATCAGCCGACCGGAACCGTGACGTTGTCCTCGTCCCAGGAGAAGTAGTACGTCCGCTCCCGGCCGCTGCGCGTCTTGAGGTTGACGAGGTTCCGCTGGTCCTCGAACATGTTGAAAAGCAACCGGTTACGAATCTCGATGCGCTCCACGGCCGGGGGCAGCGCGTACTCCAGCCGGTACCACCACATCACCTCGTCGATTCGGATCGCGTCCTCGATGCCCCGGGCGGTCACCTTCCCCTGGACCACCGAATCCCCGGCCTCCAGGACCAGCATCTCGTTGATATAGGCCTCGATGATCGCGTCCACCTCCTCGGTTTCGGCGAGTTCGAACTCCATGTTCGAAGTGTGCTCCATCACCGCGAGCTGCAGGTCGTCCCAAAAAAAGCGAATGCGGGCCTCGAGCGCAGAGTGGAACACTCCCGCATCAGTGACCGTAAGACGGAAGGGGTGCAACGTGTCCGGACCGTTGACGGCTCCGGTGGCCGACACGCAAATGGCGGCCACGGCGGCAGATCGAAGGTTCCGGGCGACGGGACCGGATCGATTGCGATACATTTCCATATGCCTCACTACGACGAAAAGGGCTGTTCGATGAATTGTACCATCTTCGCCCTCGGTGGTTTCATCTGCCACTCCGGGGCCGGCCGGCCAAGGGATTCCGAAGGCCCTGCCCGCCCCCTGCAAGCTGTGGCCGCCGATATCATCAAATCAACCCGGGGGAGTGTGCCGTGGCTCGACTGTTCTGCTTGATGGAGACGGCGAAAGGAATCAGGCGGTCCGGGGTTTTCCGACAGTGTGCCGCGGTCGCGGCGCTGATCGCGGTCTCCGCGATCTCCGTTGGGCCGGCGGCGGCCCAGGCGCGCGTCGGTGGACATGGGCTCTACAAAAGCCAGCTCGTGAACGGAACGTACGGGTATGGCGGCCGCGTGGAGTTCGACCTCGGTTTCCTCGTCGATCAACTGGTGGCCGGTGGCACCTACGAGCGTCTCTCTCCGGAGTGCGCCGTCGCGTGCGAATACTGGGAGGCCGGGGGACAGGCGGGCTTCCAATCCGGAATCGGTTATCTGGGGTTGGGCCTGTTTTTCTCTCGATTCGAAAACACCGGTGCAGCGGGGCAGCCGACGATCGAGGACGACTGGATCTTTGCCCTTCTGGGGAGTATACGGTACCCGCTGAAGGGGTTCATCACGCCTTTCTTCGAGATCCGCAACGAGTTGGGCGAGGGTATCCTGAACAGCCAGTCGATAGTGCTGGGCATCCTTCTGGGCCCCTACAGCGGCGGCAGCTCCCGGACCTCCGCCCGCAGGACCAGGTGACGGGAACCACTCTCTACGAGCGTCCCGTCAGGGCGGTTGGACGGTGGTGGGGACTTTGGGCGGAACACGGCGGGCAACTGGGCCTCCTGATCTGGGCCACGGCCAGGGCGACGGTGCAGATGCGGGTTCCCTTCCGCGACTTCGTCAATCAGCTGTACATCATGGGGGCACAGAGCATCCCGATCGTGATGGTCACCGCCATTCTGTCCGGAATCGTCACGTCGCAGCAGGGAGGCTACCAGATCACGGCGACCGTGCCCCTGTACGTGTTGGGGAGCGTTACGGCCAAGAGCCTGGCTCTCGAACTCGCGCCGGTTCTTACGGCCGTCGTCCTCGTAGGCAGGGTTGGGGCCCGCATCACCGCCGAACTCGGCACCATGATGGTCTCCGAGCAGATCGACGCCTACCGCTCCCTGGGACGGGACCCTCTGATCGTCCTCGGGGCACCCCGCATCCTGGCCGGGCTGGTGGTCATGCCGCTTCTGGTGGGCATTGCGAACATCGTGGGGCTGTTCGCCGGGATGGTTTCCGCTCAGCTGTCCCTCGGACTCTCCTTCGAGACCTTCCTGTTCGGTGCCCGCCTCTTCTGGTTCTCGTGGGACCTGCTCTACTCGCTCCTGAAGTCGATCGCCTTCGGCTTCGCCATTCCGATCATCGCGATCCACATGGGGCTGCGGACGAGGGGCGGCGCCGAAGGGGTCGGAAGCACCACCACGGCGTCGGTGATGTTCCAGACGCTCACCGTGTTCATCCTGGACGCGATGTTCCCGTCGCTCTTCCTCGGGTAGCCGTCCCCGATGAGCCCCGATCCCGTCATCCGCTACCGGAACACGTGGAAGGCATTCGGGCATCCCGTCCTGTCGGGCGTCGACCTGGACATTCACGAAGGCGAGATGTTCGCCCTCTTCGGACCCTCCGGCACCGGCAAGAGCGTGCTGCTCAAGACGACGATAGGGCTCGTGGTTCCCGACCGGGGAGACGTGGAGGTCAACGGACTGTCCGTCTTCTTCGGCGGTAGAAAAAACGTCGAAAACGTCCGCAAACAGGTGGGCTACGTCTTTCAGCACGCGGCCCTCTTCGACTCGATGAACGTTTACCGCAACGTTGAGATGGGACTTCCCGAGAGCCGGATCCGGCGCGTCGGCGCCAAGCGGGCGGCGCGCGCGGTATGGGAGGCGCTCGAGCTGGTGAACCTCGAGCCCCGGGACGTGCTGCCGCTCCTCCCTTCAGAGTTGTCGGGCGGCATGAAGAAGCGGGTCGGGATCGCCCGCGCGATCGTCGGACGTCCGGGCATCCTCCTCTGGGACGAACCCACCACCGGCCTCGACCCGGTCAACACGGCGGCTGTGGAGCGGTTGATCAAACGCCTCTCGGGCGAATTGCGGGTCACCTCCATACTCGTCACTCACGACGTGGAGGGCGCGCTCTGGATGTGCGACCGGGTGGCCATGCTCGAGGGGGGACGCATCCGGTTTTGCGGCAGCCCGGACGAGTTCCGGATCTGCACAGACCCTGTCGTCAGGGCATTCGTCGACCGGGCGGCCGCCGAGGCCGCCCTCGAAGTCGTGGAGATAACATGAACAACAGCGAACAGTCCCGCAGGCCGCGGCTCTCGGACGAGGAAATCCTGCGTGCCGTGCCGCCCACCGCGAAGCTGCGGGAATTCCGGGTGGGTATCTTCGTGATCCTGGGGATCGCGGGGTTCTTCACCTTCCTCTTCCTGATGACCGACCCGGGGACGTTCCGGGGCCGCTACAACGTCCTGACCCGCGTGGACGACGCCCAGGGAGTGCGCAACGGCGATCCCGTGCGCATCAAGGGGATCAACATCGGCAGCGTGGAGCGTGCTCAGCTCGACGGGGAAGGTGTTCTGATCACCCTGGAGATCGATGGCGAATGGAGAATCCCGGCCGGTTCGCGTGTCGAGATGTACTCCGAGGGCGTCCTCGGGGGCATGGTCGTCTCGATCGTGCCGGGCCGGGGCGAGGGATTCGTCGAGCCGATGGAAATGCTCCCGGGCGAGACATCGCCGGATCTGCTCGCGTCGGCGGGGGGCATCGCGGTCGACACCGAGCACATCCTCGGGCAGGTCCGCGCCCTGCTCGACGATTCCTCGGTGGCGGCGGTCGGGGAGGCGGTGGCCCACCTGCGCGACATGGTGAGCGAACTCTCCGAACTTACCGAAGGGCGGGCCGCGGAAGTACGCACCGTCATGGAGAGCCTGCAGCGGTCGGCCGAAAACGTGGAGGGGATTACGGGGGCCGAGGAGTGGAAGGCGACTCTCGCCTCCGCCGATGCCGCGCTCGCCGTCCTCGACCGTACTTCAAATGAGATGGCGAAGGCGGTCGCCTCCCTCAACACGATTCTGGGGCGCATGGAACGCGGGGAGGGGACCCTGGGCAGGCTCTCCACCGACGAGTCGCTGTATGAAGAGGTGGAAGCGACGGTCCGGACCCTGAGGGAACTCCTGGCCGACGTCAAGGCAAACCCGGGCCGCTACCTCAAGATCGAGGTCTTCTAACGAAGGGCGCCGGGCAGCCGGTCGCGTGACCCTTGCGGTCGTCGGCCGGCCCCCCGGCGCCCCGGTGAAGCGCTCGAGCGGGCGGCTACCAGCCCGGCAACAGGCTGAACCCGCTCACCCATCCCCGATGCGGACGCTGCCAGGGATAGGCGTAGTACCATTCGAAGATGAGGGCACCGAGAACGTTGAAGCGCATGGATACCCCGGTGCTCGCCAACGGTACCCGTCCGGGATCGGTTCGCGACCACTTCCAGGTCGCGGGATTCTCGCTGTCCCAAGCCATCCCGATATCGGCGAACAGGCTCAGTTCGGTGGGCAGATACGGGAAGTTTATCAGGCCGAACTCCTCGATCCCGGTAATGGGAAGGCGGAATTCCGCATTCAGCACACCGATTCGATGGCCCAGGAGCCGGTCCAGTTCCTCACACTGCCCCGATTCCGTGAGCCGTGTACATTCACGATTCGCGTCGAACGAGCCCCATGAATAACCGCGCATGAAGTACTCGAAACCCAGGTAGAAGCGGTTGATGCGATGCTCGTAAAGACTCCTCACGTCTCCGTAGCGCCCTATGTGGAGCCCCCTCACCGCGAAGGTCAACGGACCGCCACCGTTGAAATAGCGGCGGTAGTCGGTGGTCAGGGTATGGAAACTGAGCGTGCCGTAGGTGGTCTCCGCGGCGAGCCTGAACCGCTCTCCGCGCACGGGACTCGTAAACGCCATGTAGGAATTGTCACCGACGAAGGCGAGCGAGGCTGAAGCCAGGTTCAGCGGCTTGGCGTTGAGGGGGACCTCCCTTCGGTCCACGGCCCAGACCCGCCCGTACCCGTCGATGTGCAGCGTTTCCTCCTCGCGGTGGTAGGAGTACCTGGTGAGCCCGCCCGTGAATTCGAACCGCCTGGTCCCCGAGAGAGGGTACGCGATCAGCCCTTCCAAGGCCTGGACCGTAATTCGATCCTTCCGGATGACAAGCGCGTTGCGGGTGTAGTAGCCGGTCTGATAGAGATAGGGCACATGCTGCACGCCCACACCCCAGTTCCAGCGCCTTTTCTGGTTCATGTACATGACCTGGGCCCCGATGTCCCTCACGCCCCCGTTGACCCGCAGCATCATCCCCAGTGACCGGTCTCCGAGCATGTCGCTGAAGAAGGCGGAGGTACCCCCGCCGACGCCGTAGGAGCCGTAGGGATCGCTGCCCCCGGTGACCGATGGCTGGCCGATGAAGTCCAGCTGCAGTTCCGGATCGTACGGCTCGGCCTGGTCGGCGGTGTAGATGTCGTCCGCGACCAGCCCCGTGTACTGGTCGTCGAGGTAGCCAGCCACCCGGCTGCGGGTTGTGGGGAGGCCGGGAGGAAGCAGGCGTCCGGGATGGACACTTCCGTCGGCGACCACATCCACCAGGGTGGCCATGTCGCCCGGGTATGCGGTATTGACGATGTAGCCCCGCTCGTGGAACACGGAGAAGGCCAGAAGATCGGCCCTGGGCGAATACGAGAACGCCGGCGAACTCGCGGTGATCCCGCTGACCCCGGTCGCGGCCCGGGTGATCCGGCGCATCTCGCCGTCGGCCAGCCTGATGTGGTAGATGTCGGGGAAGCCGTCGGGGTCCGACACGAAGTACAGACCCTCGCCCGTCTGGTCGAAGGCCGGGTTGATGTGCTTGGCTCCGGCGAAGACGGTCATCGGCGTGATGGCAAGCGTCTCCAGGTCGATGAAGGAAAGGACGTAGTTGCCGAAGGTGAGCTCTTCGAAGTTCGTCCCGGGGCCCCGGGACGAAACGAAGGCCAGCGAGCGCCCGTCGGGCGCCCACGAGGCCTGCAGGTCGGCGTGCTTGTCGTCGGTCAGCTGCCGCACATCACCGGTCTCCAGGTCGTAGAGGTAGAGGTCGGCGATCCCCCCCTTCAACCCGGTGAAGGCGATGCGGCTCCCATCCGGGGACCATGCCGGATTCTGCAGCGCCCCCAGTCCCTCGATTTCGATGCGGTCTTCGAGGCGCCCGCTCTGCACGTCCATGATGGCAAGCTGGTTGTTGCCGTCGGCGAAGACGACGAAGGCGAGCTTGCGGCTGTCGGGGGACCACGAGCCGCTGCTGTCGATGAAGCGAATACCGTCGATGTAGGCCGTTTCGTTGCGGCGCAATGGACGCAGGACCTGTCCCGTCCCGACGTCCGCCAGGAAGAGGTCCATGGAGAACAGGTCCCTCTCCGACTGGAAGACGAGGTATCGTCCGTCCGGGCTGAGCGAGGGAGCCACGTTGCTGCGGCCCGCGCCGCACTCCACGCACAAGAGCACATCGCCGGTTTCGTACGGGTCGGTCTTGCCCACCATGAGGGGACGGTATTCGGCCTCGACCGCATTCCACCACTGCATCGAAATGCTGTCCTCGGTCATGCCGAACTCGTACTCGATCGCCCCCTCCCATCCCCTGTTGAGCGCCGTACGGAAGAAGTCCTGCACGGCATCGTCCCCGTAGGTACCGCCCAGATAGGAGATGAACCCCTGTCCGAACCGGTACGCGAAGTACTTCCGGTTGCGGGTGATTTCCTTCAGCGACGGCTTCTCGTCCCTGAGAATGTGGTCCCGGAGCCACATGGCCGTGTGCGGATGCTCGCGCCCCATGGACAGATACTCCGCCATGCCCTCGACCACCCACAGCGGTAGCTGGAACAGCCGCATGGGGCCGCCGACGCTCGCGCTCTGGCCGATGTTGAACTGGAAGGCGTGGACCAGCTCGTGGCCCAGGATCCTGTCCGTTTCGCGGTAGGCGGCGGTGAGGGGCATGATGACCCGGTTCTTCAGCGATTCGGTGACACCGCCCGTTCCCTGGCCGATCAGTCCGCTCAGGGTATTGGTCTGCTGGAAGTCCGGGTGGTCGGCGTAGATGATGAGGGGTTTTCTGCGCTCGAATTCGTGCTGAAATGTCCGCGAGAGGCGTTCGTACCACCTCTCCGCCATCCGGGCGATGTCCTCAATCGCCTCCGCCTCCTCCGCGTAGAAGAAGATGTCCCAGTTCAGCGTCGGGAGCTTCCAGAACTCCCGGTCCTCGTATTGGACCTTGTTGCGCCCGAAGTACTGGGCGGAGGCCGGCAGGGGCACGGTAAGCAGGAGCGCGAGCGTTCCCACTCCCGTGACGGCACGGGCTATCCGGTATCCGGTGGTGCGTTTTGGTGACGCCATGACTACCCTTTGTTCGCGTGTTCTCGTCCGGGAGCCTCGATTCGCGTCAACCGGTGTTCGCCGGTTAACGTCCGGGCTCTCGACCCACTGCCACTCATATACACTACGTTCGCGGGAGAGATCCTTACCACCGACCCGCTCCCCCGCGCGGCGTCGCCGGAACCGCTGTCCCGCGGCGGACCCGCGTTTTGGGATCGGCGTCTCCCACAAACGACAATACACCAATAGGACACCGATGACCACACCGGCGTCAGTAATCCCGAACCGCCGCCGCGCACCCGCACGGACGAGTTTGACGATCCCCCGCATCCTTGCCGCCCTCGTGCCTTGCGGCTGGCTCTCGGCGGTGCTGGGGTGTTCGCCCGACCCCTCCGCGCCGGATTTGTCCGCCGCGCCGCCGGGCCCGGGTAGCGGGCAGCCGTTCCTCGCGTCCGACGGGACGGGCGTATGGATGAGCTGGCTCGAACCGGCGCCGGAAGGATACCGCCTCGCCGCGTCGCGGTTCGACGGCTCGTGGACCGATCCCGTCACGGTCGCGGAGGGGGACGGATTCTTCGTCAACTGGGCCGACTTCCCCTCGATTCGGGCGGTGGGCGACAGGCTGGTGGGCCACTGGCTGTGGCGGGGAGGAAAGGGGACCTACGACTACGGCGTGCGAATCGCCTGGTCGGAGGACGGCGGAGCGACGTGGTCCGCACCCTGGACTCCGCACGAAGACGACACCCCCACCGAGCACGGGTTCGTCTCCATGTTCGTGGACGGCGACGTGGTGTGGGCCGCATGGCTGGACGGTCGCGCGATGGTCGAGCCGTCCGGCCCCATGTCGTTGCGGGCTCGCAGCCTTCCTGTCGGCGGAACCGGAGGAACCGGCGGGACCGACGGCCCGGGTCCCGAGGTGTTGCTCGACGCCCGTATCTGCGAGTGCTGCCAGACGAGCGCGGTGGTCGCCGCCGGGACCCCCGTCGTCGCCTTCCGCGACCGGGCCGAGGGAGAGGTGCGCGACATTCACGTGACGCGCCGCCTCGCCGACGGCTGGACCGGGAGCATCCCCGTGCACGAGGACGGCTGGGTGATCGGGGGATGCCCCGTCAACGGGCCCGCGATGGCAGCTCTGGAAGCTCTCGTCGCCATCGCCTGGTTCACCGCTCCGAATGGCGAGGCACAGGTTAATGTGGCGTTTTCCGCGGACAAGGCCGCGAGCTTCGGCCCGCCCGTGCGGCTGGACTCGGGCCGGCCGCTCGGGCGTACCGGCGTGGTCCTCCTCGACGACGGATCCGCCCTCGTCACCTGGCTCGAGGAGGAGGGAGCGGGAACGGCGGCCGCGATCCTGAGCCGGCGGGTGACGCCGGACGGAGACCTGGGGGAAACGCGGCGGCTGGCGACCACGGAAAGCGGCCGCGCCTCCGGTGTTCCGAGGATCGCCCGCCTCGGGGACGGGAATCTGATGCTGGCCTGGACCGACCCCACTGAGGACAGGGTGCGGGTCTCGGTGTTCGCGCTCGACGACTGGGCGCGTTGAGGAGGCCCGCCGAGCCGATGACGGCAGGGCCGGCCCGGCCGCGTGAGACCCGGGCGTAGGGTGGACCGCGCACGCTTTGCGGATCTGTGCACCCGCTTTCCGCGGTGCCGGATCGTGGTCCTGGGCGACCTGATGCTGGACCGCTACGTGGCGGGTCCGGCCGACCGCGTCTCACCCGAGGCGCCGGTTCCGGTGGTGCTCGTGGAAAGGGAGTGGGACGCGGTGGGCGGGGCGGGCAACGTCGCGGCCAACCTCCGCGCCCTGGGTGCGCGCTGCGACGTGATCGGGGTCGTGGGCGACGACGGGGCGGGGCGGCGGATCGGCGCGGCCCTGGAGGAGATGGGTGCGGGTTGCCATTTCGTGCGGGACGACGGAATCCCCACCACCGTCAAGACGCGGGTCCTGGCCCGGGGGCAGCAGGTGGTCCGGGTGGACCGCGAACAGAGCGTATCGGTGTCCCGGGCCGCGGCCGACCGGGTGGCCGGGGGGGTGGCGGCCCGGCTGAGCGGTGCCGGCGCCCTGGTGGTGGCCGACTACGACAAGGGGGTCATGGGGCCCGGCGTGATCCGGTCGGCGCTGGACTCCGCGGCGGCACACGGGATCCCCGTCGTGGTGGATCCGAAGCGACGCGGCTTCTTCGCCTACGGTGGCGCCACGGTCTTCAAGCCCAACCGGAGCGAACTGGAGGGTGCGTTCGGAGAGGCGGTGCGACCGCACGATTCCGGCTGGATGGAGGCCGCCAGGAAACGTCTGCGCTGCGAGCATCTCCTCGTCACGCTGGGCGCGGAAGGGATGGTCCTGGTGTCGCCGGGGGGGGCGACCGAACGGGCACGCGCCCGTGCGCACGCCGTGTATGATGTGTCGGGCGCCGGAGACACCGTGTGCGCGGTGGTGTCGGTGGGCATGTCGGCCGGTGCGGCGGTGGCCGAGGTGGTGGGATTGGCCGCACACGCGGCCGCACTGGGCGTGGCGAAGGTCGGCGTGGCCACGGTGTCCCCACATGAGATCGCGGACGTGCTCCCGGTTCGTTGACGACGGATTCGCGTCCACTCCGCCGGATGTCGAGTTCCCTGCTTGACTTGCCGGTTCCGGTGACGCGAGAGTTGTCGGCGCGAACCCGTAGTCCCGCACAAAGGAGATTGCAGGCAATGGCGCAAATCGCGGCCGTCCACACGGATCATGCCCCCGGAGCCCTCGGCCCCTACTCCCAGGCCATCGTCACCGATGGCTGGATCTTCGCCTCGGGCCAGATCGCCATCGACCCGGCCACGGGATCGCTGGTCGAGGGGGACGTTGCGGCGCAGAGCGAACAGGTTCTGCACAATCTCGCAGCGGTGCTGGCTGCGGCCGGAGGGAGCCTGCAGACGGTCGTGAAGACCACCGTCTACCTCTCCGACATGTCCTTTTTCGCCGACATGAACGCCGTCTACGCGAGGCACTTCGGCGACCACCGCCCGGCGCGCGCGACGGTGGCCGCGGGAGGCTTGCCGCAGGGGGTGGATGTCGAAATCGAGGTCGTTGCCAGGGTCGCGTGAGCGGGTGAGGGAGGTGGAGGGGGATTCCGCCCCGCCGCAACGGGAGAATCGCCCCTCGAAATCGCCCCTCGAAATGTGTTGCCGATGGCCGCGGTATCGTGTAGGTTTTCAAATCGGCTGATCCACATCGTGGACGCCATCGGCAGGTGATGGGATCGGGCTTGGCCCTGGCCGGGAAATCCCCGGATCACATAGCAGAACTGGGCGTGTAACGTGTCTGGGAGAAGAGACTCACAAACAGGAGGAAAACTCATGATACGTACCTTGTTTCGAACCAGCCCCGGAAGTGGGGCGGGAGGGCTGTGCCTGGCCTTGATTGCCGGCTTTGCCCTCGCGCCGGACGCATCGGCCCAGACGACCGGCACGCTGGCCGGCAGCGTGACCGATGCAGCGTCCGGACGGCCGCTGGAAACGGTCCTGGTGAAGATCGACGACACCTCGTTCGGTGTTCTCACCAACGCATCGGGTGGCTACATCATCCTGTCGGTTCCGCCCGGCGAGTACACCGTCCGCGCCACGCGCGTCGGGTACCGCGAAGGGGAGCTGACGGTGACGGTGACCGCCGGTGGGACGGCGGAGCTCGATTTCGCACTCGAACAGACGGCGATCGCACTCGACGAGCTCGTCGTGACCGGCGCGGGGGTCGTCACCGAGAAGCGCAAGCTCGGCAACACCATCACCACCATCAACACGACCGCGCTCGAGAACGCGCCGGTGAGCGACTTCAGCCAGCTGATCGCCGGCCGCGAGCCCGGCGTGGTCGCGCTTCCGTCGTCGGGATACACCGGCGAAGGCGCGCGCATCCGCATCCGCGGCTCGGCTTCGCTGACGCAGCTCAACGAGCCCATCGTGTACGTGGACGGCATCCGCGTGGACCGCTCGGCCGTGCAGAACTTCAACGGCCAGGGCAACCCGTCGCGCCTGGACGACATCCCGCCCGAGTCGATCGAGCGGATCGAGATCCTGAAGGGCGCGGCCGCGGCCACGCTCTACGGGACGGAGGCGTCCAATGGCGTCATCCAGATCTTCACCAAGAAGGGACAGGTCGGCGCGCCGCGCTTCACCGCCCAGGTCGACGTGACCGGGATCTCCGTGCCGACGAACAGGATTCTTCCCATGGCGGACTTCGCCGGGCGCGCCTGCCGGACCCCGGGGTGCACCGGGGACGGCGACGCGCAGAGGCTGGCCGACGCCATCGCCCGGATGACGGCGCGCTGGGGCGGGTCCGTGCAGCCCTTCACCCCCATCGAGCGCGATCTGGTACCCGATCTGCTCACCACCGGCATTGGCCAGGCATACTCCGGGTCCGTCTCGGGCGGCTCGCAGTCGTTCCAGTACTTCGTGTCCGGCCGCCTCACCACCGAGGACGGCCCCTACGACGCCGCCAAGAACTTCGATCCGGTCCCGGGCATCGAGCCCGAAACCGACACGAACCGCCGCGCCTCGATCACCTCGAACTTCACGGTGATGCCGAGCGACAAGCTGCGGATCGGCGTGACCACGCTCTTTTCCGACATGGAGCACCACACCCCGGACAACTCGAATAACATTTACGGGGTGTTCTCGTCCGCGCTCATGATGCAGCTGCGGCTGGCGAATGACGACAACCTCTACGGCCAGCCCGCCTTCGCCACCCTGCGCGAGAACATGTACCAGTTGAACTTCGTGAACTCGCAGCACTTCACGGGTACCCTGAACGCCGAGTACACCCCGATCGACAACTTCCGTCTGTCGGGTGCCTTCGGCATCGACTTCACCTCGGACGACGCAGTCTCCTTCCGTCCCTACCGCTGGAACGTGGACGGTTTCTCGGGCTCCACGCCCGACGGCAGCCGCAGCGTCAACGAGGACCGAAGCCGCGAGATTACCGCTGACGTGAAGGGGTCCTACGTCTTCAGCACCGACCGCATCGAGAATACCTTCCTCTTCGGTGCGCAGGGCTTCCTCCGCCAGCGGCAGTCCGCGGGTGGCGGCGGCCGCGACTTCCCCGGTCCGGGTCTCGAGACTCTCTCGGCGCTCGGCTCCGAGGGTTCGTACGAGTCGTGGCTGCGGGTCACGCAGATCGGCGGCTACCTCCAGAACCAGGTCGGCTGGGACGACTGGACCTTCCTGACCGTCGGCGGCCGCTGGGATGCCAACTCGGCCTTCGGCGCGGACTTCAGCACGGCGTTCTACCCGAAGGTGTCGCTCTCCATGGAGCCCATGCGGGCGATGGACATGGCCTCGGAGACGCTCTCGACCTTCCGTCTGCGGGGCGCGATCGGCCAGTCCGGTCTGCAGCCCGGCGCATTCGACAAGTTCACGACCTTCTCGTCGCAGGGCTCCGAGGTGGGACCCGGCGTGCGGCCCGCAAACCTGGGCAACGACGCGCTCCGGCCCGAAGTGTCCACCGAGATCGAAGTCGGCACCGAGATGGGCTTCCTGAACGACAGCTGGTCGATGGAGGCCACCTACTGGACCCGCGAGGGCACCGACGTCATGGTGGCGCGCCAGTTCCCGGTCACGGGCGGCTTCACGCAGACCCAGCTCGACAACATCGGCGCGATGCAGGCCAACGGCGTGGAGCTGAACATGCGCGGTTCCGTGATCCAGCAGGAGGGCCTGTCGATCAACATCTTCGCCAACACGGCGTACGAGCACCAGGAGATCACCGACATGGGCGGCGCCCCGCCGCTCAAGACGGGTGGTACCTACCCCCGCTACAGGAATTTCCTGCAGGTCGGGTATGCTCCCGCCGCGTTCTTCGGTGCCAAGCTCGCCGACGTGGAGATCCCGCTGAACATCATCAGCCCCGTCGGCGGCGAGTGCGTGGCACCGTCCCGCCAGCAGGCGCTCGAGTACTTCAGCCAGCCGCGCGACCCCAGCAGCTTCAAGCCGCTCGCGATCGGCAACAGCGACTTCGGAACCCCCAACGGGTCCCTCGCTTCGCACAACTGCGGCAGTGGCCTGCTGCTGAGCTACCTGGGCAAGCCGACCCCCGACTTCGCGGGCTCCTTCGGCTTCAACATCGCGTTCGCCGGCAACTTCGAGCTCAACTCGCTCTTCGAGTACAAGATCGGCCACCAGGTGCAGGACCTGTCCGGCATGTTCCGCCGTGCCAACGGCTTCATCGGCCGCAACACGCCCCGCTCCGCCGAGCTGTATTCCACCATGGTCAATCCCGCTTCGTCGGCCGAGCAGCGGCTGGCAGCGGCGATTTCGTGGGCGGAAGAGGTCGAGGGCCTGTCGCCGATGAGCGGCATGAACGGCATCTACGACGCCGACTGGCTCCAGTGGCGCGAACTGTCGCTCGTCTACCGCATCCCGACCTCCTTCGTGGAGGGCTGGGGGCTGTCGACGGCGACCATGAACCTGGGCGTTCGCAACCTGCGGCTGTTCATGTTCGGGGACTACCCGGGCATGGACCCGGAGGGCAACGTGCTGGGCCGGTGCAACGGAGGCCTGAGCTGCAACTTCCTGGATTCGACGGAAGGCTGGGGCATTCCGGTGCCGCGGCGGATCACGCTTTCCACCCGCGTCACGTTCTAGGAGATAAGGAGAAACGATCATGAATGGACGGACTTTCATGACCCGGGCGTCGGCGCTGGTGGCGGCGTTGGCCTTCACGGCGTGCGGCCTGGGCGATCTGCTGGACGTGAGCAACCCCAACGACCTGATCGAGGACGACGTCAAGACGGAGGCGGCGGCCTCCGCCGTGGTGAATGGAGCGCTGACTCTCGTGTCTTCCTCCGTTTCGCAGTCCTGGCAGCCCTACCTGGTGGCATCGGACGAACTGCGCTGGATCGGATCGCGCGACGCCTGGCTGTCGCTGGACAAGGGCTTCGTCGACGACCCGCTGAACGAGTTCATCGACGGCCCGTTCCCCGCCATGGGGCAGGGGCGTTGGATGAGCGACTTCGCGATTTCGGTGGTGGACTCGCTCGTGGGCGAGAACCCCTCCACCGCGATGAAGGCCAACCTTGCCCGGGCGAACTTCTACTCGGGCATCATGTACATGGTGATCGGCGAGATCCAGGAGGACTTCGCCTTCTCCAACAAGACCGAGGCCGCGCCGCCGGTCGGTTCGGACAACATGTACAGGGTGCTGGACGATGCGATCAGCCGCCTCAGCGCGGCCATCTCCGGCTTCAACGAGGTGGGTGACGCGGACATGGCAATGAACGCCATGGCCGTGCGCGCCCGGGCGCACCAGTCGCGCGCGATCTGGGACGTGATCAACCCGTCCCCCTCGGGGAACGGGCTCGTCAACTCCTCCGAAGCCGCTGCCGACGCCATGGCGGTGATAGCGGGGGCCGGCGGCAATGACGCGGACTGGCTCTTCAACCTCACCTACTCCGCCGCCAGCACCTCAAACTCGATGGCCGGCTGGATCAATGACCGCAAGGAGAACCAGCTCGACCTCTCGGTAGCCACGGCGACCGCCGCGAACGACATCAACGGCATCGCGCTGAAGGACCCGATCGACGACGTCGATGATCCTTCGGTCATCAAGTGGCTGAACCAGTGGAAGGGCGGAAGCTACCTGGACAAGGGTGGCGTCTACCCGCCGCTGACACTTGCGTCCACCCGGATGATGCACATCATCCTGGCCGAGAATGCGCTGGCCGGCGGGAACGAGTCGATGTTCACGGACCACATCAACCACATCCGCGCCATGGACGGACTGAAGCCGTTCAGCGGCCAGATCGACAACATGGAGATGCTCCAGCACATGCGCCGCGTGACGGTACTGCTCCAGGGCCTGCGCCTCGCGGACATGTACCGGTGGGGCATCACGGCACCGTCGTGGGAGGGCTCGTCGGACGCGATCAAGTGTCCCGGCGTCATGCTGCCCATCTCGATCATCGAGAGACGGGCCAACGAGAACATCGCGAACGACTACGCGGTATGCTAGCGGGCTGAGCGGGAAACTTCGGGTGGGCGTGTCGGCGGTTCTCGTCGGCGCGCCCGCCCTTTCCGCTGTAGACTGAAGTCATGAAACGTTTTGCCGGTGCACTGGCGGTCGCGGCCGTCCTGCTGGCGGAAGCCTGCGAGATCTTCGAAGACGGGACGCCGACGCAGATCTTCTTCGAGATGGAAGGCGAGGCGGGCCTGCGGGCGAAGGTGATCTACTCCAGGGACTTCGTCGCGGGCATCGACGAGATGGGCGTCACCCATGTGCAGGTGTTCTCTTCCGACACCGTGCTGCACACGCTCCCCTTCGATACGACGATGAACATCGCCGCCGAACAGCAGTGGTTCGTGCAGGCGGAGACCCTGGCCGGCGACACCCTGGCCGTCACCGTGACGGTCGACGTGGACGACCGCAACCTGGTATCCCGCTTCGGAGGGATCTTTCCGAACGAGCCCTTCCGGTACGTCTATGTCTACAATCAGGTGCTCACCGACAATGTGGATGTGACGTTCTGATGTGCGTTTCGAGGCGTGTTCGGGGTGCCCTGTCGGTGTTCGGCGCGCTGGCGCTGTCCGGCTGCCACACCTATCTCCCGATCGAGTCGCCCGCGCCCGGATCCGTGGCCAGGGTGCACGTTCCGGTCCAGTCCGCCGTGTCCAATCCGAATGTGCCGCCTCCCACCGTATCGGTCGAGGGCACGGTGCTCTCGGCGGGAGACACGATCGTCCTCGAGGTGCAGAGCAGACAGTATTTCGGCGCCTTGCAGGAGGTGGTTCAGGAGAACGTGTACCGGGTGGCCCGCGACGAAGTGGTCACGATCGAGCTACGCGAGTTCTCCACGCGGCGGAGCGTCCTACT
Source organism: Gemmatimonadota bacterium (assembly GCA_028874995.1). Lineage (GTDB taxonomy): Bacteria > Gemmatimonadota > Gemmatimonadetes > Longimicrobiales > Gaopeijiaceae > Bin94. Next base: position 9,030 of record JAPPGM010000038.1, on the reverse strand, counting down.
CGGCGGGGCGGTGCTGGTGGGGGTGGTGGGGCTGGCCCTCGCGGCCTTCGGAGGAGAATTCGGCGAGGGCGGCAACGGTCCGGACGAGAACGGGGGGCGGAGCTTCACGATTGGTTTCCTCGGGAGGTAGCGGCCCGTGGCGGGACTCCCCCCGGCTGTCGAGTGGCGGTGCGTTCCCGGCCAACCGCTCCACTTGCCTGTTCGGAATGTAATGAGAACACTACATTCTGTAATGTAAAGTATACACTACTCCACAAGGAGAAGTCCTCCTCCCATGCGTATCCCGCATCGTTTCGCATTTCTCGCGGCAGTTCCGTTCACGATCCTCTCGACCGTTCCGCTTGCGCCGCCCGCGGCCCGGGCCCAGGAAGCCTTCCCGGAGAAGCTGTGGAGCTCTCTCGAATGGAGGAACGTAGGTCCCCCGCGGGGTGGCCGCTCCATCGCCGCGGCGGGCTCCGCGGCGCGACCCTTCGAGTACTACATGGGCACGACCGGGGGCGGCCTGTGGAAGACGGACGACGGTGGGCTGGGCTGGCGCCCGGTGACCGACGGGCAGATCAACAGCGCCTCGATCGGCGCGGTCGAGGTCTGCGAAAGCAATCCGGACATCGTCTACATGGGGACGGGCGAGACCCAGCTGCGCGGCAACATCCAGCAGGGTGACGGTGCGTACAAGTCGACCGACGGAGGGGAGACGTGGGGGCACGTGGGCTTGAGGGAGACACAGAACATCGCCCGCATCCGCATTCATCCGGAGAACTGCGACATTGCGTGGGCCGCCGCCTTCGGCAAGCACTCCGCCGACAACCCCGAGCGCGGCGTCTTCAAGACGACCGACGGCGGCGCGACCTGGCGCAAGGTGCTCTTCAAGAGCGACAAGGCCGGCGCGACGGACATCAGCGTTGACGTGACGAACCCCGATGTCATCTATGCGTCGATCTGGGAGGCGTGGAGGCGTTCCTGGGGGATGTCGTCGGGTGGGGAGGACAGCGGGCTCTGGAAGTCCACCGACGGAGGCGAGAGCTGGACCGAGATCACCGGCAACATCGGGCTGGCCGAGGGGCCGGTCGGGAAGATCGGGGTGGCCGTGTCGCCCGCGAATCCGAACCGGGTGTGGGCGCTGATCGAGCACGAACCCGATGGCGGCGTGTGGCGCTCCGACGACGCCGGCGCGACCTGGGAGCGGGTCAACGACGAGCGCAAGCTGCGCCAGCGCGCCTTCTACTACACGCGCGTCTACGCCGACCCCAACGACGAGAACGTCATGTATGCCCTCAACACGGGGCTGTACCGCTCGCGCGACGGAGGCGAGACCTTCCCGCGCGGTATCCCGGTCCCCCACGGCGACAACCACGACCTGTGGATCGCGCCGGACGACTCCGACCGGATGATCAACGCCAACGACGGCGGTGCCAACGTAACCTTCAACGGCGGGAGGAGCTGGACCGACCAGGACTACTCGACGGCCCAGTTCTACCGCGTGATCACCACCGAGCACATCCCGTACCACATTTGCGGCGGCCAGCAGGACAACTCGACCGCCTGCATCCCCGTACGGGGCTGGAACCAGATGGCCGCGCGAGGGCCCGGCAACCGCACCTGGTACTACGCGGTGGGCGGCTGCGAAAGCGGGTACGTGGCCCCCAATCCGGTCAACCTGAACGTCTTCTACGCGGGTTGCTACGGGGGCGCGCTCTCGCGCTTCGACATGTCGACGGGGCAGGGCAGGGCCGTCAACGTGTGGCCCGAGAACCCTATGGGACAGTCGTCGGAGGACCTGGTCGAACGGGTGCAGTGGACCTTCCCGATCGTCTTCTCCCACCACGACCCGGACGTGCTGTACACCGGAACCCAGAAGGTGTGGAAGACCACGAACGAGGGTCAGAGTTGGGAGCGGATCAGCCCCGACCTCACCCGCGCCGCCGCCGAAACAATGGGCCCGTCGGGCGGTCCCATCACGAAGGACCAGACGGGCGTGGAAACCTACGCGACCGTCTTTGCCATCGCCCCCTCCTACCACGACGCCGAGGTGATCTGGGCGGGTTCGGACGACGGCCTGGTGCACGTCACCCGCGACAGCGGCCTCAACTGGACGCCGGTCACGCCGCCGGACGCCCCCGACTTCGTGCGCATCAACACGATCGAGGCGTCGCCCAACACGCCGGGCAAGGCGTATGTGTCGGGGATCCGCTACCTGGTGGACGACGACCGCGGGCCGTACATCTGGAAGACGGACGACTACGGGCAGTCATGGGCGAAGATCGTCGATGGGCTCCCCGAGGACGACTTCATCCGGGCCACCCGCGAGGATCCGACCCGCCCCGGCCTCCTCTACGCCGCCTCGGAGCGCACCGTGTACGTCTCCTTCGACGACGGCGCCCGCTGGCAGCCTCTGTCGCTCAACCTGCCGGTGGTGCAGGTGTCCGACCTGGTGGTGGAGGAGAACGACGTCGTGATTGCCACGCACGGCCGGTCGTTCTGGGTGCTCGAGGACATCGGGCCGCTCAGACAGATGAACGCGGAGGTCGCTTCCGCACCCGTGTGGCTCTTCGAACCCGTCGATCCCACCCGCGGCATCGATCAGGGCGCGCAGTTCCGCTACTACCTGGCCGAGGACGCCGAGCGGGTGACCATCGAGATCCTGGACGGTGCGGGCGAGGTCGTCCGCAGCTACGAGGGCACGGCCGATGACGAGGAGGAAGAGGAGGACGAGAGTCCTTTCGCGCGCTTCTTCGGAGGTGGCGGGGGCGGTAGCCCGGCGGTGGAGCAGGGGTCCCACTCCTTCCGCTGGGACCTGCGCTATCCGTCCTGGACCGACTTCGAGGGCCGCATCATGTGGGCCGCGCGGCCGATGGGGCCGACCGCGGTGCCCGGCACCTACACCGTGCGGATGACGGTCGACGACGCGGCGCCGCTCACGCGCGATTTCGAGATCCGGATCAATCCGAACCTGGAGGGCGTGACCGTCGCCGACCTGCGGGAACGCTTCGACCTGGCCATCCGGATCCGGGACCGGGTCTCGGAGGCGAACGAGGCCGTGATCCGGGTGCGCGACATAAGCGGGCAGGTCGACGAGCGCCTGGAAGAGACCGATCACGAAGAGGTCGAAGCCCAGGCGGTCGTGGTGAAGGAAAACCTGGGCGTCGTCGAGGCAGAGATCTACCAGGTGAAGAACCAGAGCAACCAGGACCCGCTCAACTATCCCATCAAGCTCAACAACAAGCTGGCGGCGCTCCTGGGAGTGGTGGAGGGATCCGAGAACCGGCCGACCGACCAGTCCCACACGGTGTTCAGACACCTGGTGGACCAGTTGGACGAACAGATCAACAAGCTGGAGCTGGTCATCCTGCGCGACCTGGGGAGACTGAACGAGCTGCTCATACGCGAAAAGCTGGAACCGATCCGGGAGACGCGACTGGTGAGCTGACGGGCGCCCGCGCCGCGGAGAGGAGACAACGATGAAGCGACGCACATTCCTGCTGGCCGGAGCAGCCGCCCTGGGCGCGTGCGCGAGGTCGCCGGTCATACGGCCGAATCCGTTTGAGGGCGGCTCGGCATCCGGCAACATCAGGATCGCCGTGGAAAACCGGAACTTCAACCAGGCGACGCTGGAGTCGCTGGGTCCCGTGCAAAGGAGAATCGGAATCGTGGGTGGACTCGCCCGACGGGAATTCACCCTGCCGTGGCCCACCGATGGCGATCTGCGTATCCGTATCGACCTGCTGGCCGGAGGTCGGTTCACCACGAACCGGGTTGCCCTGAAGGGGGGAGATACCGCCTATCTGACCATTGAGAACCCCGTGCAACGGTCGTTGCTGAGACGGTAGCGCGCGGGGCCGGGGGGAGCGCCGCGCCGTCGGCTGGAGTCGTTCGTTTCCTACACCCCGTACGGTACCCAGATGTTCTTCACCCGGGTCCCCTTGCGGAGCAGCAGTTCACCGTCCCGTCCCGACGGGGCCAGCCAGTCGATCGCGCCCTCCCGGTCCACCCACACACGTTTGAGGTTGCCGGCCGAGAGGCGTTCCGCGTCGCCGGAGAGGTCGTCGGCGGCGAAATCCCAGACCTGATCCACGTCGTCATGGGCGGCCAGGGTGGGGATCACCTCCCGGTGGATGCCGGAGAGGATGTTGACGGCGCCGGGGGGGATGTCCGAGGTCTCCATGACCTGCACGAGGTCCAGGGCGGGTACGGGAAAGCGTTGGGGAAGCACCACGACCGCGACGTTTCCCTGTGACAGCGCGGCGGCGATGGGACCCGCCACCCCGGCCAGGGGCGCCCGGTCCGCGCAGCGGATGGCCACCGTGCCGACGGCCTCGTTCATGGCGAAGGTGACGTTGCGGAAGGGCGTGGAGTGCACCCGGCCGTCGTGCTTGTCGGCCCAGGCGGCGAAGGTGAAGAGGGTCTGCACCGCGACCTCCACCTCGGCCCGGGCGCCGGCGGCGTCCGTCCCCGTGCTCCGGACCAGCGCTTCAACGAATTCGCCGGTCCGCACCGCCAGGTTTTCGGCCATGAAGTACAGGATCTGCGCGCGCAGGTGTCCGTTGGCGGTGCCCCACTTCGCCCGCGCCCCGGCCGCCGCCTCCACGGCGTTGCGGACGTCCTTGCGGTTGCCGCGCGGCACCTCGGCGACGGGCGTGCCATCCGGGTCCGTGACGGTGAGCGAATAGCCACCGTCGGGGCGCTTCTGGCGGCCGCCGATCCAGAGTTTGCGCGTGCGGTCGATGCGGTCGGGGGGCGGGGGGGTGGGGGACCCGGTGACGGGGTCCCGGGTCGGGCGGGCTGTAGCGTCCGGATGCACCCTGTCCCCCGCGCCCGGCTTCAGGTACTCCCACATCCCCTCGCGCCCCCCCTCGCGGCCGAACCCCGATTCCCGGTATCCGCCGAATCCCGAGGCGGCGTCGAAGAGGTTGGTACAGTTCACCCACACCGTCCCCGCCTTGATCGCGGGTGCGACCTCCAGGGCCAGGCTCAGGTCCTCGGTCCAGATGCTCGCGGCCAGCCCGTAGCGGGTGTCGTTGGCCAGCGCGACCGCTTCGGCGGGCGTCCGGAAGGTCAGGCTGACCAGCACGGGCCCGAAGATCTCCTCGGTCACGATGGAACTCGATACGGGAGCTCCGGTGCACAGCGTGGGGGGCAGGAAGAAGCCGCCTTCGGGGACCGGTCCGGAAGGCTGCCAGACCGCCGCGCCGTCGGCTTTGCCCGCCTCGAGGTAACCCCGCACGCGGTCCATCTGGACGCGGTCCACCAGCGAGCCCATGTCGATCGCCTTGTCCAGGGGATGCCCGACGCGGATGCGTTCCATGCGTGCGCGAAGGCGGTCGTGCATCTCCTCCTCCACGCTCTCCTGCACGAGCAGCCGCGACCCCGCGCAGCAGACCTGTCCCTGGTTGAACCAGACCCCGTCCACGACCCCCTCGACGGCCGCGTCCAGGTCGGCGCTCTCGAAGACGACGAAGGGCGACTTGCCGCCCAGTTCGAGCGAAAGGTGCTTGCCGGTCCCCGCGGTCGCCCGCCGGATTTCGCGTCCCACCTCGGTGGAGCCGGTGAACGCCACCTTGGCGATGTCCGGGTGGCGCACGAGCGCGGCACCGGTTTCCCCGTCCCCCGTCACGACGTTGAGCACGCCGGGGGGAAGGCCGGTCTCATCCGCCACCTCGGCGAAGAGGAGCGCGGTCAGCGGCGTGTACTCGGCCGGTTTGAGCACCACCGTGTTCCCGGCCGCGAGGGCGGGCGCGACCTTCCACGCCAGCATGAGGAGCGGGAAGTTCCAGGGAATGATCTGGCCGACGACGCCGACGGGTTCGTACCCCGGAAACTCGCCGGCGAGCAGTTGGGCCCAGCCCGCGTGGTGGTAGAAGTGGCGCGCGGCCAGCGGGATGTCCAGGTCCCGCGATTCGCGGACGGGCTTCCCGTTGTCCAGCGACTCCACGACCGAGAAAAGCCGGGACCGCTTCTGGAGCTGGCGGGCCAGGCGGTAGAGGTGGCGGGCGCGGCCGTGGCCCCCGAGTTCCTGCCACGCGGGCAGGGCTGCGTGAGCCGCGGCGACCGCGCGGTCGATATCCTCCGCGGTGCCGTGGCGGAAGGTGGCGAGTAGTCGGCCGTCTGCGGGACAGCGGGTCTGGTGCGGTGGGCCCTTTCCGCCTGTCCAGCGTCCGCCGACGAAGTGGCCGAAGGTGCGGTTTCCACCTTGCAGCCATTCGTTCGCGAAGTCATCGCTCTCAGGCGCGGGCCCGTAGTCCGGGTTGGCGAAGGCTTCACGAACGAGGGCTCCGGGGGCATCGCGGGTGGGCGTCATGGCTTCAGCCCAGAGGGTGGCGGTGGAAGGCCGAGTAGCGGCCGGTGACGTGATGCTCCAGCTGGCGCTCGATGTCGGCCAGAAGCGAGCTGGCGCCGACGCGGAAGAAGCGGGGGTCCACCCAGGTGTCGCCCAGCTCCTCCTTGACGAGGATGAGCCAGGACAGCGCGTCGCGGGCCGTCTTGAGGCCACCGGCGGCCTTGAGGCCCACGCGGATTCCGGTGGCGCGGTGGTAGTCGCGGATGGCGCGGGCCAGAATGATGCCCACGGGCAGGGTGGCGTTGACCGTCTCCTTGCCCGTCGAGGTCTTCACGAAGTCGGCCCCGGCCATCATGGCGACGGTGGCGGCCCGCTTGACGTTCGCGAGCGTACCCAGTTCGCCGACTCCGAGGATGACCTTCATGTGGGCTTCGCCGCAGGCGTCGCGGAAGCCGGCCACCTCGTCGTAGAGGCGCTCCCAGCCGCCCCGCAGCACCGACCCCCGGGTGATCACCACGTCCACCTCCTCGGCCCCCGCCGCCACCGACTCGCGAATCTCGGCGAGCCGCGTGCCGAAGGGCGAGAGTCCCGCCGGAAAACCGGTCGACACGGCGGCCACCGGAATCCCGCTTCCCCGCAGCGCTTCGCAGGCCGTGGGGACCAGGGTGTGGTAGACGCACACGGCCGCGGCAGTCACCTCGGAGGCGGACATGCCGAGGGCCGCGAGGAGATCGCTCCGCACGGGGCGCCTGGCCTTCCCGCAGAGGCGCCGTACCCGTCCCTCCGTGTCGTCCCCGGCAAGGGTGGTCAGGTCGATCAGGGTGACCGCGCGCAGCAGCCAACCGGCCTGCCACTCCTTCTTGACCGAGCGGCGGGTGACGAGGGTGGCCGCGCGGTGGTCGGCGGCCGAGCGGTTGACCCGTGTGCCGCGCACGGCGTCGAGGTCCAGGGGCATGCCCGGATTGCGCAGGCTCGGGCCGGGCGAAGCGTCCGGGGTCGCGGCCGAACGGGTGGTGGAGGTCGCTGAATGGCGGATCACGCTGTACTGTGCACGTTGGCGAGGTTGCGGTGGGGAGAACGGAGAAGATAATCGTTGCGGACCCGAAAATCGAAGGGGCGGAGTCGCGGCGCGAAGCGAGTTTACACGGAAGGAAAATGTATAATAAACATGACATTTTGTAAAGTTGAGTTTACAGTGTGGCCGGGTCCGTCCACCGGTTCGGCGGGGATACGCGGCCAGCCGAATGCAGCGGGGATCCGTGTCGCGGGCTGCTAGATTCCCCGGCCGGATCGCGAAGCTGATCGTCCGCCTGGTGAGCACCGCCGCGGGGATCTTCTACCGCGTGGATGGTCGCGGCCCTCCCTTGCCCCCGGGACCGCTGCTGGTCGCAGCCAACCACCCCAACAGCCTCCTGGACCCGGTCCTCATCTTCCGATGCAGCGAGCGCATGCCGCGCCCGCTGGGGAGGGCCCCTCTCTTCGACCGCCTACTGCTGGGTCCGGTGTTGCGGGTTCTCGGGGGCATTCCCGTATATCGCAGGCAGGACGATCCCGCGGCCATGCACCGCAACGAGGACATGTTCCGTGACGCGGTAGCCGTGCTTCACGGGGGCGGTGCGATCCAGATCTACCCGGAGGGGAAGAGCCACTCCGGGGCGCACCTGGCCGAGTTTCGCACCGGGGCCGCCCGCATCGCTCTGCAGGCGGAGGATGGGGTGGGGTGGGGGCTGGGGCTCTCGATCGTGCCGGTGGGGATCACCTACTCGCGCAAGGAGCGGGCGCGCACGGGGGTGGCCGTGCGCTTCGGCCGGGCCTTCGGGTGCGCGGACCTGGAGGATGCGTACCGCGAGGATCCGGTGGCGGCCGCGCGGGAGCTCACCGAGCGTATCGAGGCCGGAATCCGCGCCCAGACCCTCAACTTCATCCACCACGAGGACCGCGAGCTGGTGGAGGTTGCGGAGCAGCTCTACGTGCGGCAGTCGCGCTGGGTGCCGTGGCGGGCCAGGGAGGCGCTGGGCGCGCGCTTTCCCCGTCTGCAGCGCTTCGCGGCGGGGCTGGAATTGATCCGCCGGGAGGCGCCCGAAGAGCACGCCGAGCTCAGGCGCAAGGTGGAGCGCTACGCCGCCATGAACGCGCGGCTGGGGGCGGGGGAGGGGGATGTGCCACCCCGTTTCGGCCTCGTGCCCGTCGCGAAGTACATCCTGGTGCGAGGGACCCTGTTGCTGCTGGGGCTCCCGCTGGCCGTGGCCGGAACCCTGTTGTGGGCGCCCGTGCTGTGGCTTGCCGGCCTGGTCGTGCGGGTCACCCGTCCCGACGTTGAAGTGACGGCCACCCACAAGCTCCTGGCGCTCATCGGGGCGGTTGCCGTGGCATGGGTGTTCTGGGTGGGGCTGGCGTACGTGACGGCGGGAACCTTCGCAGCCATCGGGGTCGCGGCGCTGGCGCCACTGAGCGGGTACGCGGCGTTGCAGTGGGTGGAACTGGCCCGTGAGGTGCGGGAGGACACGGCCCTGTTCCTCAAGCTGCAGGGACGCCCCGATGTGCGGATGCGCTTCGCGCGTATGCGCCGCGACCTGGCCGACACCTTTCGGCGGCTGGAGAAGCGCTGGGAGGAGGAGTTGCCGTCGTCACGGGTTGGTGGCAACGTTTCGGCGCCGGGAGTGGGCGCGGAAGAGTAGCCGCCCGCGTCGGTGGCTCGCGGATGGCCGCGGGGGCGGATCGGGACTGGTGTTCCGTCTGGTCTTCAAAACCAGTGC
>JAPPGM010000049.1:20605-26685 GCA_028874995.1 Gemmatimonadota bacterium | reverse complement strand
AACTCCCGCGGCAGGACTCGAACCTGCGACCCGACGGTTAACAGCCGTCTGCTCTACCAGCTGAGCTACGCGGGATTGTGAAGAAGCGGCGTGAAAAATCGCACCGGACGCGCACGGGCGTCAACCGATTCCACGGGCACCGATTCCACGGGCACCTCCCAGTTCCGGACTTCGACTCCAGCCAACGCTCGCTGCTTTCGTCCCCCACCCTAAACCCTGAGCGACTCCCAGAACCCGCGCGGGGTTGTGATAGCGATGAGGACCTGCCCCGCCACCTCCAGCAAATCCCGGTCACCCGTCACGAGCACATCCGCCTCACCCGTGACTGCTTGCTCGAGCACGGCCACGTCATCCGGATCACACAACTCGAGCCCCAGCGGCCTACCGCGGGCGACCACCGCACCCTGTTCGCGAAGGAACCGCTCGGTGGAATCGACGGTGGCACAGGGCACTCCCAACTTGTCGCGGAGGACCCGGCGAAGCTCACCGAGAACCGTCTCGCCAAGCATCAGGTCGTGCTCCGCCACGCCGATCCGCAGCACGTCGGCGCAGATCCCCCGGGTCGCGAAGGCGCTTACCAGGACGTTCGTGTCGAGGAATACCCTCAAGAGACGTCGCGGAAGACGTCTTCGTCGGTCAGGTAGCCGCGGGCTTCGGCGAATGGCGTGATGCGGGCGCGAAGATCGGCCAGCCGATCCAGGGCGAGCTGGCGTTTCAGGGCTTCGCGCACGAACGCGCTTCTGCTGCGGCCGCTACGACGCGCGGCGCGATCCAGCCGGCGCTCCATGTCCCGGTCGATCCTGATGGTGACGGTGGCAGTCTTCATGTCATACAATGTAATACGTATCTGAATATCCGAACAGCCCGGAGGGGTGATCTCAATTGGGCCATTGCGGATCAGTGATTGATCACGTCCCCCTAAACATTGAACCGCACCCGCACAATCTCCCCATCCGCCACCACATACTCCTTCCCCTCCACCCGCATCAGCCCCACCTCCTTCACGGCCTGCTCCGATCCGTACACGGCGAACACCTCAAACGGGATGATCTCGGCCCGGATGAAGCCGCGTTCCATGTCGCTGTGAATCTGTCCGGCGGCGGCGCGTGCCACCGTGCCGCGCGGGATCGTCCAGGCGTGCACGTCCTCGTTCCCCAGGGTGAAGAACGAGATCAGGTCCATGAGACCGTACGCGGTGCGGATGAAGCGGGCGAGGATCGGCTCGGCGAGGCCCAGGTCCTCCAGGAACTCGGCCTGGTCGTCGGGATCCAGCATGGCGATTTCGGCTTCGACGCTGGCCGATAGAACCATTGCGGCGCCCCCCATTTGGTCGATTTCGCCGGACAGCCCCGCCGGGAGTTCCTCGCCCGCCCGCTCCTCGTCGACGTTGACCGCGGCCAGGAGCGGCAGGTCGGTTAGCAGTCCGTACCCCTTCAGGAATCCCCGGTGCAGCTCGGTGGCCGACAGCAGCCGGAGCGCCCTGCCCTCCTCCAGCGCGGCGGTGCACGTCTCGAAGGCGTCGATCTCGCGCACGTCCGCCCGTTCCTTGCGTGCCCGGTCGAGCCGCCGCTCCACCACGGCCAGGTCCGCCAGCACGCACTCGTCGTGGAAGGCGCGCAGTTCGGCGAGGGGATCGGGGTCGGCCTCGAGGGCGGGGTTCGGGAAGTCGCGCAGGACCAGGCAGAGGGCGTTCCGGTCCCGGATCTCCTGCAGGGCCCGGGGGGACAGGACCTTGGGCGTGCCGCCGTGCTCCCCCGGCACGTCACGCAGGTTGATCGTCGCGTAAGTGGTCTTCTTCGGCGAGATGACGCGGGACAGGAAGTCGAGCCGCGAGTCCGGCACGCGCACCGTGCCCACCCGCACCTCACCGCCGTAGCCGACCGGAACGTCGAGCCCGGTCATCGCGTTGAAGAGGGTCGTCTTGCCCGAGCCGGGGAATCCTGCGAGGCCGAATCTCATGGCGAGGGGGTGCCCGACCTCGGGTCCACACGACGGCTGCTCCCGGTGCACGCTGTCCAGGTCCGGTCGGGGGCGGCACCGGCGGCAGGAGACGCCCGGTGTACACCTCGGGGGCTGCGGCCACGGAACGCCGGAGCCCATTCGCGGCGGGGACCGCTGGCGGCACACGGTGGTAGACGCATAGTCTCCCTGCGGTGGTTGGACATGGAGACAACCTACCCCGGCACTCCGGAGAATCAATCGTGACCGAAGACTCCAGGCGACTTCAGGAACGGGCGGGGGGCCGTCACCTTTCCCGGCGCAGGTTCGTGGGTACGGGAGCGGCCGGTGTGGCGGGCGCTTCCCTGCTCGGCTGCTCCCCCGACACCGGACGGGACGACCCGCCCACGACCGATTCTCCCATTGCAACGCCCGCCGGCGTGGAAGACGCTGCCTGGGCCGACATCCGCGCCCGCTTCATCCTCGAGCCCGGCACCGCCTACATGAACAACGCCAGCCTCGGCATGCCGCCGGCTGCGGTGGCCGCCGCGGTCGGTGCCGGCTACGAAGCCCTCTCGCGCGAACCGCTTCACGGGAAGCACGACCTGGGCGAGGTGATCGCCACACGCGTCGTCCCCGGGCTCGCCGCCTTTTTCGGCGCGGACCCCGAGGAGCTGATCCTGACCCGCAACGCCAGTGAGGCACTGCACATGGGAGCCGTCGGGGTCGACCTGCAGCCAGGAGACGAGGTCCTGATCACCAGCCAGGAGCACCCGGCCGGGCGCCGCCCGTGGGAGTACCGGGCCGCGCGTCACGGGGTGACGGTCAACACTGTCTTCATCCCCAGCCCCTTCGAAAGTGAAGACCAGGTGACCGAACTCGTGGAAGCGGCCCTGACCCCCGCAACCCGTGCGATCGCGTTCTGCCACGTGACCCGCGGCGGACACCTCTATCCGGTCCGCCAACTGTGCGCGATGGCGCGCGAACGTGGGATCGTGAGCCATGTGGACGGCGCGCAGGCTGTGGGGATGTTCCCCGTCGACCTGCACGACCTGGGGTGCGACACCTATTCCGCCAGTCTCCACAAGTGGATGCTGGGACCGATGGGGACCGGCTTCCTCTACGTGCGCGCCGACGCCCGCGACCGCGTCCGGTCGGCCTTCGCCCCCAAGGATGACGCCGCCTCCGCCGACTATCAGCCCCCCGGCACCTCCCCCCTCCCCACCCGCGCCGCCCTCGCGGCGACGCTCAATTTCATGGAAGCGGTGGGGATCGCGAACGTCGCCGCCCGGACGCGCCACCTCTCCAACCAACTCAAATCCCAGCTGGCGTCCCTCCCCGGCATCACCCTGCTGAGCGGCCCCACCCCCGCCACCTCCTGCCCCGGCTCCACCATCTTCGAACTGGAAGGCGTCGACGCGCTCGCCGCCGTCCCCCTCGTCGCGGAGCGCGCCCGCATCCACATTGACGAACACCAGCGCGACGGCCACAACGCGATCCGCATCTCGACCCACGTCTACAACACGACCGCCGAGATCGACCGCGTCGTCGGGACGCTGAAGACGCTGTCGGCGTAGCCGGCGCGCCGCCCACACCAACCATCACACACAAGGACCCTAATAGGAGCTGCCTCATGTCCCCTTCCCGCTCCCTGCCAACGGCCCTGATCCTCGCCTTCCCGCTCGCGGCCTGTGACATCCAGCCCATACCGGAGGATACTCAGCCCACGTCAACTGATGCTCAGCCCACCCCAGAGTATACTCTGCCCATCCCGGAGCCTGATTTCACTCTCGGCACCGAGAACACCCACAACCGCTGGAGCGCCACGATTCCGCCGGTGCTGACCGTCCCCTCGGGCGCGGTCGTGGAGGTGCACACCAAGGAGGCGTCCGACGGCCAGATCACCGAGTCCACGACGGTGGACGACCTCGCCGACATCGACTTCGGCCTGATCCACGCGCTGACGGGGCCGATCCGGGTGGAGGGCGCCAGCCCGGGCGACGTGCTCGCGGTGACCATCCACGAAGTCGAGGTCAGCGGTTGGGGGTGGGCGACCATCCTGCCCGGGTTCGGCTTCCTGGCCGACGAGTTCGCCGAGCCGTGGATCCGCGGCTTCCCCATGGACCCCGGCGCGACCGAGGTCCGCTTCAACGACCGCGTCACGCTGCCCCTGGCGCCCTTCGCCGGCGTGCTCGGCGTCGCGCCCGCCACCGACTCCATGCTGGTGACGATCCCGCCGCGCACCAACGGCGGCAACATGGACAACCGCCACATGATCGCGGGGACCACCGTGTATCTGCCCGTCCAGGTGGAGGGCGCGAACTTCTCGATCGGCGACGCGCACGCGGTCCAGGGGGACGGCGAGGTCTCCGGCACCGCTATCGAAACCCCGATGCGGATCGTCCTCACGCTCGAGGTGATGGAGAACACGAGGGGGATGGTCGAGCCGCAGTACGAGACGGACGAGTACTACGCGGTGACGGGGTTCGCGACCACGATCGACGAGGCGGCGCGGAAGGCGACGCGCTACATGATCGGCTACCTGGTGGCGGAGCACGGGCTCACGCCGGAGGAGGCTTACGTGCTGTGCTCGCTGGCGGGGGACCTGAAAATCTCGGAGACGGTGGATGTGCCGCACATGCTGGTGAGCATGCATATGCCGAAGGGGATTTTCGGGGGTGGGTAGGCGATGGCCGCGATCGACTTCGACCTGGAGGGATGACCGGAATCGGCAACTACCAAGGATTCCTCGGTAGTTCGATCCGAGGGGGATGGACGGGTCCGGCGGCGGATTCGACACTACTCTACAACCTCGACGCGATCATCTCGGTCGGCTACCGCGTGAATTCGAAGCGCGCCGTCCGGTTCCACCAGTGGGCCACCCGCACGCTCCGGCGACAACTGGTCAGCGGCTACACGCTCAACCAGCGAAAGAACCGCCCCTGTTCGGAATCCCCGTTGCCTATCCAGGAGGCTAACGCTCAGCCTGGGCTCGTACTCACAGGAGCGCGGTCGGAGATGATATGAGGTCGTCCACCCTTACGAATGGTTGACCCGTTTCCGCAGCCCGCCGCGCTTTCTCGGCAAGCACGACCGCGAAGTCGAGCCGACGTGACAGGACATCATGCAGATCGCGGCCATCCACACAGATGAAGCTGTTGCCGCGCCCGAAGGCAGTGAGTCCATCGGAGGAGAACCCGCTATAGCTCAACAGGAGGCCGCGGGACCACCGCGCTTTGTCTTCTACCTTGGCGTTGAAGGCACGCAGCGTCGCCGCGTCAACCAGAGCATTCGTCCGTTTTGCCTCGAGCAAATAGGTATCGCCTCCCGGGACGAAGCGGTCACCGGAGCGATGCGCAATGGGGCGGGGGCGGTGGAAGACGCTTCGGGCGCCAGCGGTGTGCCACCGAACCGTTCAATGATGCGAGAGAACGCGGCCCGTACTCTATCGTCGAGTTCCGGGTAGTCGTGAGTGACGCTGCTCGCTTCCCGGTACTCCCAGAGCGCACTCAGCGTATCGAGGACCGTTTGGGGGTTCGCTTGTCGCAGGTAGTAGCGCAGGCGCTTCGCCTTCTCCCACCCTCAACGGCCCAACGGGGATCGTCAATGTCGACTCGCATTTCTTCACAGAAGAATCCGGCGTAGGTTCGAAGCGAAAAATCCAGTACGTGGCCACCCTCCATGTCGAAGACCTTGTCGAGTACCCGCATGTTCACGGCGCGAATCTTCGCACTCGGCATCGCGCTCATGTCTGCCTCAGGCCGAGCCCTCTGAGCCATGCGTCAACTTGACCGAAGGCGTCCTGCTGCCATTGATTCGCTGTGCGACCGCCCATTAGGTGGGAGCCCTCCACGAATTCCCGAACGCTCGTCGGCCCGAAGTCTTCGCTGTCTCGGAACTTCCCGGAAATCAACCGGTAGCCTCTCCGGGCCGACTCTACGTCGAGGAGTGGTCGGGTTGCTTCCACCAGAGCTTCGATCCCACCTGGGAAGTTGCGGATCGAATAGTAGATGTCGTAGGCGTCCTTGCGTTTCAAACGATTGTCGATGGCGTAGCCTTTCATGGCCAGGAGGGCTGGAATCGAAGCAACCGCGATGTGAACCAGATTCCTGCCGCCATCTGGCATATCTCCTTCGATGGCA
>JAPPGM010000049.1:19697-20595 GCA_028874995.1 Gemmatimonadota bacterium | reverse complement strand
GACCGCGAATTGGCTTATGAGCGGCGGCGTGTTCCTGGTGATCTCGGCGTCACGGGGCATCAGGAAGTCGACGACGATGTCGATGTCGGGACCGGCATCCCTGGCAGGTACGGTGCGTACGAGTTGGAAGCGGCGCAGATTGACCCGCTGATCGTAGCCATGTGTCATGAGGACTTCGACAAGTCGAGCATACTCACCGTCACGCGAGGCGAACGGATCCAGACCGAGATCCACATCTACGGTTCCGCTGTGGGGTATGTCGGCTTCGCTCAGCAGCAGCCAGGGAACGGCGCCGCCGATAACCGCAAACTTGCCCCTGAAGCTGCCAAGGATCTGGCCGATCTCGACCAGGACCGACTTGACCGCCGCCGTCGTCCGGTCACTGTAGTCCCCGGCGTGTTGTGGTTCAGTCACAGCCACGGAAAGTACTTCGATGCCAGGTGCTCGGCGGTTTCACGATCTCGATCGTTGCCCAGCCAGAGATCGAGGTACGTGACGATCGGACTTGCGCAATAGATGTCCGTCGCCGGCTGAGCGGCGTCGTCGAACAGACTCTCATCGCGCGGGATGTTCACGATGATATTGGCCCCTCGCTCGACATGAGTCAGTTTCAACACCTCCTTCAGCATCCGGGCGCCGGGTTCGTCGGCGTAGAAACTGTCCGTACCACCCCGGCCGAAGGGCGCCAGCCATTGGGCAGCCGAATGTGCCGATAGAATTGCTCTCGGATGATGTGGTTTCGCATTTAGCCTACCCGACAGCTGCTTGGAGAGTTGATCGCCGTGGAAGAGCGTGTACCTGCGAATGCGACGGCCAGCCGGCTTGCGGTATTCCTCGCGCCAGCTCCTCAACAGCGCGCCCGGCTGGGCGAGGATGATCCCGTCTTTCCGATTCTCGA
>JAPPGM010000049.1:0-19687 GCA_028874995.1 Gemmatimonadota bacterium | reverse complement strand
TGGCCAGCAGGGCCTTGCGAACGTTGCTCACATGGCCGAGGCTCGCATTGGCCGCTTCCGCCAAGTCGGCAACACGCCACGCCTTGGCGGGATCGCGTAAGAGCACCCGCAGGATCGCGGCCGCCTTCGGAGCGAATACTGACCTCAGAGCCCGGGATTCGGCCTTGGGCCGGTCTGCGACAGCCCGATCGATGTAGACGTCGCCGAAAGCGAGGCGGGCGTTTCCGACCAGGTCCAGGTAGGCGACATCGTGATCGACGCAAATCGACCGGGACTCGGGAGAGAGGTAGGGACTGACGAGCATGGGGATCAAACGCACGTCGGAATCCTCGAGGCCGGACTGGCGGGCATGCGCCAGGTAGCCATTGAGCTGGTAGACCGCCGACCGGACGAATCGGGGAGCACCGTCACTCTTGACTTCGATGACGAGTACGTAGGTGTCATCGCCGTGTTCGAACTGGATGCGCCCGTCCACGGGATAGCCGCTTCCGGGCCGGTCGTCGGGACGTACCGAACTGGCCTTCAGGTGCGGAACATAACCGAGTAGGTCACGGACTGCATCCAGGCCGTCGGTTTCATCGCTGTTTGCCAATATGTCTATTTTCATCAGATGCTGAAAATAGCTATTTTGCTGAAATCATCAAGTGCGGTGGCCGGGGGAGAGGCAGGGCTCGTGCCGCTCTGATCTTCTCCTCCCCTCCATTCGTAGTACTCTACCGAAGTTCACGTCCACCGCCTGCCCTTGCCGGACTCGCCCACCATGTAAATCCGACTTTCCATAATGTCACGTTTACCTTACACTAGAACCATGAAACCCACCCACACCCTCGGCCTCATCCTCTGGCGCATCGGCATCCTCATCGTGGGTGGCTATTTCGCATTCCTCGCCCTCCGCCTTATCCTGCAGATCGCCGACCCGGTCCTCGAGGTCGGAGTCGCCCTGGTTCTCGCCGGCGGCCTCTTCGTCCTGGTCTCCGTCGTCCGGGAACAGATCGAAGACGCCCGCCGCGCAAGGAGTTACGAAGAATGACCCGCCTGCTGCGCATCACCGGCTTCCTGCTGATCGGCGCCGGTGCCCTGGTCATCCTGGTCTGGGCGATTCGGCCGCTTCGCGCGATCTGGCCGTGGCTCATCGAGTTGCCTCCGGCCATCCAGATCGGATTCGGAGTGGCCGCGCTGGGTCTGATCGTCCTCATGGCGTCGCTTATCGCGGAAAGAATCGGGGAGCGCGAGGCGGACCGGGCGCTTCGGGAGGATCGCCCCGAATCCCCCTCTCCCGAGGAATGACCGCACCCCCGCACCCAATCACCAATCCCACAAAGGAGCAGAAATGATCGTCGTCAACACCGAAACCGTCCCGGGCCATGAGGTGGCGGAAGCACTAGGCGTCGTTCGCGGCAGCACGATTCGCGCGAAGCACATCGGGAGGGACATCATGGCCAGCCTGCGAAACGTCGTCGGCGGAGAGGTCAAGGAGTACACCGAGATGCTGACCGAGACGAGGAACGAGAGCGTTCACCGGATGAAGCAGGAAGCGCGGGCACTCGGCGCCGACGCGGTGGTGAATCTGCGCTTCTCCACCTCCCAGGTCATGGCCGGGGCGGCCGAATTGCTGGCGTATGGGACGGCGGTAAGATTCAAGTAAGACGCCCCCCTTCGTGGCAGATCCACCACGCGCGCAACCCGTGCAGAACGAAGCTTGGTCCCCATTTTGGGATCAGGTGATCCGGTCGCTCGTCCGGGTTAGCCGGATCGCCCAGGCCGGTCGTCCGCAACTCCGCCGCCGCGGCTCGCACGATATCCTCCTGGTGATGGGGTGCGCCATGCTCTTCGCGGCTTGCACGGCGGCGCCCGACCAGGAGCGCCCGAGCGGACCGCCGTGGGAGATCCCGGTGATGGTGGTGCGCTATCTCCCCACGAGCGACGGTGTCGTGGTGGATCGATCGGTCACCGGCGACTGGGGTGAGTCCGTATCCTACACGCGCCGCAAGACGGATTCTCTCACCGCGGCGCTTATCGCGGCGCTCGAGGACGGATCGCGGTATCGCGCCTATATCGACTCGGCCGCACCTCCCAGCCTGCGCTACCACATCGTCCACACCGAGGAACGGCTCGAACCCCTGCCCACCTTTGACAAGCCCGGGCACGACGTGCCGATGACGGACTACGGCGCGCTCGCCGCCGCCCATGACTTCGCCGGCCGGGTTGAGGACGAGGGTGTGAATGAAGTGTGGATCTGGGGCTATCACGGCGGCGTCATCGACCTGTGGGAGTCCAACATGGCCGGTCCCTGGGGGGATGTGAGCAACAGCGATCGCGATACCCTCGACCTGCCGGTGACCAGCCGTACCTATACGGTGTACCACTACAACTACCAGCGCGGTCTCACGGAGGCGATCGAGAACCATATGCACCAGCTGGAGGCAGTGATAAACGCCGCGGACGGGCGCGATTCGACACCCGACGATGCCTGGAGCAACCTGTTGTTCTGGGGCAAGTTCGTGGGCAGTGACATCTCGCACCGTATCGCGAGTCCGCGGTGCGGGTGGTCGCACTTTCCGCCGAACGCCGAGCGGGATTACGACTGGGCGAATCGACGGTTCGTCGAGACCGATTGCGAAGATTGGCGCCCCGACGGCATGGGCGCCACGCAGCGGATAAACTGCGAGCGGTGGGGATGCACTGGTCTGGGCTGGTTCCGATACTGGTCCCAGAACATTCCGGGCGCCGGTCACGCGCTGTCGTACGAAGGTCGGCCGCTGACCAATTGGTGGCGGCTGATTGGGGACTACGACGGGGCCATCCGCGAAGAGTACGGTTTGGTGGAGAGATGAAAACCATCCACCGACCGCTTTGGCTGGCCAACGCCCTGGCTTTGGTCACCCTTCACCCGCCCCCCGCCTCCCCCCAGGTCCCCCCGGACACCGAAGCCCGCCTCAGATCCATCTTCGAGGCGCGAGACTTCGACGCCCGCTCCTTCCAGGCAACCTGGCTGCCCGACGGATCCGCCTACACGACCCTGGAGTCCCGCCCGGGCACTTCGCAGCGCGAACTCATCCAGTACGACGCAGCCACCGGCAACCGCACCGTCCTCGCCTCCCTCCCCCACCTCACGCCCCCCGGCGCCTCCGACCCCCTGACCATCACCGGCTACCAGTTCTCCCCCGACGCCACCTGGGCGCTCCTCCGAACCGACCGCAACGGCTTCTGGAAGTTCGAACCCGCCACCTCCACGCTCGTCAAGGTCGTCGCCGGAGGCAGCAACACCATCTCCCCGGACGGCCGCCGAATCCTCTTCGCCCGCGACGGCAACCTCCACGTCCATGACCTGCCCGCCGGCCAAACCACCCAACTGACCTTCAACACCGCCGAATCCATCTCCAACGGCCGCGCCGTCTGGAGCCCCGACGGCAACCGCGTCGCCTTCGTCGAGTCCGATGCCTCCGGGATCCGGATGAGGTCGATGCTCGTCCCCACCGATCCCTCGTATCCCGAACTCCGCCAAGTCCGATTCGCAAGGGTGGGCGAGACCATCACCAAACTGCGCGTGGGCGTGGTGGACGCCGACGGGCGGGAAGTCCGCTGGATCTCCATCCCGTCCCCGACCGAGGGCTTCTACCTGGGGCAGGTCGGCTGGGCCGGAAACTCCGAGGAGCTGCTGGTCGAGCAGTTCAGCCGGTTTCGGGACGAACGGGCCTTCTACATCGCCGACGTGACCACGGGCGAGGTGACCCGGATCTACCACGAGTCCGATCCGGCCTGGGTGATCGCCAGCTATCGTCTGAACGCCGGCCTCGAGTGGATCCGGGGAGGCGACTCCTTCCTCTTGCTGACCGAGAAGGGCGGGTGGCGTCACTCCTACGTGTACTCGCGGGAAGGGCGGGAGGAACGCCTACTCACCCCGGGAGCCAGCGACGTCATGGAGCGGGGGCCGGTCGACGAGGGCGCTGGCTGGTTCTATTTCTTCGCCTCGCCCGACAACGCCACCCAGCGCTACCTCTACAGGGTCGGGCTGGATGGCGCCGAAGCGCCCGAGCGGGTCACTCCCGAAGCCCGGCCGGGGACCCACTTCTACGACTTCTCACCCGACCTTCGGTGGGCGTTTCACACCTACTCCACCTTCGACACCCCTCCGGTGACCTCGCTGATCAGCCTCTCGGACCACCGTGTCGTCCGGGTCCTGGAGGACAACGACGAGGTCCGGCGCCGGGCCGAGGCCACGATCTCCCACCCCACGGAGTTTCTGGAGCTGGATATCGGGGACGGTGTGGTGATGGACGCGTGGATGATCAAGCCGCGGGACTTCGATCCTTCCCGCCGATACCCGGTGTTCATCTACGTCTACGGTGAACCGCACGCCCAGACCGTCCTCGACAGGTGGTCGACCCGGAACAACTACCATCGCGCGATCGCGGACCTCGGGTACCTGGTCGTGTCGATCGAGAACCGGGGCACACCGGCGCCGAAGGGGGCGGAGTGGCGGCGGGCGCCCTTTCCGACGATCGGCGTGCAGTCGACGGAGGAACACGCGGCGGGAGTCCGCGAGATGGGCCGGATGCTCCCCTACGTGGATCTGTCCAGAGTGGGGATCTGGGGATGGAGCGGCGGCGGATCGAACACCCTGAATTCCCTTTTCCGCAGGCCCGACGTCTACCACGTGGGGATCGCCGTGGTCCCCAAACCCCAGCCGCACCTCTACAACGCGTGGTTCCAGGAGATCTACATGGAGACCCTGGAGACGAACCCGGAAGGGTACCGCGTGTCAGCGCCGATCAACTACGCCGAAGGGCTGGAGGGGGACCTGCTGATCATTCACGGGACCGGGGAGACCAACACGCACCTGGAGATCGTCGAAGGACTGGTGGACCGGTTGGTGGAGCTCGGGAAGACGTTCGACTACATGACGTATCCGAACCGGAACCATGGATTGTCGGAGGGGGAGGGGACGGCGGTGCATCTTCGGATGCTGATGGTGCGGTATCTGATGGAGCATCTGGCGGCGGGGGCGCGGTAGGGCGGCAGACCTCCTGCTACCTCCCTTGCCGGAGCTTGGGATTCCACACGTCGTATGCCACGATGGTAAGGATAGTATCCACAGGAGACACAAGAATCCTGGATGGAGGGCGGTACAAGAGCGCCCCATCGAACCGCCGGCTTGCGAGCACACGCCCCGAGCGAGGGTCCACGACCTCAATCACACAGTCGTAAGTCCGGTTGTATTCCTGCTCGTCAAATGGGCGATGCTCGTTGGCGCGGGGAGGAGGTTGCCAGTCCGCATCCGCATCCTGGACGATGGTCCAGACAAGCCCATCTTCATCTTCCCACAGCCCGTCAACCAGCGGAGGTGGGCGCACCGTTTCATCGGTGTACGGCTCGAGAGACTCCCGGAACCAATCGGACCGAATCCGGGTCGATTGTAACAGTTCTCCAGTAGACGGATCCCAGCGCTCAAGGATATACTTGGCGGGAGCCATCGCCCAGACCGTGCCGCCATGACCCGGCGCGACATTTCGGGTCAGGACGTGATCCAAGTCCGGGCGATACTGCGGTTCGTCGGTGCCGAAGGATCGGACCACGCGGCCCTCCCGATCGACCACATGCATGGGATAGCCGATCGTCTCCCTTCTTTCGGTCTGGCGGGCTACGAGAAAGGACCCATCGGGCATCACAAGATCCGGACGAAAAGGCATTGGAAATGTGCCGGCCAGCGAGCGGTCAGGGCCGAACATCGTGATGCGTCCCTGTACCAAATCCGGAGCGAACAACGTATCGCCCGGTCCCGGGATGGGAGTAACGACTACTCCGAACTCCCCCGGCCCCTGGCCCGCCCGCCCGATCACGCCGATGAGGCGACCATCCGGACCGAACTCCGCGATCTGTGTCTCATCGAGGCTTGTCGACACAAACGTCCCTGCTTCGGTCTCCTGGAGCCAAACCGTCTCCGGCGGCAGAATACCGGGCTCGTCCGCGTCGGTGATACGTGTGATGTGTTCGAGTTCGATCCGGCAGTCGCCCGCAGGGCATGGGCCGGAAGTCTCGGGCGGGGGGGCCTCCTCACCGCATCCCGCAACGACCAAACACAGAAGAACGATGCGAAAAGGCGGGCGTCGTGGCCTCCACTGGCCCACCATCTCCTCCGCCATGGATACCTAGTGGCCGAACCGATCCGGACCCGCCTCATCGCGCCTCTGCTTCCCACCCATGTCAACCTCCATCGCTCCCGGTGCTCGCGGGGCTTTATCCACGGACTGCAAGATAATTGACCGGCTGTCACGCAACCGACAAGGGGAACGCGTCGCGTGGGAACGGTTCGTCGCTCTCGGCAACACACGCGGTCAAACCGACCCGTCGCTGGCACACGGCTGATCACCATGACACCGAAACGAGAATCCACTATCATCATGGTTCATCACACTCCCATACCACCGCCCCTTTGCTGCCGGCCCGTCCACATGAAGAACTCTCTCGCCACCGTCCCGTCGAGCACCTACCTGGCTTCCGGATCACGCCTCGTGGCCTGCGCCGCGGCCTGGTGTGGCGTCCACTGCGCGCTCACACCGCTCCTGGTCGTGGCGGCCCCCGCGCTCGCGCTCTCCGAAGGCGTCGAACGGATCATGTGGGTCGGGACTGTCCTGCTCGGCGGGGTGATGCTCGTACTGGGCCCCGCGCGCAGGAAAAGGGCCGTGCTCCTCACTTTCGTCGGGGGAGCCGTGTTGTGGGCCGCCTCCCTCGCCGGTCGGCTCGAGCCGCTTCCCGAGACCGTGACGTCGGCGGCCGGCAGCCTGATCCTCGCAGGCGCCCTCCTGCGGAGCGCCCGTGTGTGCCGGGCCGGCGAGTGCTCGGTATGCGACGACGGGTAGTGCAGCGAGACACCCGTCAGCGCCGGGCGATCCGCCACGTGCTCAAGCACTTCGGGCGCCCTCTCACCCCTGAAGAGGTCCTCGGCTACGGCCAGCGGATCGTGCCGTCACTCGGGTTGGCGACCGTTTACCGGAACCTGAAGATCCTCGCCTGCGAGGGTTGGCTGTCGGAAGTGCAGCTTCCGGGCGGTGGACTTCGCTACGAGCTGGCCGACCGCCCGCATCACCACCACTTCCTCTGCCGCTCCTGCGATCAGGCGTTCGACGTGCACCGGTGTCCGGACGAAATCGAGGAGCTGGCGCCCGACGGCTTCGAGGTCGACAGCCACGAGCTGATTCTGTTTGGTCGCTGCGCGGCGTGCGCGTGAGAGGGGTCGGTCCGGGCCCGGCGCTGGCGCCGCACCCTCGGTAGGGGCGAAAAAGTACACTACAGTTGACAAATTGTAATCTGTACATTACATCACGCGTCAACTCCAATCCAGACATCGCAGCCCCGGTCCACGCAGGAGCCCCGCACCATGCCCATTCGTCCCCTCCCCCACCGCTTCGCCCTGCTCCTCATCCTCACCCCCCTCCTCACCCCCCTCCCCGCCACCGCCCAGGGCACGCTCGCCGACTACGCCCGAGCCAACAGCCTCGGCGAGCGCCTCCGGGGCCTCGTCGTGGACATCGCCGAACGCCCGTCCTGGATCGGCGAGACCACCCGGTTCTGGTACCGGAAGACCGTTGAAGGCGGCCACACCTTCCTCCTCGTCGACGCCGAAACCCAAGCCAGGGGCCCCGCCTTCGACCACGAACGCCTCGCATCAACCCTCTCGTCCCTCCCCACCTTCGCCGACGACACGATCACGGCCATCGATCTCCCCTTCAACCGCATCGCGTTCACCGACGACGAGCAGGCCATCGAGTTCGTCGCAAACAACCTCGCCTGGCTGTGCGACCTGGACACCTACGAGTGCGAGAATCAGGGCGCGCCCCGAAGGCAGGGACGCGGCGGTGCGAACCCGAGCGGCGTCTCCTGGTCGGCGGGCCCCGGCCAGCTGTGGCGGAACCTGAGCGCGGAGCCGATCCTCTCACCGGACAGCACGCGCGAGGTCTTCATCCAGAACTACAACGTGGCCTACCGGGAAGTGGGCGCGGACCCGGACGACTACACCTTGCTCACCTGGGAGGGCACGCCCGGGAACACCTACACCGACCGGTCCATCGTCTGGTCGCCGGACTCCAGGAAGGTGGCGGTCTACAGGGTGGTGCCCGGTCAGGAGCGGTTGGTGCACTACGTCGAATCCTCACCGGACGACCAGCTCCAGCCCACGCACTCGACCTACCTCTACGCGAAGCCCGGCGACCGGCTCGACAAGGAGATCCCGGTGATCCTGGACGTCGAGTCGGGGCGGCAGATGATCCTCGACGACGACCTCTTCCCCAATGCCTACACCCTCTCCCGCCTGGAATGGAGGGAGGACGGCGAGCACGTCGTCTTCGAGTACAACCAGCGGGGGCACCAGGTGTACCGGGTCATCGAAGTCGACGCCGAAACCGGGCAGACCCGGGCCGTGATCTCCGAGGAGCCGGAGACCTTCTTCAACTACTCCAACAAGCGGTTCCGCCACGACATCGACGACGGCAGGGAGATCATCTGGATGTCGGAACGCGACGGGTGGAACCACCTCTACATGCTCGACGGCGAAACGGGGCGGGTGAAGCACCGGATCACGAAGGGCGATTGGCCGGTTCGGGGCGTGGACAGCGTGGATGTGGAGAACCGCCGGATCTGGTTCCGCGCGAGCGGCATGAACCCCGATCAGGATCCCTACTTCATCCACTACTACCGCATCGACTTCGACGGCACCGGGCTGGTGGACTACACGGAAGCCGACGGGATGCACGAAGTCACCTTCTCCCCGGACCGCCGGTTCTATGTCGACCAGTGGTCCAGGGTGGATCTCCCGCCCGTCGCCGAACTCCGCCGAACCTCGGACAGGTCCCTGGTCATGGAGTTGGAGCGGGCCGACGCTTCAGCGCTTCTGGCCAAGGGGTGGCAGTACCCCGAGGTCTTCGTGGCCAAGGGCCGGGACGGGGTGACGGACATCTGGGGAATCATCATCCGTCCCACCCACTTCGATCCGAACCGGACGTATCCGGTCATCGAGAGCATCTACGCCGGACCGCACGGGTCTCACGTCCCCAAGACGTTCGGGCTCCACGCAAGCAGAACCTCCGTGGCCGAGCTGGGGTTCATCGTGGCCCAGATCGACGGCATGGGGACCAACAACCGGTCGAAGGCGTTCCACGACGTAGCCTGGCGGAACATCAGGGACGCGGGCTTCCCGGACCGGATCCTCTGGCACCAGGCCGTGGCCCGCGAATACGAATACTACGATGTGAGCCGGGTCGGGATCTACGGGGGATCGGCGGGCGGGCAGAACGCCATGGCGGCCCTGCTCTGGCACGGCGATTTCTATGACGTTGCGTTCTCCTCGGTGGGGTGCCACGACAACCGGATGGACAAGATCTGGTGGAACGAGGCGTGGATGGGATGGCCGATCGGGCCCCACTACTCCGAGTCCTCCAACGTGGACAATGCGTGGCGTCTACAGGGGAAGCTGCTGCTGGTCGTGGGGGAGCTGGACAGGAACGTGGATCCGTCGTCCACGCTTCAGGTCGTGAACGCGCTGATCAAGGCCGACAAGGACTTCGACTTCCTGCTGGTTCCGGGCGGGGGACACGGGGCGGGGGGTTCGTTCGGAGTCAGGAAGCGGAATGACTACTTCGTGAGGCACCTGCTGGGGGTCGAGCCGCCGGCGTGGGAGCAGTATGTGGCTTCCGACGGGGAGGGCGATCGCTGAGGGGTCGGGCACGGCGACTCAGGGGCCGGGGCCGCGCTGTGAGGAGGTGACGGGCCAGCCCGCCGCCGGATCGATCCCGTGCTTGGCGCCGCTACCGCCGCCGGACCGATCCCGTGTCTGGGGGTGTGGCTGTAGTGTCGGCCGGCGCGGTCATCGTGTCCGCTGCGGCAACCGTGTCCTCCACGACAACATCCGCCGAGTCACCGGCTGCGGCGTCTGCTTCCCCTTCGCCGCGTGTTGGTTGCGCAACGCCTTCGCCAGCCCCTTCAGGCTCCTCCTCCGCAGCAGACTCGGACGCCCGCAGGAACGTCACCTCCCCTGTCGCCACATCCACGCTCACCATCGTGCGGATCATCGCCCGGTCGGAGAGCTTGCGGATGTTGGGCGCCAGGTTGTCAGGTCGCGCGAAGATGGTGTTCCCGACAAGCTCGCCCGGACGCAGGTGGTGCTCGATGACCGCGAAGCGCAGCACGCCGTCCCCATCCGCAACAGGCTCGAAGTCGAGGAGCACGCTCCCTTCCGGCTCCCCCCAGTGCTCCATGCCCCAGGAGCCCGTGCCGCCGGGCACGGTCTTCCCGTTGATGGCGGCCAACCGCGCACCGGCGTCGCCGGGACGGAAGAGCATCATTTCGGCGCCGATTCGAGATGTGACCGATACGCGCGGCAGCCCGCCCGCGACGGCGGTGTCGGTCACCAACGCGATGTCCGGTGGGGGGATTTCGGCCGGCTCGGCCGCCGCGAGCGCATAGCGCACGACAACGGAGTTGACGGTCCGGACCACCGCTTCGCCCGCGTCTCCAGAGCCCCAGGCGTCGAACGGCCCCACCGCCGCCGCCGCCCACGCGACGCCCGGATCGGACTCGTCCCGGTCGGGATCGGTCCCCCACCAGGCCGACCCGGTCTCCCGGTCCATGAGGTAGACCAGGGTCGAGGGAGCCGGCCGATCAGCCGACGGCCTGGCGGTCGACATGCCCACCCCGAGGAAGACGCCCGCAAGGACCAGTCCGGCCACCGGCGCCCACCACCTGTTCGGCTCGCGCAGGGTATCGAGGAGCGGCACGATCTGGAGCAGGAGAAGACCGGCCAACGCGGCCACCACCGGCGCCAGGCCCAGTCCCATGGCGAGCCACACGGCCTCGGTGAGGGGCGTCAGCACGACCACGACGGGCAAAGCCGCGATCACGGCGCCGATCCAGCGCCACAATCCCGTCCGCCCGGTCGGGGCGACCTTCGTCACCACCAGCGAACCGACGCAACCCGCCAGCGCCGGCCACTGGAAGTTCACCGCCGCCATCGGGAACGCCACCGTGCTCAAGGCAGCCACCACCACCGGCAGGAACATGGCGCCCACCGCCAGTTCATCCGTCGCGAACCACCTTCGCAGTACCGACAGGGAAAGGGTCGCGAGAACAAACGCCACGCCCACGATCGCCAGCACGTACCAGCCCTCGCTGTGAAATGCTCCCGCGTGCAGCGCACCGAACTCCGGATGGGCACCCCGCCGCCACGCGAAGAGGAAGTACCCAACCGCCCCCACCCCGCCTAACTGCACCACCGACACCAGGAAGCCGGCCACGAACCCCCCGATCCGCGCCCCACCCAGCCGCACCACCACAAGCGCCACCCCCCACAGGACGACCGTCGCGAGCCCCAGCACCCAGATCCATAGGGTGCCGTACGTCACCAATCCCGCGAACGGCACCGAGAGGTAGCTCTTGTCCGGGGCGTTCACCGCGCTCAAATCGGCGTTCCCGAACTCGCGCAGCATGGCCAGCACCTGCACGCCGTGGTGCTGCAGCGTCCCCTCGTCGAGGTTCTCGGGCGAGTCGTAGACCTGGTGGTAGACGTTCGCACGCGCCACTCCGGCGAAATTGAGACCCTGCCTCCCCGCCTCCTTGAAGGGCGTGAAGTCCGTGTCGTTGGGCATGCGCTCGTAGATCTCGAACGCGATCGAATTCGCGGCGGGACGGGGGTTGGCGCGGCGCAGCGCGTCGATCGCCCAGCCGTTGTCGGCACCCGTCTCGAACATCATCGACGGGCCGCCGCCGCCGCGCATTTCGATCGATATCACCAGCGCCACATCGTCCATCCAGGGGTGCTCGGCGACGAACGTCTTCGCACCGAGCAGGCCCAACTCCTCGCCGTCCGTGATGAGGACGATCAGGTCGTTGCGGAGCGGCGAACCCGTGCCCAGCGCGCGCAGCGACTCCAGGATGGTGACCACTCCCGACCCGGCGTCGGCCGCTCCCAGCGCGATTTCGCGGCTGTCGTAGTGGGCGGTGACGAGGACGGCCCGGCCACCCGGCTGCGAACCGGGGATGCGCGCGAGGATGTTGCGGACCGTGGCGACCGTGTCGACACGCGCGCCCGCGGGAGCCGAGGTCGCCGTCTGCACGGAAGGCTCGTGTCCCAGGGCGCGAAGCTGGGCCAGCAGGTACTCGCGAACGTCGGCGTGGGCGGGGGAGCCGGGGGGATGAGCCTCGGAAGCGATGCGGACCAGGTGGGACATTGCCCGCCCCGAGGAGAAGACCGAGTCGGGGGCTGTGCCGGGCACCGGCGACGGGATGGTGCGGAAGGAACTCGAGAACCAGGCCATGATGAGCAGCAACCCCAGGGTGACGTAGCCTCGCGTGCCGTTCCACGGGGGCGGGGCCGGCGAACGGGTCGACCCGGGATCGGCCGCTGGCTTCGCACCGGTCTCCGGTTCAGCGGACTCGGCACCGCCAGCGGCCGTCGCAGGGTCCCCCGCATCCGCCCGCCGGGTCCCGGCCGAACCTGTGCCACCCACGTCAGCACCGGCCCCCGCCCGGGGCGCGGCGGTGGAGGCTGCCCGGCTGACACCAGCCGCCTCACCCGCACGTTCGTCCCCCGCCTTCTTCCGCTTGCGCCCGCCAAGCCGAAATCCCCTGCCCCGGCCTCTCTTCTTCTGCGCCGGTTTGTCCCTGGACGGAGCACGCTTCCCAACCCCGGTTTCTCCCGCGCCGGCCTTCCCACCCTCCGGAACCGGCCTCGGTTCACGCCCTTCTTCTTTGGCCCGCGCTTCCTCCAGCTCCTGCTCGATCTCCCGCTCCAACTCCTCGATCTCGTCTTCACTGATCCCCAGTTCCGCAAAGGACGGGATCCGCGGCAGCTTGTCATTGGCCATTGTCACCCTTTCGTCCGGCAACCCATGACGGGAACCTCCGACAAATCGGACCCATAACGAGCCCGAAGGGTTTCACGACCGGCCCCCAACCGCGGCCACACCGCGGCACCAGCCGACCCCACACTCTAGAGCGGCCCATCTCCCCACGGACCCCACATCGCATAAGTCGCGCTGGCCCGCGAGCCCCCCGCTTCCCGCGATCCCTGCACATTGAAGAAGAGCACGCGCCCGTCCGGGCTGAAGCAGGACCCTGCGAATTCACCCGGGTGATACTCGCCCACGACCGGCGCCCGCACCAGGTTCAGGATG
This sequence comes from Gemmatimonadota bacterium, assembly GCA_028874995.1. Classification (GTDB taxonomy): domain Bacteria; phylum Gemmatimonadota; class Gemmatimonadetes; order Longimicrobiales; family Gaopeijiaceae; genus Bin94. The sequence goes on along the minus strand of JAPPGM010000049.1, from coordinate 6,524 downwards.
CGCCCCTCGCGGTCCAGTCCCCGCACGTACTGGTCGTCGCTGCCGTCCTCGCACATCACCAGTCCCCCCCTCGGGCTCAGCACGATGTTGTCCGGGCTGTCCAGCACTTCGTGGGAGGGCGACTCGAAGACCATCGTCAGTTCCCCGGCGTCATCGGACGTGGGGCGGTAGTGGAAGACCTGCCCCGCCTCGGCGTCCCCTCCGTTGGTCGAAACGACGTAGATCCCGCCGTCTCCGTAGAAAGCGCCCTCGAGACGTGCGAAGCGCGCCGCGCCCTTAGAGACACCCTGGATGAAGACGGCCAGCCAGTCCTCCTCGGCTTCCGGGGGATCCGGGTCGTCGATGTCCACCCAGTGGGCCGGCAGTATGGTTCCGGGAGTCTGCCCCCGCGCGGTCAGGTAACCGGGCCGGCCGTCCACCGCCATCATCTGCAGCCTGCCTCCCTCGGAGAGCACGCCCGGCCGGTTCGGAATGAAGCGGTAGAAGCCCGCTCCCGGACGCCGTCCCGGCTCGTACCACGTGTCCTCCGTCTCGTAGACGATCCCGGTGTCCGGATCGATGGCCACCGCCTCGTGGATGAACCGTCCCATTTCGCGCAGCGGCACGGGGTCGACCGGCCCGGTCGCGCTCGCCGGCACCTCGAAGATGTAGCCGTGCGGCCGCTCGTACCCCCTCTCCGGCCCCCAGGTGATCTCCTCGCAGGACAGCCAGCTGCCCCAGGGCGTCGGTCCGCCGGCGCAGTTCACCACTGTGCCCGCCAGCGATACGAATTCGTCCACCAGCTCGACGGTCAGGTCATCGCCCGCTCCCGAGATGCGCACCTCCAGGGAGGTGGTGCCGCCGCTGCCCCGCCCATCGTAGTACGGCTCGCCAATGGGCCGCCCGCTGTCCGCCTCATCGACCATCTCGTGATTGCGGATCAGGCGGATGTTTCCATTCGGCAGGGGAAACGCGGCCATGCCGTCGAAGGCGTTGGGGACTGTGAGTCCGTCCCGGACCGTCGAAGCCACGCCGCCCGAACTGAGGCGTACGCAGCGGAAGCTCTCCGGGATCTCGATCTCGGGACAGTCCGGACTGGTCACCAGTTCCCCATAGGGCTTGATGAAGGGATTCGGGCTCGGCGGATTCCGGCCAATGCGGCCGTCGTCCCCACCGCACCCGTTCCACCTGATCAGCCCCACCAGCGATGGCGTAAGTACCGCTCCGCCGCCGGCCGAAGCCAGCCTTCTGAGGAAAATGCGTCGATCCATCGGCATCTGCGCGCCTCTCTCCCAATCGGCATGTTGTTCACAGGTCGGCGGTCGAAGACGACCCACGGCACTCAAGCCTGCGGTCACGCAGGCACCCGGGGCAACCCCGGTGACGAACTTGTTTCCGAAACGCTCGCCGGGCCGTACATTGGCGGTCCCTGCCGACACCTACCTTCCAATCGGGCCAAAGGCGCCTGGCGTGCGCCGGAAATCAGGAGAGTCAGATGCAGTCCCCACAGAACCGTCGCGAATTCCTCAAGACGACCGCTGCGGCTGCCGGGGCCATCGGGCTTGGGCTGCCCGGACCCCTGGCCTGCGCCCCCGGCGACACCGGCCCCTCCCCCATGACGATCCTCGTGCTCGGCGGCACCGGCTTCATCGGCCCGCACATGGTGCGCTACGCCATGTCGCGGGGCCACACCGTCACCCTCTTCAACCGCGGCCGCACCAACCCGCACCTCTTTCCGGAGCTGGAAAAGCTCGTTGGCGACCGCGACGGCGACCTCGCCGCGCTGGAGGGCCGCCGGTTCGACGCGGTGATCGACAACTCCGGGTTCGTCCCCCGCCACGTTCGCGACTCCGCTGAGATGCTGGCCGATTCGGAGCGCTACATGTTCGTCTCGTCCATCTCCGCCTACAAGGATCTGGCCCCGGACGGGATCACCGAGGAATACGAGGTGGGCCGGCTCGAAGACCCCACGGTCGAGGAGGTCACCGGCCGGACCTACGGCCCCCTCAAGGCGCTCTGCGAGGAGGCGGTCCAGGGGGTGTTCGGCGACCGTGCGAACATCGTCCGTCCGGGCTACATCGTGGGCCCCGGCGACCCCACCGACCGCTGGACCTACTGGCCCGTGCGCGTGTCGATGGGGGGCGACATGCTGGTCCCCGGCACGCCCGACGATCCGGTTCAGTTCATCGACGCGCGCGACCTGGGCAGCTGGATGGTGGGCATGCTGGAGAACGAAGTGGGCGGTGTCTACAACGCGATCGGACCGGTGGAACCGTTGACCATGGGGAGCATGCTGGAGACCTGCCGCGAGGTGAGTGGCGGCGAAGCCGTCTTCCACTGGGTCGACGCGAGCTTCATTGAGGAGCAGAATGTGTTCTTCCCCATCTGGAATCCCACCACGGGCGACTTCGGCGGGGCGCACCGGGTCGATATTTCGCAGGCGATCGCCACCGGGTATACTAGTCGGCCGGTTGCCGACACCGTCCGCGACACGCTGGAGTGGTGGATCGGCCTCGGCGAGGAGGACCGGCCGGGCGGCGCGCTCCGGGCCGGGCCCCGCAAGCCGGGAGCCATGGGCGGCCAGGCGGTAACGACGGACAGCATGTTGGAGCTTGAAGCCGCGTTGCTCGCGGAATGGGCGGCCCGGGCGTAAACACTCACAGATTGCCAGGATTGCAAGAAACCATGGATCTCCAAGTCAATTGGTCCCAGAACGACGGAATCGTCATCGCGAGGCCGGAGGGTCGCATCTACAGCTCGAACTATCTGGACTGGCAGACTGCGCTCGAGGCAGGTATCGGTCCCGAAGATACCGCGTTGCTGGTCGACTTCACGAAGGTTCCGTATCTGAGCAGTGCGGGTCTTAGGGTTCTGTTGACGATTGCGAAGCAGTTCAACGAGCCGGGACGAGCGTTTGCGATCTGCCAGTTGCCCCGCACGGTTCGGAAAGTCCTGTCGGCCAGCGGCTTTGACCGTGTCGTAACGGTGTACGACTCCGAGGCGGAGGCCATCGCCGCGATTGCGGAAGGCTGAGCCTACGACAGGGGTCAGCCGCCTCCCCCCTTCCAGCGGTCGTAGCGCATCCTCAGCGTCCTGACCGGGTTGGCGTTTTCGCCCGTCTGGATGTTTTCGTCGTGGACGTCGATGAAGAGCGAGTACTCGCCGTCGTTGAACGACTCCCCCTCGGTGTCGTCCGGGTTGGCGACCAGGATGTAGGCCACGTGTGACGTCTTGCCGTCGCAGGGGACCTCCAGCACCGGCTCGGATTCGCAGGTGCAGCGCCGGTCACCGCCCTCGGCGTCGGCGGCCTCCATGGCGGCCATGACCCGGTCGGCCATTGTGCCGCCCTCGCCCTTGAAAGCCGCCACCGCCATGTGTACCACGTCGTCCGAGGCGAGGATGTTGCCCTGGATCGAGAAGAAGATCCCCTGGTCCGGGATGCTGTCGGCGACGTGTAGGGAGGCCGCCCCGTTGCCGCTCCCGGAGTGGCCCGCGCAGCGTCCCTGAAGGTCCACGATCCCGAACTGGCGTCCCGCGAAGCGTGGATCCTCCGAGAGCATCTCGATGATCTCGTCCGGAGGCGTCCCCGCCTTGAGCTCCCGGTAGATGAGCCGCTGGTTTTCGCGCGTGTTGTCCACCGCCGCCTGTGCCGCGGCCACCGCCACACCAGGCACCACGATGGCCTGAATGTCCATCAGGCCCTTGGCCGGGAATCCCGCGAACCGCCCCTGCGCCACGCAGGTGGCCGACGCGATGATCACCTGGCCGCTGCGCGTGTCGACCGCGATCACGGACCAGGTTGCCGAGAGGAGGGAGGGGCAGAGGACGAGCAGGGCCAGTGCGCTCAAAATGCGCCGGGCTTGCCGTCCAAAGGAGTCGCGGGTCATCGTTACCTCGCTTGCTGAAGGCCAGGGAGAGCGCTGGCGCGCACCGCCGCGCATCCGGGCCCCAACGTGGAGAATCCGATCGTGTCCGACAAGCTGAACCGCAGGGATTTCGTGGACCGCAGTTCCAAACTGGCGATGGGGGCGATGATCGTGCCGCGCCATGTCCTGGGGGGACCGGGGTACCAGGCGCCCTCCGACATGCTGAACCTCGCGATCATCGGGGTCGGCGGGCAGGGGACCGAGAATGCACAGGAGTTCGGCACCGAGCACATTGCCGCGATCTGCGACGTGGACTTCGGCGTGGTGCATCGGCGGGTGCAGGAACGGCTCAGCGATGGCGACGGCAACCCGCGCGAGAAGGGCCACCGCTGGCGCGAACAGTTCCTGCAGGCGCGCCAGTACACCGACTTTCGTGAGTTGCTTGACCGCGAAGCGGACCTGGACGCGGTCCTGATCGCGACCCCCGATCACCTGCACGCGTCGATCGCCAGGGCCGCGATGGAGGCGGGCAAGCACGTCTACGTGGAGAAGCCGCTCACCTACACCGTGCACGAGGCGCGGGCGCTGAACGAGATCGCGGAGCGGACCGGTGCGGTAACGCAGATGGGAAACCAGGGACACTCGGAGGACGGGGCGCGGCTGATCAACGAGTGGGTGGCGGCGGGCATTCTCGGAGAGGTGGCCGAGGTACACATCTGGACCAACCGGCCCATCTGGCCGCAGGGCTTCCAACGCCCCGGCCGCTGGGACGGCGGCCTGAACCCGGGCTGGTACCAGCAGTGGAACCGCGGCACGATCCTCTCCATGACGGCCGACGTGATGGACGCGGGCTACGCCCTGCCACAGGGAATGAACTGGGACCTGTACCTGGGCCCCACCACGAAGGAGATCCCCTATCACCCCGTCTACCACCCCTTCAACTGGCGAGGCTGGGTCGACTTCGGGGTCAGCGCCCTGGGAGACATGGGTGCGCACCTGGTCGACCACCCCTACTGGGCCCTCGGGCTCACCTACCCCACAACCATCGAGGCCACCTCCTCACCGTGGGGCGGTCCCTCCGAGGACCCCGCATCATACCCGCAGGCCATGCGGGCGCACTTCGAGTTCCCCGCCCGGGAGGGCATGCCCCCGGTCGACATGCACTGGTACGACGGCGGCTTCATGCCTCCACGCCCGACATCCCTTCCCGACGATGTCCGCCTGAACCGCAACGGCGGCGTCATGTTCGTGGGCGAGCGCGGCATCCTCATGCACGGCACTTATGGCAGGAACCCCAGGCTCTTCCCCGAGTCGCTGGCGGCCGAGGCGGAGGCCGTGCCACAGAGCTACCCGCGCATCGAGGACTCCCATCAGATGAACTGGGTGAACGCCTGCAAGGAGGGCGGCGAGGCGTCGAGCCCCTTCTCGTACGCGTCACGGCTGACGGAGGTGATGTTGCTGGGCGTGGTCGCGCTGCGGGCCGGTCAGGGGCAGAAGATCCACTACGACGCGGACACCATGCGAATCACGAATGTCGAGGATGCAAACCGGTACTTGACGCGAGAGTATCGGGCCGGGTGGGAGGTCTGATCCCATGACCCATTCCACCTCCTCCCCCCTCCGCATCCTCATCCTGGGCGGCACCGGATTCATCGGCCCCCACATGGTGCGCTACGCCATGTACCGCGGCCACCAGGTCACCCTCTTCAACCGGGGGCGCACCAACCCCGGCCTCTTCCCCGGGGTGGAGACCCTGATCGGCGACCGTGACGGCCAGCTGGACGCCCTCAGCGGCCACAGCTGGGACGCGGTCATCGACAACAGCGGGTACGTGCCCCGGCACGTGCGCGACTCGGCCGAACTGCTGCTCGACTCGGTGGGACGGTACGTCTTCACCTCGACCGGGTCGGTGTACAACTTCGACCAGGACGAACTGACCGAGGACGCCGAACTGCTCCCCATCGAGGACCCGACCAGCGAGGACACCAACCGCTACTACGGGCCCCTCAAGGTGCTCTGCGAGAACGCGGTGACGGACACGTACGGGGAACGCGGCACCGTGGTGCGGCTCCACGTGGTGGCCGGGCCGGGCGATCCCACTGACCGCTACACGTACTGGCCGGTGCGCATCGACCGCGGCGGCGACATCATCGCGCCGGGAAGCGAGGCCACTCCGGTCCAGTACATCGACGTGCGCGACCTTGCGGAGTTCATGGTCCACCTCATCGAGCGCGACATCGGGGGCACCTACAACGCGGCCGGGCCCGCCCTGGACGAGACCTCGATGGCCGAGTTCCTCTATGGGGTGCGCGCAATCACGAGCACGCCGCTGAGCTTCACCTGGGTGGACGAGCAGTTTCTCATGGACCGGCAGGCGCGTTTTCAGCTCTGGTATCCGCCGACCGACGGTCCCGCCCGCGGCATTTCGCGCGTCCGGTCGCACAGGGGGGTGGCCGTGGGGCTGAAGTTCCGGCCGCTCGCGGTGACGGCACTCGACACCCTGGAGTGGTTCAGGTCGCTGCCGGAGGAGCGCCGGAACGCCTTTGAGCTCAACCTGGACCGCGATCAGCGGATCTTGCAGGAATGGCGGGCACGCTGATACTCGAAGCACCGTAAACTGTAGAGGGGATTATGTACTTAGGTTGACACGAGCCGGATCGTCGGCCACCTTTTTCGGCG
>JAPPGM010000042.1 GCA_028874995.1 Gemmatimonadota bacterium | reverse complement strand
TCTCAAAAACCTTTGCCCTTGCGGGCGTGAGGGTTCGAGTCCCTCCCTCGGCACTTGCAGTCCAACCTTTCTGGGTGAGCCCCGGTCCAGCTATCTTCCAACCTGGGACATGCAGGCCGCGCGGCGCCGCCGTCGGTGCCGGCCACTCGCCACGATTCCAAAGTGTGGAGGACGTCAGAATGAACATGAAGAAACTTGCGGCGGCCGGTCTTCTGGTCGCAGGGGCCCTGCTGGTGATCGCATTTCGGGGATCGGATGCGGGTGTCGGTGCGGACCCCGAACTCCACGTCTACAAGTCACCCACCTGTGGGTGTTGCAGCAAGTGGGTGGACCACATGACCGAGGCCGGGTTCAAGGTGAGCGTGGAAGATGTGACGAATGAGGTCCTGAGGGGCGTGAAGATACGCCACGGAGTCCCCCTCGAGCTGTCGTCCTGTCACACCACCGTGGTCGGCGACTATGCAATCGAGGGCCACGTGCCCGCCAGCGTCGTCAGGCGGTTCCTGGAAGAAGCCCCCGAGGTCAAGGGCATCGCCGTACCGGGCATGCCGACGGGTTCACCCGGGATGGAGGGGCCCAACCCGCGGCCGTACGCGGTCATCGCCTTCGACGGCAAAGGCAACAGGACCGTCTTCGAAGAGGTCGATCCCCGCAAGCCGCGGTAACGGGACCAGCCGCGGGGCGGCCATCCCACCCCTTCTCCGGGACCCTCGTTCTGCAGAGCCCGTGGAAGAAATCCTCCCGGCATTCGACCGGCGATGCATCCGCGCTGGACGCTCACGCTCTGCGTTGCTTTTCGGGCGAATAGCGCTGCTATTCCCCCTTCAAAGCGCCTTGCCAGCACGGCGCCTCACCGCTCTCGGTGCTCGCGTGGATTTATCCACGGGCTCCTAGTAGAATAAGGGTTGGACTTCACTTGCCAGCCCCTTGACCCGGCACTCCGCCGGCCCCGGAGACCCAATGTCCGACCACGACACCAGGAACACCCTCAGCATCACCGACAACCGCACCGGACGGCAGTACCAAGTCGACGTGCTGGACGGCGACGTCATCCGCGCCATGGACCTGCGCCAGATCAAGGTCAACGACGGCGATTTCGGAATGATGGCCTACGACCCCGGCTTCACCAACACGGCCTTCACCACCAGCCGGATCACCGACGTCAAGGGCAGCAAGGGGATTCTGGAGTACCGGGGATACCCGATCGAGCAACTGGCGGAGCAGTCGACCTTCCTCGAGGTCTGCTACCTGATCCTCAACGGCGAACTCCCCACGCAGGCGGAACTCGACGAGTTCGTGCACCAGGTCACCTACCACACCTACGTACACGAGAACGTCACGACCATCCTGCAGGGATTCCGCTACAACGCGCACTCGATGGGGATGATGATCTCGACGGTGGCGGCGCTGTCCACCTTCTACCCCGAAGCCAAGCAGATCGACGACCCCGCCATCCGGCGCGCCCAGGTCGTGCGGCTCCTGGCCAAGATGCCCACGCTGGCCGCGTACACCTACCGGCACCACAAGGGCCTGCCGTACGTCTACCCCGAAAACGGACTCTCGTACACGGCGAACTTCCTGAACATGCTCTTCCGGATCGGCGGGAGCGAGTACCAGGCGCCACCAGCACTCGTGCGCGCGCTGGATATCCTCTTCATCCTGCACGCCGACCACGAACAGAACTGCTCGACCACCGCCATGCGGGTGATCGGGAGCTCGCGCCCGGATCCGTACTGTGCCATGGCGGGCGCGATGGCCGCGCTCTACGGGCCGCTGCACGGGGGCGCCAACGAGGCCGTGCTCAGGATGCTCGTCGAGATCGGCACGACCGACAACATCCCGGCCTTCATGGAAAGCGTCCGGCGCGGCGAGCGGCGGCTGATGGGGTTCGGCCACCGTGTCTACAAGGCGTACGACCCGCGCGCGACCATCATCAAGAAGGCGGCCGACGAGGTGTTCGAGGTGACGGGACGCAACCCGCTCCTCGACATCGCGCTGGAGCTGGAGAAGATCGCGCTGCAGGAAGAGTACTTCGTGAAGCGCAACCTGTACCCGAACGTCGACTTCTATTCGGGGCTGATCTACCAGGCGCTGGGCTTCCCGGTCGAGCTCTTCCCGGTGCTGTTCGCGATCCCGCGCACGGTCGGGTGGCTCGCGCAATGGGAGGAGATGGTGGTGGACCGGGAGCAGAAGATTGCGCGGCCACGCCAGGTCTTCAAGGGACATCCCCGGAGGGACTACGTGCCGATGGGGGAGCGTGGCTGAGCGGCGTGCGGTCCGGGGAGGGTCCGCGCGCGAGTGTCGTCGGACCGCCGTGCCTCCTGCCCGAGAAGACAGAGTGGAGCCTTTGCGGCCCGCAGGGGTATAGCAGACAAGGTCACATCCAAACGAGGGAGCCCGTCATGTCCGGTCTCAGAGCAAGTCTTCGGAGCCTTTCGAACCGTCAACTCCTTCTCTTCGCGTCGCTCCTGACCGTCGGCCTGGCCGGTTGCATGGGAACCGGGCAGCAGGCGGACAACCCCCTGGAGCAGGACGAGGCGGGTACGGAGGAGGTCGAACTGCTGGTTCGGAATCACAACTTCAGCCAGGCGACCATATACATCGCCCCCGAACACGGCTCGAGGCGGCTGGGCATCGTGCACGGAAAGAGCGATGCCACCTTCAAGTTCAAGTGGCACCTTCCCCACATCCAGCTCAGGGTCAAGTTCCTGGCCGGGCGCGAAATCCTCACCGAGACGCTGGCGGTCAGTCCGGACGACCTGCTCGAACTGCTCCTTCCCGCCAGTCGGCAGTAGGGCGCTCCGGGGACCCTCCCCCAATGTGACCGGGGCTGTCGCGACCAGGTAGCGGGGCCCAGGTCCGGTCATCACCCCTCCCGCGTGTGTGCCGGGGCTGTCGGGTGGACTCCGTGATCCCGATATTCGGGGTGTCGGCAGCCGAGGCCATCTTTCCGGGAGGATCACCATGCGCACACGCCGCCACGCACCCGGTGGCAGCACTCTGCCCCGCACTCGCCGCACCGCAATCACAACCGCCGCCGCGGTCGTGGCGACAATCACCGTCACGCCACTCGGCGGCCAGGAGACCGGTGCCGCCGGGGACGCCGGCCGCACCTTCACCGTCGACGACGCCATCGACATGGTGCGCGTCTCGGGACCGCGTCTCTCTCCGGACGGGTCGCGGATTCTCTTCACGAGAAACGAGCTCGACTGGGAGAAGAACAAACGGGTGAGCCGCATCTGGGTGGTGGGTGCCGACGGGCGGAACGCGCGGCCTTTCACCGGCTCGCCCGACGACCGGTCCGCGGAGTGGTCGCCCGACGGCCGCTGGGTGTCGTTCACGCGTCCCGCCGGGGAGGGGGACGGCAAGGTGCGGCAACTCTTCCTCCTTCCGGTCGATGGAGGCGAGGCCGCCCAGCTGACGAAACACGCCACGGCGGTGGGAAGCCACCGCTGGTCCGCCGACGGGATGTCGATCTTCTTCCTGGCCAGCGATTCGCTTCCGGACGACCTGGAGAAGGAACGCAAGAACGGGGACGACGCGATCTTCATCGACGAGGGGCCGAACGGCCAGACGCGGGGCTCGTGGAACGGCGTGTGGCAGGTCACGGCGGGGATCGCGGATGCGCCGCGCGAGGCGAAGCGACTGACCGAAGAGGGGCGCATCGTGGGCAACTTCGCGCCCTCGCCGAACGGGAACTTCCTGGCGTACACCTACCGCGGCGAGAACCGGCGCAACGCGGGTCATCTTTCCGAGGTCGCACTGCTGACCATCGAGAGCGGCGAGGAGATCCTGATCACCGGGAACGACGCGCCGGAGTCGCAGCTGGCGTGGTCGCCCGACGGCCGCGCGATCACCTTCGTGGCGCCGGACCTGGAGACGTGGGAGCTGGACCAGGGCAACCTCTACCACTACCACATTCCCACCGGGGAGACCCGCCAGCTGATGGCCCACACCGACATGGACATGCGGGGATACCGCTGGAACCCGGGCGGCCGCTCCATCGACATCGTCGCCCTCGACCGCACGGTGGCCAACCTCTATCGGGTCGACATGCGGTCGGGCGACATCGAGCAGATCACGCACGAGACGGGCGTGGTTTCGAGTGCGTCCTACGACCGGCTGCACCGCCTGGCCGCGTTCCAGTTCGCGGGCCCCACCGAAACGGGAGACCTGTGGCTGGCCGACCTCGAGGACGGGACGAAGGTTCGGCTCACCGAGGCGAATCCAGGCCTGGCGGACAAGGACCTGGTGCGGCCGGAGGTGGTCCGCTGGAGGAGCTTCGACGGCCTCGAAATCGAGGGATTGCTCTACCGGCCGGTGGACCGGACTTCGCCCGGGCCCACGATTCTGGAGATTCACGGGGGTCCCGCCGGGGTCTTCACACAGGGCTTCGACGCCGACGCGCAGATCCTGGTGTCGCAGGGTTACGCCGTGCTGCAGCCGAATGTCCGGGGTTCCTCCGGGTACGGGGACGCACTGCTCAGGGGCAACATGAACGACATCGGGGGCGGCGACTACGAGGACCTCATGACCGGCGTGGACGCGATCATCGAGCGGGGCGTGGCCCACCCGGACTCGCTGGCCGTGAAGGGGTGGAGCTACGGGGGCATTCTGGGCGGGTGGACGATCACGCGTACCGACCGATTCAAGGCGGCGAGCCTGGGCGCCATGGTCGCCGACTGGCGCAGCGAATTCGGCAGCGGGTTCAACTTCGACGTGGTGCGCTGGTACCTGGGCGGCGACCCCTGGTCCAACCGCGACCACTGGACCGAGCGGTCCGCGTACACCCACGTGGACCGGGTGAAGACGCCCACCATCCTCTTCCACGGGGCCAACGACCGGACCGACACCATGGAGCAGTCCATGAACTTCTTCGCGGGGCTGCGCCACCTGGGCGTCGAGGCCCGCTTCATCCTCTTCCCGCGGGAAGGGCACGGGATCACCGAGCCGCGCCACCGCCGCACCCTGATGATGGAGGAGATGCGGTGGCTGCACCGTTACGTGAAGGGCATGACCGACTGGGAGCCGCCGCCCCGGCCCGCGCCGGACAAGGAGACGGAGAAGAAAGTGATATCATGATCGGATGGCGTATAGTATCACTTTGCTTCCCTCGGTGATATCATGAAGCTCCCCTCGCTGGAGCAGCTGCTGGCATCGGCGGCTTCGGTGGTGCGGCGGTTCCCCGAGGCCGTCGTTTGCGCGGCGGTGGTGGGCTGCGCGGCGGTGTCGGCGGTGGGGTCGGAGGAGATCGGCTTCTCGTTCAGGCTGGCGCTTGCCGCGACCCTGGGACTGCCGCTCTTCATCACGGTGACGCTGGTGGGCGAGCGGCGCGGTTGGGGGACGCTGGCTCGGTGGGCGGTCTCCGCCCTGGGCGCGGCCCTGCTGGTATTCGTCTACCATGACCTCCGCCCCTGGGAAAACGAAGTCCTGGCCCAGCGCTTCGGCCACCTGCTCATCACCTTCCACCTGGCGGCGAGCGTGGTGCCCTACTTCGGCTTCACCGCCTCCCACGGATTCTGGCAGTACAACCGGGCGCTCTTCTTCAGGTTCCTGCTGGCGACGCTCTATTCGCTGGTGCTCTTCGTGGGGCTGGTGCTGGCCCTACTGGCCGTCGACAACCTTCTCGGCGTATCCGTCCCCGACCTGCACTACCCGCGCCTCCTCTTCCTGATCGCCTTCTTCTTCCATCCGGTCCACTTCCTGGCGGGCGTTCCGGCCGACTTCGACGAGCTGGAGCGGAGCCGCTACTACCCGGGGGCGCTGAGGGTGCTCTGCCAGTTCGTCATGCTTCCGCTCGTGGCGGTCTACGTCACGATCCTGATGCTCTACCTGGGCAGGATCGTCGTGACGGGAACCTGGCCCAGCGGCTGGACCGGAAACCTGGTTTCGAGCCTCGCCGTTGCGGGGATCTTCTCGCTGCTGGTGGCCTACCCGGAACGCATCGGCGGGAAGAAGGCGTGGATCGACCGGTATGCGCTGGCCTTCTGGATTGCGATCGTGCCGGCGTCGGTGATGGTACTCATCGCCCTCTGGCAGCGCATCGGGCAGTACGGTGTGACGGAGAGGCGGTATCTGCTTGGAGTCCTCGCCGTGTGGCTGGGCGCGATGGCGCTGCACCGCGTGATCACGCGCAGCCGCGACATCAAGGCCATCCCGTTGTCGCTGACGATCATCGGCGTGGTGACGTTCGCCGGGCCGTGGTCGGCCTTTGCCTTCGCCGAGCGGAGCCAGGCGGCACGGGTGGAGGAGATCCTGGCCGCGCACGGGGGGCTGGTGGAGGGGCGGGTGGGGGACGAGGTCGTCGAGTTGCCCCGCGAGGAGTGGGAGCAGGTCGAGGAGGCGGTGGGCTACCTGATCGAGAATCACGGAACCCGGGCGGTGCAGGGGTGGATCGGGGGAGGCGAAATGGTGCTCCCGCCGCGGCTGGACCGGGACGAGCGGGTCGAGCGCGTGATGGAGGCGCTGCGCGTGTTGCCGGAGCCGCGGGGGCGGCCGGTGCGGATCGAGGCCCTGGACCGGCAGTCGCCGCTGTCGGTCGCGGGTTTCGACCTGGCGATCGTGGCCAGCGAGACGGGAGCGGCCCGGGTGGGGGACGAGGACCTGAGTTTCGGGTTGTCGGAGGACGGCACCGAGGTGGTCATGCGGCTGGATGGTGTCGAGCAGGGGCGGGCCACTTTGCTTCCGCTCGTGGAACTGGCCGAGCAGCGGTCGCGGTTCCTGGGCCTTTTCGAGGAATTGGAGGTGTCCCGGGATTCGATGACCCTGGATCTGGGGGGCGAATTGCTCTCTGCCCGTCTGGTGCTCGTCAGCGTCCGGCTGGAGCGGCGCGGCGGCAGGCTGGCCGTCACCGACTTCGAGGTGGACGCCGTGCTTTTGCGCCGGGAAGCGGGGGCCCCCTGAGCGGGGAATGGTGGTGGGCGGGCGCGGTGGGCCGGCGAAGAGCGGGGTCATGAGGACGCGCGTCATTCCGCAGCAGGTCATCGCCCGCAAGCGGGACGGGCACGCCCTGTCGGCGCACGAGCTGGAAGGGTTCCTGAAGGACTATCTCGACGGACACGTGGGCGACGACCAGATGGCCGCCTTCCTCATGGCGGTGTACTTCCGCGGGCTCGGCGACGAGGAACTGGATGTCCTGGTCGAGGTCATGCTGCACTCGGGCCGGGTGCTTGAGAGGGGTGGGGCGGGGGCGCCCCGCGTGGACAAGCACTCGACCGGTGGGGTGGGGGACAAGGTCTCGCTGGTGCTCGCGCCACTGGCGGCGGAGCTGGGGCTGGTGGTGCCCATGATGTCGGGCCGGGGGCTCGGACACACCGGTGGCACACTGGACAAACTCGAGTCGATCCCCGGTTTCAGGACCGACATTTCGCTGACCCGTTTCGACCGGATTCTGCGCGAAGTGCGGTGTGCCATGATCGGCCAGACCGAGGAGATCGCCCCCCTGGACCGCAGGCTCTACGCGTTGCGCGACGTCACGGGAACGGTGCCCTCGCTCCCTCTCATCACGGCGTCGATCATGTCGAAGAAGCTGGCCGAGAGCCTGGACGGGCTGGTGCTGGACGTGAAGGTGGGCGAAGGCGCGTTCCTGTCGGGGATCGAGGAGGCGCGCGCCCTGGCCCGTGCCATGGTCGGGGTCGGGGGGGCGAGGGGACTGTCGGTGACCGCGGTGCTGACGGCGATGGACCGCCCTCTCGGGAGGACAGTCGGCAACGCGCTCGAAGTGCGTGAGGCGCTGGGCTGTCTGGCGGGCGGCGGACCCGGTGACCTGCGCGAGGTGGTCACGGAACTGGCCGCCGAGATGGCGCTGGCGGGTGGGGTCGTCGCCGACCTCGCGGAGGGACGTCGACGCGCGTGGGAGGTCCTTGCGGGGGGTGGGGCGCTGGAGCGCTTCGAGAGGCTGGTGGTGGCGCAGGGTGGCTCGCTGACGCTGTCCCAGGCCGGGTACGGGCTGCCGGCCGCCCCCGTGACCAGGGTGGTGGCGGCCAACAGGGAAGGAGTGGTCGCGGGTATCGATCCGCATGCGCTGGGGTACGGCGTGATTCCCATGGGAGGGGGCAGGACACGCCAGGATCAGGACATCGACCCGCGGGTGGGCTTCGAAATGCTGGTCGCAGTCGGGGACCTGGTGTCGCGCGGCGATCCGCTGGCCGTTGTCCACGGCTCGTCAAGGGACGACCTGTTCATCGGGGCGCGGGTGGTCCACGAGGCGGTGACGGTGGCGGACGGTCCGGAAGCGGCTCCGCTGCCGCTGGTCCTGGAGCGGATCACGGCCTGACCCGGCGCCGACAAACTGGTCCGGGAGAAGGTGTCAGGCGTTCAACACCCTGTACAGAATCCGCTCCTCGTCGAGCGCCTGGGCGAGTTCGTCGGCGCGGTGCACCGGCGTCCGCAGCGCGACACCGCAGCGGGCCCCACCGTCGGGCGGTGCGGGGACCACCTCGGCGGGAATCGACTGGTCACGGGCCACATCCTCGGCCCACATGGCGTGGTGCGTGGTCTCGAAGACGAAGGTGCGGGTGGGGGATGCGTCGGTCATGGCTTGCTGCGCGGTTGCTGGTTAGGGGTCATGGCGGGTGGTGGTGCGCCGGAAGCGGGCGGGGTCGCAGTATTCGGTGGGCTCGGTTCCCGGCAGATAGAGTTCGTCGTACGCGTCCTCAACCGGACACCATCTGGATCCCAACAGACCGGTGCTGGTGTCGACGCGGAGGGTGATGAGGCCGTTTGGAATTGGCCAGGAACCGGGGAGGGGCAGGAGGGGGAGGGACTCCTCATCGTCGGCATCGCCGTAGTACACCCGGCGCATGAACTCGCCCCAGACGGGAGAAGCGAGCCCTCCGCCGGTCGCCCTGGGAACGATCGGCTCCGGCATGTCCATCCCGAACCAGACCGCGGCCGTCAGGGTGGGCGTGAAACCGAAGAACCATACGTCGCGGCCTTCGTTGGTCGTACCGGTCTTTCCGGCCGCGGGCACCTCGGTCGGCAGTCCCGCAAGCAGACGGACCCCGGTGTAGCCGGTTCCCTGTGCCACCACGTCCTCCAGGAGCGACACCGTCAGGCGGGCCACGAGCGAATCCAGGACGCTCGTGGTTTCCGGCCTGGGTTCCCAGAGGACATCTCCATCGGCATTCTCCACCTTCAGGATCGGGAAGGGGCGCACGCGCGTTCCCAGCGTGGCAAATGTGGAGTAGGCCTCGAGCATCTGGAGGGGAATCACCTCCGCCGCTCCGATCGCGCTCGAGGAATACGGCTCCACTTCCGTTCGGATTCCGAGGTGCCGGGCGGTTTGGGCGACCGATTCCAGACCAACCATCTTCCCCAGTTTGATCGCGACCATGTTGACCGACTCGCGAAGGGCACGGCGAATGGTGATGGGCCCCTTGAAGTCCTCGTCGAAGTTGCTGGGCTTCCACAGCGTGCCGTCGGCCTGCTCCTCGACGACCGGACTGTCCACGATGATCTCGGAAGCCGGAATCCCGCTCTCGAGTGCCGCCGCGTACACGAGCGGCTTGAAGGACGAGCCGGCCTGCCGCCTGGCGTCGGTCGCCCGGTTGAACTTCGAGTGAACGTAGTCGCGTCCTCCGATCATGGCCCGCACATGGCCCGTCCGGGGGTCGGCCGCGATGAACATCCCCTGCACGTAGGGGATCTCGGTGATGTTGAAGGTGTCGCTCTCCTCGGAGAACTCCTGGTAGGTGGCATGCCGGAAACCGGCCCGGTCCTCGATCCGGGCCCAGCCGGCCTCCATGGCCTCCTGGGCTGCCGCCTGCATGTCCAGGTCCAGGGTCGTGTAGACCTTGAGACCGGCTGTGTAGAGCTTGTTCCCGAAGCGGTCGTCCAGGATCTTCCGGACCCATTCGACGAAATAGGGCGCCTGAACGGTGACATTCCTGGCCCGTTCCAGCGGCACCGGCTCCTCCTTCCAGTGCTCCGCCTCTTCTTCGGTCAGGTATCCCTCCCGCGCCATGAGATCGAGCACCAGGTTTCTGCGTCCCGTCGCGGCCTCCGGGTTGTTGAGGGGACTGTACCGTTCGGGCCGGTTTGCGATCGCCGCCAGGAGTGCCGCCTCGGCGGGATTCATGTCGATTGCGTTCTTTCCGAAGTAGTTGCGGGAGGCTGTCTGAAGACCATACCAGCCATGGGCATACCCGATTTGGTTCATGTATGCCTCGATGATCTGGTCCTTCGAATACGCCTCCTCCAGGGCCAGTGCCACCTGCCATTCCTTGAGCTTCCGCACGACCCTCTTCTCGAAGCCGATGCGGTCGGTGAACATGTTGCGCGCAAGCTGCTGGGTGATGGTGCTGCCGCCCGCGCCGGAGAGAGAGCGCGTCCGAACGGCCTCCAGTCCCGCGCGCGTGATGCCCTTCCAGTCGAGGCCGCCGTGGGAGTAGAACCGCCGGTCCTCGATGGCGATGAAGGCCTGGGGGACGTGGGCGGGAAGGCTGGAGAGCGCCACCGGGGTGCGCCGCTCGAGTCCGATCTCGCTTACGAGGGTCGAGTCGCGCGCATAGATCTTGCTGGTCTGCTGCGGCTCGTAGGTGTAGATCTGGGCAATGGAGGGACAGTCCGCGCAGAGGTTCCGCCAGGCACCCACCGCGAGTCCGGTGCCGGCCGCGGCGAGGAACAGGACGGCCAACCAGATCCAGCGGGGGATCCGGACCCTTCGCAACTTGTCCAGGGTTGCCCTCAGCACCGTCGCGTCGTCTCCCGATTGCGGTTACTCGGTTTGGGGCCGTGCGCGCCCGGGTGGCCGGCGCCCCGGAGCGCCGCCGCGGATCGGGGCGCGTCTCCCGCGCGGGCAACGGCTACCGTTTCAATTTATCACGATTCACCGGCAGGCAGAGCGCGGGCCGGCGGGCGGAGGGAACGCGGCCGCGGGTAACCCTGTGTGGGTTGCCCGGTTCCGGCTTGACAACGGCGCTGCGGCGTTGCCTGCTTCGATACTGTGCGAAATCCACGCTACAGCGAAGTGCGCGTCGCTTCCCGCACCGGCGGCTACCCGGTCCGTGTGGGACGCGGAGTGCGCGCTCTCCTTCCGGAGACGGTGGCCGGTGCGGCGCGGTCGGGGCGCTGTGCCCTGATCAGCGACGGAAACGTGGATGCGCTATGGGGCCGGGAAGTCGCGGCATCGCTGGCAGCCGGGGGAATCGACGCGGTTGCGGCCTCCTTCCCACCGGGGGAAGCGCACAAGACGCGCGAGACCTGGGCGGCGCTCACCGACGTGCTGATGGAGGCCGCGCTGGGGCGCGACAGCTGCGTGGTGTCGCTGGGCGGAGGGGTTGTGGGGGATGTGGCCGGGTTCGTCGCGGCCACCTTCCTGCGTGGCGTCCCCCTCATACAGGTGCCGACGACGACGACCGCCATGATCGACGCATCGGTGGGGGGCAAGACCGGGGTCGATCATTCCTCCGGGAAGAATCTGGTTGGGGCCTTCCACGCACCGGCCGCGGTATTGGCGGACCCGGAATTCCTCGCCACACTGGAGATCGGCACTCGCGCCGAAGGGTTCGCGGAAGCGGTCAAGCACGGCGTGATCCTGGACGCCGGCTACGCGGATTGGCTCGCGGCGCACGCGGGGTCCCTGCTTGCCGGCGACCCTGACCATGTGGAACGGGCCGTCCTGCGCTCGGTCGAGATCAAGGCTGCCGTCGTGTCCGCGGACGAATTCGAGGGGGGCCGGCGCCAGGTCCTCAACCTCGGGCACACCGTGGCCCACGCTCTCGAGCTGCATTCGGGCTATGCGCTGGCCCACGGTCACGCGGTTGCGGTGGGGATGGTGGCCGAAGCCCGTATCGGTGAGGCGCTGGGGGTGACGGCCCGGGGGACGGCCGAAGAGGTCCGCGGACTGGTGCGCGCCTTCGGTCTGCCCGACTTTGACGCGGGACTCCTGCGGCCCGGGCGGCTGGTGGGCCTTATGGCGCGGGACAAGAAGACGCGGTCCGGGGTAGCACATATCGTGCGCCTGCTTGAAGTTGGGCGCGTAGGCGAAGGGGACGGGACGACGATCCCGGTCCCGGACGAAGATCTTGTCCGTATCATGAAGGATTGGTCCTGATGGAGCCTCACGGAGGCGTAACGCCCCAGACGATCACATCGATCCTGGCCTACCGGGCGGCCGGGGATCCCACCGCGCCGTACCTGTGCACGGACGACACCGTCCTGTCGTTCGGCGAGGTGGACGACCAGGCCGAGGCGCTGGCCGCGTCGCTCGCCAATCTCGGGCTCGGCCCGGGAGACCGGATCGCCCTGGTGCTTCCGGCGTGGCCCGAGTTCGCGGTGTCCGTCTTCGCCGCAGCCAGGATCGGCGCGCTCGTCGTTCCGGTGGACCCGCGTCTCAGGCTCCCCGAACTTCGCTATGCGCTCAGGCACTCGGGGGCGGCGTGTGCGATCTCGGCCGAGAACGCCCACGGGATCGATTTCCTGCAGATCTTCGAGGATTTCCTGGTCGAACTGCCGGCGCTCAGCCATCTGGTCACGGTGGGGGAGGAGGACCTCTGGTACGACGACCGGATCTTCCAGTGGGAGGACCTCATATCGGCGGGGGTTGGGCGAGACTTCGCCGCGCCCGCGGCGTCTCCCGGCGATCCCTTCGCCATCCTCTACACTTCGGGCACCTCGGGAAAGCCGCGCGGGGTCGAACTAACGCACGCCAACCTGCTGCACGCCGCCAACGAGACCAGCCGCGCCATTGACCTCGCTCCGGGTGACGTGGTGGCGGGGGTCGGAGCGCTGCACCACGTCTTCGGTCTCGCCCCCGGACTCCTGGGGACGGCCATGAGCGGCGCCTCCCTCGTGCTTCGGGACGACGCCGATGCGGCCGATGCCCTCAGAGCCACGAGGCGTCACGGCGCCACCGTCCTGAACGGGGTTCCCACCGACTTCGCCAACCTGCTGCGAGACCTTCAAGGGGAGGGCGGACCCCCACCCGCGCTTCGCCTATGCCTGTCTTCCGGCGCCCCGATGAACGACGACCTCGCCCGCCGGATCGAGGAGGGCTTCGGCGTGCCCCTCGTCATCGCCTATTCCCTGACCGAGGCGGCGTCGACCCTGGCCATGTCCCGGCCCGGCGATCCCGTCCGGAAGCGGCACTTCACGGTCGGCCGCCCCGTCGGCGGGACCGAGGTGAGGGTCAGGGAACGCGACGGTACGACCCTGCCGCGGGAAAGCGTGGGCGAGATCGCGGTTCGGGGTCCCGGTGTGATGCGCGGCTACTACCGCCAGCCGCTCGAAACCGCCGCGGCGACGGACCCCGACGGGTATCTGCGAACCGGCGACCTCGGGCTGGTGGACGAGGACGGTTACCTTCACCTGGTGGGACGGCGAGAGGATGTGGTCATCCGCAGAGGGTTCAAGGTGCACCCGCGCGAGGTGGAGGACCGGATCATGGCCCATCCGGCCGTGGACAGGGCCGCGGTGGTGGGCGTTCCCGACGATATCCTCGGCGAGGCTATCTGCGCGTGCGTGGTCCGGGTGGAGGGAGGCGTGGTGACCGAGCCGGAGATCCAGGCGTGGAGCGCCGCGACGCTCGCCGGATACAAGGTGCCCGATCTTGTTAGCTTCATGAAAGAACTTCCCCTTACCGACACTGGCACGGTAAGGCGGCGCGAGCTGTCCCGCCGCCTTTCGGCGACGCCTCCGCACGCTCGCGCCGCGAGTCGCCAGGCGACGATTCAAGACTGAACACACATGCAGAATCCCTACACAAAGGCTCTCCACAGCGACCCCGTCGGGCGCCTCTCCCGGGAGGCTCCCAACGCGGCACTGCTGATCGATTTCGACAACGTCACGATGGGCATGCGCAGCGACCTCGCCAAGGAGCTGAAGCACCTCCTCGAATCCGACATCATCAAGGGCAAGGTGACGGTGCAGCGGGCATACGCGGACTGGCGCCGCTACCCCCAATACATCGTGCCGCTCTCCGAGGCGTCCATCGACCTCATCTTCGCCCCGGCCTACGGCAGCTCGAAGAAGAACGCCACCGACATCCGCATGGCGATCGACGGCATCGAACTGGTCTTCATCCGGCCCGAGATCGGCACCTTCATCCTGTTGACCGGCGATTCCGACTTCTCGAGCCTGGTGCTGAAGCTCAAGGAGTACGGAAAGTACGTCATCGGCATCGGAATCCAGGAATCCAGCTCCGACATCCTCGTCCAGAACTGCGACGAGTACTACTCGTACACGGCGCTGACGGGGCTCAGCAAGACGTCGGAAGAGGAGACCGGTGTCCCCGATGCCTGGCAGTGCGTCGAGGAGGCCGTCTCCCGCATGGTTTCGCGCGGCGACGTGATGCGCTCGGACAGGCTGAAGCAGGTCATCATGGAGATTTCCCCGGGCTTCAACGAGCGTGACCTCGGCTTCAAGAAGTTCTCGAAGTTCCTCGTCGAGGCGGCGAACAAGGGACTGCTCGACATCGAGCGGGCGTCGAACGGGCAGTACCTGATCGCGCCACCGTCGCGGGGAGGCAGGACGGCCGGGTCGCGGGCGCGTGGCGCGGCTCCCGCCCCCAACGGGGACGTCCAGCGCGGGAGGGTTCGTCGCGGTGCACCCGGTCGGAGGTCGGCACAGGTCAGGGAGGGCCGGGGTGGTGGCGGCCGCGACCGTGACGTTGCCCAGCCGGCAAGGGCTCCGCGGCAGCCCCAGGGGGCGCAGGGGCCCCGCGACCGTGGACCCGCCCTGGTTCTACTGCGCCGGGCCCTGCAGGAGGTGGCCGGCAAGAACCACGGACCGGCGCGGGATTCGGACGTGAAACGCAGGATGATGGCGATCGACAAGGGGTTCAGCGAGAACGCGCTGGGATTCGGCAAGTTCAGCAAGTTCCTGCAGTTCGCCGCGGGGGAGGGAGTCGTCTCCGTGGACCGCGCGCGTGACGGCAGCTTTCGGGTCCGGCTGATCGAGGCCGCCACTCCGGACGCCCCGCCGGAACTCGACATGAAGGCTCTGGGGCTGCCCACAACCGCCAGTTCCATCAAACGGTACCTTGCGCACCGTTACAAGGGCGTCGGCGTCAAGACCGCGGAACGGCTGGTCGACCAGTTCGGAACCGACGTGTTCAAGGTGCTGCGGGACAGCCCCGAGCGCATCCGGAAGGTCCTTCCGCGGATGCGTGCGGACAGCGTTCTGACGAGCTGGGCCGCCGACTACGAGCGCAAGCGGAAGTCGGCGGCGAAGGCGGCTTCCGCGCAGGGCGGTTCCACTCCCCACCAGACCCGGGACGCGAGGAGTCACGCGGCCGCCAGGCCGGAGAGGCATCGCGGCACCGGGCGCGAGTCCCCCTCCGAACGAGCGCCCACCGCGACCACGACCGCCTCGCGCGCCTCAGCCGGGACGAGCCCCGGGGTCCCGGCAGCTGCCGGCCAGCCCCCTTCCGACACGGGGAAGCCGGAACGATCCGGACTGCTCGGGTTCCTCCGGCCAAGGCGGCGGTCGCGGTAGCGTTCTTGCCCGGACTTCTCGACGGGACCACCGCCGAGGTCGCCCGGCGCCTCCTGGGTTCCCTTGTCGTCTCCACCGTCGGCGGCCGTGAAACGAGCGGAATCATCGTGGAGACCGAAGCGTATCTGGGCCCTGACGACCCCGCCTCCCACGCCTTCAACGGACGGACTCCGCGCAACGACGCGATGTTCGGTACGCGGGGCACGCTGTACGTCTACGTCTCCTACGGAATCCACCGCTGCATCAACGTGGTGACGGGCGCGGAGGGGGACCCGGGTGCGGTGCTCATCCGTGCCCTCGAGCCCGCGTCGGGACTGGATGTCATGACCCGGCGACGAGGTCGCCACACCGAGCTCTGCAGCGGTCCGGGCCGGCTGTCCCAGGCGCTGGGGATCGCGATGCGCCACAACGGTCACAACCTGTCCCTGCCGCCGATCCGCCTCGTTGCGCGGCCGGCGCTCGCCGCGGCTGAGGTGGGGACCTCGGGCCGCATTGGTGTGTCGCGAGCCGCGGACCGTCCACTGCGCTTTTTCGTGAGGGGGCATCCGGCGGTGAAGGCGCCGAGGTGGTAGCTTTACAGGCATGAACGATCCGACGTGGGTTTCCATACTTCCGCCGCTCCTGGCGATCGGGCTCGCCATCGCCTCGCGGCAGGTTTTCCTGTCGCTTGCCGGGGGGCTGTGGTTGGGCTGGTCGATTCTGCACAACTGGAACTTCGGCAGCGGGCTGATGCGGACGGTGGAGTCCACCGCCGAAGTTTTCGGGGACACCGGCAACGCCATGGTCATCATGTTCACCCTGGTCATGGGCGCGCTCATCGCCACCATCAGCGCGTCGGGTGGGGTGACGGGCTTCGTGACGGCGCTGGAGCGCAGGAAGTGGGTGACCGGCGGGCGCGGCGCGCAGCTTCTGGCGTGGGTGATCGGCGTGATCATCTTCATCGAATCGAACCTCACGGTGCTGGTCGCCGGGTCGGTGTCGCGCCCACTCTTCGACCGTTACCGCAGGTCGCGCGAGAAGCTGGCCTATGTGATCGACTCCACCAGCGCGCCCATATGCATCCTGATTCCCCTGAATGCGTGGGGCGCCTACAACCTGCGCCTGCTGGCCGAATCGGGGGTCCCGGAGGGGGACACCCTGGGCATATTCGCGCGTTCGATCCTCTTCAACTTCTACGCCTTCGCGGCGGTCCTGCTCGTCCTGGCCGTCATCCTCTTCAAGCTGGACTGGGGACCCATGAAGCGGGCCGAAGCGCGGGCCGCCAAGGGTGAGGTCCTCTGGCCCGACTCGACCCCGATGATGGACGAGGGTGTGCTGGCCCCGGAAGAGGAAGCGCCGATTCCGGCCCGCGCCGCCAACATGATCGTACCGATCGTGGTGCTGGTCGCGATGATGCCCGTCGTGCTCTGGCTGACGCGCACCGAAGTGCGCCAGTTCGGCAATGGCTCGATGGCCGTTCTCTGCGCCTCGCTCGCCGGACTGGCGGCCGCCTGGATCCTGCTGCTCCTTCAGAAGGCCTACAAGGTCGACGACCTGGTGCGTATCGCGCTCCGCGGAGCCGGGGGACTGGTCCCACTGGCGGTGATCCTGATGCTGGCACTGGCGCTGGGAGGGGTGACCCGGGAGCTGGGCACGGGCGACTACGTGGCCGGCCTCGCCCGCGACGTCCTGTCCCCGGCGGTATTCCTGCCCCTGGTCTTCGTGGTGTCCGCCGCGATCGCGTTCTCGATCGGGTCGAGCTGGGGAACCTTCGGGATCATGATCCCCATCATCGTGCCGGCCGCCGCCGGGCTCGACCTCGACCTGGCGCCCTTCCTCGCGGCCGCGCTGTCGGGCGGGATCTTCGGGGATCACTGCTCGCCAATCAGCGACACGACCATCATCTCGTCGATGGCCGCCGCCACCGACCACGTCGACCACGTGCGGACGCAATTGCCGTACGCGCTGGTGGGGGCGGTCGTGGCCACCGTCTGTTTCGCCGCGGTGGGCGTCTTCCTGTAGTGGGCAGTCCGTGGATACCGCCGCGGGCTGCACTGAACCGCGGGCGGCGGCGGTGAACATCACCGTCTGCGTGAAGCGGGTGCCGGATACGGAGACCCGCATTCGGATCGCCGACGACCGGCGCGGCATCGTCCCCGACGGCGTCAAGTACGTGCTCAGCCCGTACGACGAGTTCGCAATCGAGGCCGCATTGCAACTGGTCGAGGAGGCGGGCACGGGCGAAGTCACGCTCCTGAGCTTCGGATCCGGGGCCGCCACGGAGTCGTTGCGCTCGGGTCTCGCGTTGGGAGCCCACCGGGCGGTCCTGCTCAAGGGCGAGCCGACCATGGACGGATGGGCCACCGCGCGCGTGCTGGCATCCGAGCTGGCCGGGGGGGACGCGGGACTGGTGCTCTTCGGCGTGAAGGCGGTCGACGACGATCAGCAGCAGGTCGGCCCCATGGTGGCGGAATTGGTGGGGCGGCCGTGCGCGACGTCGGTGACCGCCATGGAAGTGGGCGGCGGAGTGGTCACCTGCCGCAGGGCGGTCGAGGGAGGACAGGAGGTGGTCGAGATGGATCTCCCCGCCGTGGCCACTCTCACCAAGGGGAAGTACGAGCCCCGGTATGCGTCGCTGCGCGGCATCATGATGGCGAAGCGGAAGCCCATGATCGAGAAGGAGGCGCCCGTCGTCGAGCCGGGGCTGGCCGTCGAGGCGCTGCAGTACCCTCCGCCGCGCCCGGATGGCCGGATCGTGGGGGAGGGGGTGGGGGCGGTGGGCGAGCTGGTGAGGCTGCTGCGTGAAGAGGCGAAGGTGCTGTAGGGCAATGCGCATCCTCGCAGCCCACGGACAAAATCCCCCCGGCTTCCGAGCGGCGGCGCGGCTGCCACGGGGGACTGGGCCATGACGAAGATCCTCGCGGTCGCCGAATCGAAGCACGGCGCGGTCGCCGGCGTGTCCCGCGAAACGGTGACCGTTGCCAGAACGCTCGCGGATTCGCTGGGCGGGACAGTCGAGGTTGCCGTGTCCGGGGCCCCGGGAGGAGAGCTGGCCGAATGGGGTGCAGACCGGATTCTCCGGTTCGACCCCGGGGGCGAAGATGCGGGCGGTCCCGATCCTTTCGCGGCCGCGCTGTCCGACCACATCCGTACCCATGGCTGCAGGGCAGTCGTCTTCGCGGCCACCGCCACGGGCAGGGATCTGGCCCCCCGCGTCGCGGCCAGACTGGGCGTTTCGCTGCTCACGGATTGTACCGGCGTGGAGGTGGCCGGCGGTGCGCTCGTGACAACCCGGCCGGTCTTCGCGGGCAAGGCCCTCGCTCGCGTCCGGGCCCTCGCGTCCCCAGCGCTGCTCTCAATCCGGCCGAACGTATTCCCGCCCCGAACAGCGCCCCGCGAGGGGGTGCGGGACGAACTTCACGCGGGTGCGGCCGGAAACCGTCCCGGCTACCGCGTGGTGGGTTTCGAGGCGTCGCAGGGCGCGTCGCTGGACGTCTCCGAAGCCACCATCGTGGTGTCGGGAGGGAGGGGTATGAAAGGACCCGAGAACTGGCACATTCTGGCCGACCTCCGGGACGCGATCGGTGAGACGGCGGCACTCGGCGCCTCGAGAGCCGTGGTCGACGCGGGCTGGCGCCCTCACGCCGAACAGGTGGGCCAGACCGGCAAGACCGTGACCCCGAAGCTCTACTTCGCCATCGCGATCTCCGGGGCGATCCAGCACCTGGCCGGGATGCGCACCTCGGGGGTGGTCGTGGCGGTCAACCGCGATGCGGACGCGCCGATCTTCGGCGTGGCCGACTACGGCATCGTCGGCGACGCCTTCGAGGTCGTGCCGAAGCTGGCCGAGGCCATTCGCGGACTTCGGCAGGGCTGACCCGGCGGCGCCCCCCCGCCACCGTCACCCGCGGTCACCTCGTCGGCGGCTTCCCGAGCACCTGCACCGGGTCCACCTCGCGTCCCCATCGCCAGAATTCGAAGTGGAGGTGAGGCCCCGTCGCGTTGCCCGACTGACCCGTGCGGCCGATCACCGTGGCCTTGGTGACCCTCTGGCCCTCCTTCACCGCGATCTCCGAGAGATGGGCGTAGACCGAGAGCGCGTCCCTGCCGTGGTCGATCCATATGACCTTGCCGTAGCCGCGCATCGTGCCGGCCGTGCGCACCCGGCCGCTCAGAACCGGTCGCACCGGCGTCCCCACCTCGGCCGCCAGGTCGATCCCGCGGTGCGTGTTCCCCGGGACACCGCTTCCCCGTACGCCGAACGGCGCACGAATCGGGCCCGGGACGGGCCATTGCGGCGTCTGGCAGGCCTGGATCGCGAACAGGCAGACCAGACAGCAGACGAGGCCCGGGCGCTTCATCATCTTCCCGGCAGCAGCAGGACCGAAACCGGGTCTCCCTCTTCGATGCGCCCGACCCCTTCGGGGACGACCGCCAGACCGTCGGCGTCGCGTAGCGATCGCACCAGTCCGCTCCCCTGGGGCCCGGTGAGCGAGCAGCGCAGTCCCGTGCCCACGGCCGGCGAACTCGTTCGTCCGCCACGGCACCCTCCGTCCGATTCGGCCGGCCGCTCCTCCTCAGCGCGGCGGTAGAGCCGGACGCGGAAGAAGTGGGTCAGGCCGGAAGGAGAAGTGAGCGCCGTGTCCGTGCGAGCCTCGACCGTCGTTCCCCGCGGACGCGGAGATCCCAGCCGGGCCCTCAGGTAGGGGGCCACGAAGACGTGAAAGGTCACGAACGCCGACGCCGGATTGCCCGGGAGCCCGAAGACTGGCAGGCGCGTGCCTTCGCGGGGCAGCAGCCCGAAAGAGACGGGGCTCCCGGGGCGAACGCGGGCTCGCCAGAAGTCGAGCTGAAAGTCCAGTCGCAGGAGGACTCTCTTCAAGAGGTCCTTCTCACCCATCGAGGCGCCGCCCGTCGTGACCAGCGCGTCGACCTCCCCCACCGAGTCCAGCTTCTCGCGCAACGCCGCCGGGCTGTCCGCGGCGACCCCCAGATCGACCGGGACGGCGCCCGCCTCCGCCGCCGCCGCCGCGATCATGGCCCGGTTGGTGTCCGGAACCCCCCGGCCCGCCTCCACCAGGTCGAAACGGTCCATTCCCACCAGTTCGTCGCCGCTCGACAGGACTCCCACGCGCGGCCGCCGGTATGCGGGGACCGGATCGCACCCGCTGGCCAGGAGCACCGGCAGCGACCCCGAGTGAACGACCGTGCCCGCCGGGACCGTCTCGGCTCCCAGTCGCATGTCCTTGCCGGACGCGCGGACATGCTTCGCCCTGTCGTCGGTCCGGAGGATCGCCACGAACCCGGGCTCGGCTCCGCCGTCGGTGTGTTCGACTCGAATGACCGTGTCGAAATCATCGGGTATGGGGCCTCCCGTCATTACCCGCACGGCCGCTCCCGGCGGGACGCCGGTCAGGGGGACCGCCCCGGGGTACGACTCTCCCGCCACGCGCAGGCGTATCTTCCCGGTTCCGTACCGGTCCAGGTCGGCGCTGCGCACCGCGAAGCCGTCCATGGCGCTGTTTCGCCACGCCGGGAGCGTGGCACGCGCCCGGACCGGCACCGCGACGGATCGGCCCAGCGCCTCGGAGGCCGACACCGACGTCGCGGGCATCGGTTCCGCATGGGCCAGAATGCGGGCGAGCGCCTCGTCGCACGACAGCCAGTCGGCCTTCATGTCACGGGAGCTGGCCACGTCGTGCCGCGCCCGTCAGAACCGCCAGGCGAGACTCAGTGAAAAACCATACCCGCCCACCCACTCGCTCTCCTCAGGGGCGTGAAGCGGGTCCATCTCGTCGTCGGGTCGCTTGGCGGGGTCGTCGAAGCCTGTCGGGGTGCCAATCTGCCAGAGCTTCAGGCTCGTGTCGGCGATCACCATGAGTCTGTCGCCCATCAGAAACCGAACACCGATTCCGGCGTTGGCCGTGAAGGCGGTCCCGAAACGGAAGACGTCTTCGGGCAGGAGGACCTCTTCGACCTGGTTGCCCCGTCCCGCGTCGTAGGCGACGCCGGCGCCGACGAACAGGTGCGGGGTGAGATGGTTCCACGTCCGTTGCCCGGTAAGGCTGAAGGAAAGCCGGGTGTCGAGCATGACGAGGTGGACGTCGGCCTCGCCGATCGACCGGTCGCCCAGCTGCCGCCGCGGGTCGACGACGCTGCGCATGGTGGGCAGATAGCTGAGCAGTCCCTCGAAGAAGATGGGCCCGCCGGCTTCAATCGCGTACCGGCCCCCGACAAACGATCCCGACTTCGGCCCCAGATCCAGGGATCCCGTGGGGAGAAGCATGTAGCCGCCAAAGAACGACGCCGCCTGGCGGTTCTCGATGGGGCGGTACGCCGAGGGGATCGTCTGGGCCGCGGCGAACCCCCCGCCGAACGGCAGAAGCACCGCACAGAACGCCGGCAGCAACCGGCGAACCCCGGTGGAAGGGCAGCCCCGGGTGCCGCGGCCGCATGCGGGAACGCTGCTGAATCGGTGTACGGTCATCGATCGGATCGGGAGGTGGTGTTTGCGGAAGGCTTCAGTGAATGTAATGTCATTGGTCCGTGTGTAAGGTCGAGTGACCGGGAAGGTCCGGGTGGGGCGGGCGCCGGGGGTGAATCCCGGCAACGGGTGTCTCGTAAGAGAGAGGTGGGTCCATGAAGCAAAAAGGTTGCCGGAGGCGCCGGTGAACGAACCCCAGAACCGATGAGGTGTTCCACCTGCGGGGAGACCCTCTTCGACGGCGAGGATCGCTGTCCCACCTGTGGTGCGGCGGTGGCGCGCCGCCGCGCGTCGGTGGTTCCGGATCGGGTGCGGCAGTGTCCTCGTTGCGGCCATCGGGGCGAACCGATCCCCTACTTTCAGAAGCCGGGGCATATGGCGCTCCTGATCGGTCTCAGCATCCCCACCTACGGCATCGGCGGCCTGATCTACTACGCTTCCCGCCGAGCGTATCGCGTGTGCCCGGGCTGCGGATTCGGGTGGGAACATTCCCGCAAGCCTGAAGGGGCCGACAGGGATTGGGAATCTCCGGCGAGGGTTCCGGCAAGGCGTACGGCGCCCCCGCCACCCGACGCGCCCCTGCCCCCGAGCGGCATCGGCCGGCGCATCTTCGGGGGGGCCCTCGCCGTCCTGGGCACGGCGATGATCACCTTCGGAATCACCAGCCAGATCGTCGAGCCCATCATGGCGGGCTCGCTCTTCGGCATGGCGGGGTCGGCCACCTTCCTCTGGGGCTGGAAGTCGCTGCAGGAGCGTCGCCAGTCGGTCATCCAGTCCCTGAACCGAAAGGTCCTCCATCTGGCCACCGAGCGGAGCGGGGTTCTGACCGTGACGGATGTGGCCGCCGCCCTGAACCTGACGTTGCCGGCCGCCGAGAAGATCATGGTCGGCATGGACGATGGTTTTCGGGTCCGCTCCGAGATCAGTAGGGAGGGGGTACTCTACTACGAGTTTCCGGAGTTGATGCACCAGAAGAAGCTTCGGTCCGGTGAGAGAGACTAGCACTAGCGAATTCCACGCCACCAACAGAGAGGGTTGCCGTGCGACGATTCCATGACCACGAAGGGAATGCCTGGGTCGCGTCGATCGCGCGCGCGGAGGGCGGAGACTACAAGGGCCGCTTCTACTTCGTCGTGGAGGGCGAGGGAGTAGGCGAAGGCCGCCGAGTCTTCCTGACCGACGTGCGCTGGAACTCGTCACGCACGGCGGAGCGCACGCTGTCGACGATGTCGGAGGTCGAACTGCGGCGCCGTCTGCGGTCGGCGCTGGGGCGGACGAGGCGCGCGGCCGCCGTCTGACGCGGCGCGACACCAACCCGGAGCGGAGTACTCAGGGAGGGACGGGACTCTTCGACCGAATCACGCGCAGGCGGAGCACACTCCGGTGAGCTCCAGCCGGTAGCCGGTAACCCGAAAGCTGGGGCAGGATTCCAGCTCCGAGATCACATCCGCAGGCAGATTCCCGGGAACGTCCCGCACCGTTCCGCACTGCTCGCAACGCGCGTGGTGGTGGGGGTCGGTACGTCCGTCGTAGCGTGACGATCCGTCCGAATAGGTGAGTTTGAGGGCCATGCCGCAGGCGACCAGGGTCTCGAGGTTCTTGTAGACCGTGGCGAGCGAGATCGCGGGCAGCTCTCCGCGCACACCGTGGAAGACCTCTTCGGCGGTCGGGTGGCTGTCCGTACCGGCCAGGAAGCGGTGGACCGCTCCACGTTGCTCGGTGAACCGGTGGCCGTGGGTCTCGAGGGCCTCCCGGAGGTGGTCCTGTGTGACGGGTTGTGGGGTTGCGGGCAACGTATACGCACCCTTTCCGCGGGTAAACCGATGTGCGCGGGACCGCACGCCAACAAACTGCCCACGGACCCAACCGCTGTCAATCGATTCGGCCTCGTGTTGCCCGGCGCCGCCCTCCCGGTTCATACTCGGATGCCCCCCGTCATCGCCGACAAACCAGTGTCCCCGAGGGAGTCCCTTGCATGACGCATGACCGAGCCGCACTCGACGCGCTCCTCACCGAGAAGCGCAGCTTCGCACCGCCGCCGGAATTCGCCGCGGCGGCCGTCGTCTCCGATCCGGCCGTGTACGAGACGGCTGAGGACTTCGAAGCCTTCTGGGCCGTATGGGCGGAAGAGTTGGACTGGTTCGAGAAGTGGGACACCGTCCTCGAATGGAGCCCGCCACATGCGCGCTGGTTCGGCGGAGGGAAGCTCAACGTGTGCCATAACTGCGTCGACCGGCACCTGGAGGGGCCGCGGAGGGACAAGGCGGCCCTGCTCTGGGAGGGTGAGCCGGGAGACAGGCGGAGCTTCACCTATGCCGAACTGGCCCGGGAGGTGCAACGCTTCGCCAATGTTCTGCGCGGTCTGGGGGTGAAGAAGGGGGACCGCGTCGCCATATACCTGCCCATGATCCCCGAGGCGGCCTTCGCCATGCTGGCGTGCGCGAGGATCGGGGCTCCACACTCGGTGGTGTTCGGCGGCTTCAGCCCGGACTCGCTCGCGGACCGGATCAACGACGCGGACGCAAGGGTGCTGATCACCGCCGACGGGGGGCACCGGCGCGGTACGATCGTGCCGCTGAAGGCCAATGCCGACCGTGCGGTAGCGCGCTGTCCCGGCATCGAGCATGTGGTGGTGGTGGCGCGGGGCGGCCTCGACCCGGTGGAGATGGCGGCCGGCCGCGACCGCTGGTACCACGACCTGGCTGCCGGAGCCGGCGCCGACTGCCCCGCCGAGGCGATGGACGCCGAGGACATCCTCTACATCCTGTACACGTCGGGGACCACCGGGAAGCCCAAGGGCGTGGTCCACACGACCGGCGGCTACCTGACCCAGGTCCACGCCACCACCAGGACCGTCTTCGACCTGAAGGACGACGACATCTACTGGTGCACGGCGGACGTGGGCTGGGTGACCGGCCACAGCTACATCGTCTACGGACCTCTCGCCGCCGGCGCCACGGTGGTCATGTACGAGGGGGCTCCGGACTGGCCCGACAAGGGCAGATTCTGGAAGATGTGCCGGGACTACGGGGTGACCGTCTTCTACACGGCGCCCACGGCGATCCGGGCCTTCATGCAGTGGGGCGAGGAATGGCCCGGCGGGTACGATCTCGGACGGCTGCGCCTCCTGGGCACGGTGGGCGAGCCCATCAACCCCGAGGCGTGGATGTGGTATCACCGGGTGATCGGCGGGGAGCGCTGCCCGATCGTCGACACCTGGTGGCAGACCGAGACGGGGGGGATCATGATCACGCCCCTCCCCGGGGTCACCCACACCCGTCCGGGCAGCGGGTGCCGCCCCTTTCCGGGGATCGCGGCGGCCCTGCTCAACGACGCGGGAGAGCCGGTGGATGCCGGCTACTTGGCCATTACGCGTCCCTGGCCGTCGATGCTGCGCACGATCTGGGGGGACGACCAGCGCTACCGCGACACCTACTGGTCGAAGTGGGACGGCGTGTACTTCCCCGGCGACGGCGCCAAGTTCGACGAGGACGGCTACCTGTGGATCCTGGGGCGGGTCGATGACGTGCTGAACGTGGCCGGTCACCGCATCGGCACCATGGAGGTGGAGAGCGCGCTGGTGGAACACCCGGCCGTCGCCGAGGCGGCGGTGGTGGGGAAGACGCATGCGGTGAAGGGGCAGGCGATCGCGGCCTTCGTGACGCTGATGGGGGGCAGGGAAGGGGACGAGACCCTTGCCGTCGAACTGAAGAAGCACGTGGCCGGCGCCATCGGCCCCATCGCCCGGCCCGAAGCGATCCTCTTCACGGCCGACCTGCCCAAGACGCGGTCGGGGAAGATCATGCGGCGGCTGCTGGGGGACATCGCGGCCGGAAGAGCGCTGGGTGACACGACCACGCTGGCCGACCCGGCGGTGGTGCGGAGCCTGAAGGAGCGCTACGAGGCGAAGGAGGGGTGACGGGGGGCAAACCCTAACGTTACGTCAGGGTTGGAGAGGGCGAACGACGCGGCGAACCCTGACGTTACGTCAGGATCCACCATCCAAGCGGACAGTACGCGAGGGATGGGCACCAGGGCTGCGGCTTGTTACCACTCGTAGGGCGCAATCGAGGTGCCGGCCATCTTGAAGACACCGATCCGTACAGGTTCGTCTTCTCCACGGTCAAGGTGCCTTGGATCCAGACCGGATTCCAGAAGGAGACTTGGCACGCGTTGACCGTTCTCGATCCTGACGCAGACCAATTTGGTAATGAGAATGCACTATCATCAATACACCTGCTTTCGTACTCTGTAGGCATACATCCTCCACCGGGGCCCTCACCATGACCTTCGTCACACTCAATCGACCACAAGTCCGCTCTGCTTTCGTCGGGTGGACGTTCCCGTGTGTTCTGCTGTGCGTCGCATGCGGCGATTCATCCTCCTCGCGTCCTGGTCCTCCCCTGGTCGAGGGCGAACGGTTGGGGACGGTTGGGGCCCACGAACATCCCTCACCTGTTCCCGTGAGCCCCTCGGACCGGCGAGCCTGCGGTTCGCGGACATCCTGCCCGGCGTGGTGCAGGTGGACCTGACGGTGTTCACTGCGGTAGGGAACGCGGCCGGTCGCGTCGCGCCCGATGCCTCGTTCCGGTTCTGAGCTGGTGAGCCGGCATGGCCCGTCTGCTGAACCTCCCCACCCGCATCGGCACTTTTCCCTCGCCGAGTATGGCTCTCCCCACCCTCCTGTCGGCCGGCCTGTCGGCTGCAGGAGCGTTCGCACCCGGTCTGGCCGCGCAGGAGATCCTCATCAGCTGGGGCACGGTGGTCACCTCGGAGGGACGAGTCGACGTGGACGTGCGGGTGCGGGACGGGACCATCGTTGAGATCGGGACGGGACTGGTCGCGGGGGCCGGCGCCCGCGTGATCGATGCCACTGGGCTGCTGGTCATGCCGGGCGGGGTGGATCCGCACGTCCACCTGGGGGGAACCACCCGTGACGACTACCGCACCGGGTCGCAGGCGGCGCTCGCAGGAGGCATCACCACCATCTCGAACTTCGCCTTCAACACGAGCAGCAGCGGGTACTGGCGGCCCGGCTCGGCCGGGCGGCGGACGCTCGCGCAGGCCATCGAGCGTGAGGCGGCGCTCATCCGCGAACAGGCGATCGCGGACGTCATCCTGCACGCCGGCATCACCCCTGAGACCCAGGAGGGCCAGATGGCCACCCTGGCCGCCGAAACCGGCCAGACCAGCACCAAGATCTTCATGGTGTGGACGGTGTTCGA
>JAPPGM010000018.1 GCA_028874995.1 Gemmatimonadota bacterium | reverse complement strand
GGGCCAGTACGGCGACCTGCAGCGGGGCGACTACGCGAAGGCGCGGCTGTGGATCGAGCGCCTGGCCGCGATGGTCGAGCACGACGGCTTCGAGGCGGGCGGGGCGCGCGGCGAGGCCGGAAGCGACCGGGCGCGGCGCTCTCTGCCGCTCCTCAAGTCACGCTACATCGTCGAGAGCGAAGAGTGGGAAGTCCGGCCCGTCGAAGAGGACATGCGCACCAGCGAGCTGCTCGCGATCGGACTGAGCGCTGCGCGCACGGGTGACATGGAGGCGCTGGCGGCCGCTGGGAAGGCTCTGGGCGAGGAGTCCGAGGGCGAGGGCTACACCCACGTCATGCACATGCAGGTGGGCGCGCTGCACCATGTCGCGATGGGTCACGCCGAAAATGCCATCGAGATGATGGACGACGCGGTGGCGACCGTCGAGGCCATGGCGCCGCCGCGCGGTTCGGCGAACCCGGTCAAGCCGGTGCACGAGCTGTACGGCGAGATCCTGCTGGAGCTGGGCAAGGCGGAGGAAGCGGTGGAGATGTTCGAGACTTCGCTGCTCAGGATGGCGGGCCGGCCGCGGTCGCTGCTGGGGCTGGCGCGGGCGCAGGCGGCGCTGGGCAACGAGATGCTCGCGGCGGAGGCGTATGGGAAGGTGGCCGCGCTGTGGGAGGGGCGGGAGGGGATTTCGGGGCTGGATGAGGCGCGGGGGTTTGTGGAGGAGCGCGCGGGGCAATCGGGGGGGAGCCGGGGGAACTGAAGACCGGGGGAACTGAAGACCGGGGGAACTGAAGACCGGGGGAACTGAAGATTGACACGGGCGGTATGTTTCTGTACGCTTCTGCCCCCTTTTTTGGGGAGCCACTAATCTCCATACAGACGGTGACACCTGTGGGAGCTTTTCTCCGCCAGATGGTTGACAGCTACACGGACATTACAGAGCTGCTGGTGTCTCTGACGAAGCGCGGCCGTAGCTCCCGGTATCCATGGCAGGAGGGACGATCGGATGGTGACGCCGTGATGTCCGATTTCGCGACGACGATCTCCGACCTCGGTGTAGCGTCCAGGCGGATCGTCGAGAAGCATTCGAAGACCCGAGCACCCTGACCGTTGGGGCGGCGGGGAAGGAAGCGGGCAAAGCAGGGTGGCGGCCTTCCCGCCGTGCACGCGAGCGATCGGCCCGACAAGCCGGTCTCGGTCGAGACAGAGTTCACTTGGCAGGGTCCCCTGCCGCCTCCGCAGGTGCTTCAGGCTTTCCGCGAAGCGGTTCCAAGGTCAGACGAAGTCATCCTCGGGGAGTTCGAGAAGCAGGGCGAGCACCGGAGGTCGACCGAGACCCGGGAAAGCCAAGCGACCGCGTTCGCCCTCAAGACGATTAGTGTCGGTACGGTTCTGGCCAATCTTCTTACGATCGGAGGTGGTATCTACCTCGCCGTCCTCGGGCATATCTGGGGCGCTGGAATCGTGATCGGTGGTCCCTTGATCACCGTCATACTCAATCGGGGTAGGTCGAAGGAAGAGTAAGGTCACGACGAGAGGACCGAGGCACTCTCGCTCCGCCAGTATACTCACCCCACCCCCACCGCCACCCCCACGGCGATCGCCACCAACCCGAGCGCCACAAGCCCCAGATAAACCTTCCCCGCCCACCGCAGCCAGTCCTCGTACCGCACGCCCGCCGACGCGAGCACCGCCATCAGCGCCCCATTCGTCGGCGTGAGCAGGTCGCACAGCCCCGCCCCGTACTGGTAGGCCAGCACCGTCACCTGCCGCGACAGCCCCAGCAGGTCCGAGAGCGGCACCAGCAGCGGCATCGTCAGCACCGCCTGCCCGCTCACGCTCGGGACCGGCACATGCACCGCCGTATGCGCCCCCACCATCCCAAACGCCGACGCCAGCACGGGCAGCCCCTCAAGCGGCGTGAACATCGCGTGCACGATGGTGTCCACGATCCGCCCGTCCTGCAGCACCACGTAGATCGCGCGCGCAAACCCGATCAGCAGCCCCGCGTACGCCATCTCGCGAAACCCCCGCACATACGCGTTGGCCGTCCCCCCCACCCCCATCCCCGCCAGCAGCCCCACGATCACGCCCATGATGAAGAACGCCGCCGACAGCTCGTTGAACCCCCACCCCCACCCCATCATCCCCACCACGACCACCGCGAAGGTCGCGGCGACCAGCGCGAAGATCCCCCAGTCCGACGCTCGCATCCCCTCGGCCTCCTCGTCGCCCACCACCTCGGCGGGACCCCGCGTCCGCCGCGCATGACGCATCGTCATCCCGATCCAGAAGGCCAGCGCGAGCACCAGGAACACGCTGCGGAACAGCGCCCCCGACCCCAGCGGCAACTCGGCCAGCTTCTGGGCGATCGCCACCTGGAACGGGTTGATGGGACTGAAGGCGGACCCCACGAAAGCGGCCCCCGCGCTCATCGCCACCGCCACCATCGGCGTGAACCCGAGCCTCCGCGCCAGGATCAGCAACACCGGTATCAGCGGGATGATCTCCTCCTGCATGTTCTCGATCACGCCGCCGGTCGCGAAAAGGAGGGACACGAGCGGAATCACCAGCAGATCGTTCCCTCGGAGCGCCCCGATCAGCGAGGTCACGCCGCGCCGCAGCGCCCCGGTCCGGTCCACCACCGTGAACGCGCCCCCGATCAAAAACACCAGGAAGATGACCTCGGCCGCGTCCGCCATCCCCCGCGGGAGTGCCACCACCGCCTCGAAGGGCCCCACCGGGTTCGGCTCGACCTCGTGGTAGGTGCCCGCCACCACCACGCTGCGCCCCGTCACCTCGTCGTCGCGCCGATCGTACTCTCCCGCCGGCAGCACATGACTGGCCACCGCCGCCAGGATCACGCACCCCGTCAGCAGCACCAGCGGGTGCGGAACCTTCAGCTTCACGACCTGTCGTCGCCGGGGCTCACGACCTGCCGCCCCGGCGCCCCGCCACCCTCGGCGCCAAGCCGGATTCCCCCTCGGACCGCTTCACCCTCACGAAATCCCCACCCGCCCCCGCACGTCCTCCAGCATCTTCACCGAGTCGTAGCCGACGCCGTCCTTGAAGACGACCGTCACATTCCGGATCACCGACGGATCCGCCGTAAGGTCCCCGCTCATCACGACCAGGTCCGCGATCTTGCCCGCCTCGACCGTCCCCAGATCGTCGAACAAGTCCAGGACCCTGGCCCCGTTCGCGCTGATCACCTGCACGACCTCATGCGGCTCCAAACCCGCTTCGGAGAGCAGTTCGTAGTTCCGCTGATCCCCATACCCGGGCAGCGCACCCCCGTTTCCGGTGGGATCCACGCCCGCCGCCAACACGCCACCCGCCCGGTAAAACGCCTTCTCGTACGCCATCGCAGTCAGGAAATCCTCCTCGGGCCGCCCGATCTCGTCGATCTGGGCCTTGGCGGCCAGGTAGTCCTCGCGCACCGCCGGGGCCATGGCGTCCAGCGAGCGCGCGTCCCGGGTGGGCCGCCCCTGGATGAAGAGCTCGTAGACCGCCAGCGTCGAGGTCATCGCGACATCCGCGTCGATCATCGCCTTGAAGGTCGCCTGCGCCTCGGGCCCGTTCGGGTCGATGCCGACCGCGTCGCTCCACATCGTCTGCGGGCACTCGTCCTTGCTGCGGCCGGGCGAGTAGTCGCTGTTGGTTGCCAGCCCGTGCTCGATGTTGTCGATCCCAAGTCCCACCGCCTCGGTGAAGCTGATCGAACAAAGGTGCCCCGTCACCTTGATCCCCTGCCTGTGGGCCTCGTCGATCACCGCGGTGAGCTCCTCGGTGCGGATGTTGGTGTACGCCTTCAGCCAGGTGGCGCCCTCGGCGGCCCAGTAGCGCACGAACCGGCGCGCCTGCTCGGGCGACTCGATCATCGTCATCTGCGAGATCCCGCCCCCTGCCGTGATGTACGGCGCGGTGATGTGGATGCGCGGCCCCGGCGCCCGCCCGGCGTCGATTTCGTCGCGCAGGTTGATCTCCGCGTACGGCTGCCGGCTCCCCGTCGTGCGCACGGTCGTGACCCCGCTCCCCAGGTAGAGCCGCGGCGCGCTGAAGGTGAGCTGCGCCGATCGCCCCCCCGCAGCCGTGTAGAAGAGGTGATTGTGCAGCCCCACCATCCCCGGAATGACCGTGTGGCCGGACAGGTCCATCACCTCGGCGCCGCCGGGGATGTCCACCGTGCCGTCGGGCCCGACCGCGGCGATGCGGTTGCCGCTGATCACGACCGTCTGGCCGCGCCGCGCGGGTTCGCCGGTGCCGTCGAGCAGGGTGACGCCGGTGAGCGCGATGTTCCCGGCGGTGACGGTCGCGTAGCCTTCGGCGGCGGAGCCAGCAACTGGCCGCTGGGCCGACAGGGTTGTGGCGAAGGCGGCCGCGACCAAACACGCTCCCCCGGTGTATCCAACGATAGTCCGCAACGTCATTCTGATTTCCTCTTCTCGGTTGAGTGGTGCGTATCTGCGTGGCATTCTGGTCCGGCCGGCGGGTTTGCGCCAGAGGATGGAGGTCGCGATGGACCCGTCCCCCAGAGCAGTCCACTCCCCCGCGCGCCGCACGCGCCTGCTCACGCGGCTGGCGGTGTTGGCCGTCCCGATCATCCCCTCTCCAGCCATCGGCCAGGAGCCCGAAAACGACGGTCCCTTCCGTATCGGCCGCGTCGTCTGGGGCGACGCCCCCGACGGCATCGACTTCATCTTCGCCGACGACGCGCGGCGGATTGGGCGGAATACCAGGACGCCGCCCGGGCGTCGGCCGAAGCGCTGGCCGCCGGAGGAGCCGCGGACGATCCCCGCTGGATCCACACCGACGCCTACGACGAGGCCTACGACATCCGCATGCGCACATACACCCGCCTCTTCGACAGGAGTCTGGGCCCCGGGGGATGGGTGGCGATCAACCGGTCGCACTGGGCGAACATCGAACGCGCGCTCGACCGCCACCGGGGGGAGGGCGCGCGCTTTCTGCTGACCTACGGCGCCGGACACAAGGGGCCGTTCCTGCGGGAGCTGCGGCAGCGCGACGACATCGTGCTGCTGGATGTGGGAGAGTTTCTGGATGGGTTGGAAGGGAAGTAGCACTCGGGCGGAGTGAAGCCCGCCCGCAGCCCTCCTTGACGCGTGAATCTTGCACCGCTATTCTGTGCATGCACCACTATCCTGCACAGGAGGAACCATGGCACGCATCCACTTCATCGTGAAGGAGACCGCGAAGATGCGCTACCAGGACCAGGCGCGGCGGGAGGGGAAGTCGCTCGGCGAGTGGTTCCGGGAGGCGGCCGAAGAAAAGCTGGCCTCGGCGCGGCCCAGGAGGTTCACGGTCGAGGAGCTTCGTGAATTCGCCGCAAAGTGCGATGCAATGCATCCGCCGGGAGCACGGGAACCGGACTGGGAGGAGATCAAGAAGATCCTCGTGGAAACCCGGTATCCGAATCTGGAACGCCTGGATAGTCTTTACCCGGCATTTGATCCACAAGAGCAATGATCTTCGTCGACGCGAACGTCTTCATGTACTTCGTCGGCCACGATCACCCTCTCCGGGACGAAGCACGGGCGTTCTTCCACCGGTCCAGAGAGCGTGACGCCACGCTGGTGACCTCCGCGGAGGTCCTACAGGAGATTCTGCACCGCTACGTGCGTCAGGGAAGGCACAGGGTAGCTGGCGCGGCGTTCGAACTCGTGGAGGCAACCGCGTCCGACATCTGGCCGGTCGAGCAAGACGATGTGTCTCTCGCCCGCAAGCTCGCCCACCGCTATCCCGGACTGGAAGCCCGCGACCTCGTCCACCTCGCTTGCTGCATTCGGCGGAAGGCTCGGGACCTCTTCACCTTCGACCGGGGTCTGGCGGCGGCGTGGGAGGTCCGACGACGCTGACCCGTCGTTCGCTACCTGCTACCTGCTACCCGCTCCCCCACCTCGAACAGCATCCGCATCCCCGACTCCAGGTGCTCCGAGATATGGCAATGCGCCATCCAGGCCCCCGGGTTGGTGATCTCAAGCAGAATGTCGGTCGTCGTCCCCGTCGGCAGCAGCACCGTGTCCTTCCAGGCGAGGTTCTCGTTCGGCACGCCGTTTCTCGCCAGCACTAGGAACCGCTGCCCGTGGATGTGGAAGGGGTGCTGCATCGCGTGAAAGGACCGCCGCTCGTTGTGCAGGCGGATCTTGATCACGTCGCCCACCTCGAAGTCCCAGGCGATGTCCATGTTCTCGCGGCCGGTCGCGGGTTCCCGGATGATCCACCGGACCTCCTGTGACGTGGAGTTCCAGTTCATCATCGGCATCGTCCCGCTCCACTCGACGGGATGGAAGTAGGCGGAATCGAAGCGCATCAGGCGGTCGACGATGAAGGGGATGCCGGAGGTCTCGAGGGTGAAGGTAAGCTCGAGGTCGATGGGGTCGTCGAAGTGCTCGCGGTAGAGGGCGATCTCGCGGGCGGCGTGGAGGTTGGTGCGGAGTGTGTCGAAGGCGGGGGCGGCCTCGGACATCCCTCCCGGCGCGGGGGCCACGTGCACCACCCCCAAGGTGTCCGTCTCGGGAAAGAAGGCGCCGTCCAGATGGTCGATCCCCTGCACGCGGTTCACGATCCGCACTTCGCCCGGCTCGTCGAAGCGCACATGCACGATGTAGCGCTCGGCGGGACTCAGCACGATGCTCTCGATCCACTCCTCGCGCTCGAAGGCCCCGATGTCGGTGCCGACGACCTTCATGCGCGCGCTGCCCGTCCTGCGGCTCCCGGCGCCTCCGCTCGAACCGCCGTCCCCACCCCCGGCGTCGCTCGCACCCACGAACGACAGGTTGAAGGTCCGCGTGTTCGACACGTTTGTGAGGTACAGCCGCACGACCTCGCCCGCCGTGACGTCCAGCTCATAGTCCGGCTCCCCGTTGACCAGCATGAGGTCGCCGAACCGCCCCATGAAGGCGTGCGTCGAGCGCTCTTCGCCGAAGGGCATGGGGTCGTCGTCGGCCATGAGGAAGTCGTCGACCATGAGGAACTCCTCGCGGTCGGCCGGGCCGTAGTAGTCGGGGTGACGGGACTCGACGAGCATGTTGCCGTAAAGTCCGAGGTCCTTGAGGACGTCCTCGCGGTGGTGCGGGTGGTACCAGTAGATGCCCGGGTCCTTGAAGTGCACCTCGTAGCGGAAGGTCTCGCCGGGCTCGACGGGATCCTGGGTGATGCCGGGCACGCCGTCCGAGGCGTTGTCGAGGCGCAGCCCGTGCCAGTGGATGGTCGTGGGCCACGCGATCGAGTTGGTGAAGTGGACGGTGACGGTGGCGGCTTCGGGGACGTGGAGGAGCGGTCCCGGGTACTGCCCGTTGAAGCCGTACATGACGTGGTCGCGGCCGCGGATTCGCCGCCGCACCAGCCCTGCCTCGAGGGCGATCTCGTCGCCGTAGGCGAGCTGGAGCACGTCGCGGGGGCGGGCGAGGGGGAGGGTTTCCGGGTCGATCCCGATGCCGGGGAGGAAGGGGGTGGCGGCGGGGGGATCGAGGGCCATGAGCGCGGGGAACATGGTGAGTCCGGGCATCATGGGGGGGTGGGGCCAGCCGGGGGTGCGTGGGGCGCCGGCCATCGCGCCGTGCTGGTGGCCGGCCTCGGCCATGCCGGCCATCTCCCCGCCGCCGCCACCCGTTCCCGTCACCCCGAGAATGAACTCCTGCATGTCGGGCGGCGACATCCGCGAACTAGGCGAACTTGCGCGCAGCAGCAGCCGTCCCTCCCATTCGGGGGCATCGGGCCGGGACTCCGCCGTGACCAGGATCATGAACTTGTTGAGGTCGATCTCGCCGATGCTGCGTGTCCCGTTGGCGACCGGACCCAGGTTGACGACCGTGTCGAAGAGGGGGGTGGCCAGCCACGCGACGATATGGTCGTAGTCCCCGAAGGTGGCCGGGTCCGGGAGACCGGCGAGCGTCAGGATCCCCTCGTACAGGTGGTTTCCGGCGGCGTTGACGGCCACCCCGAAGGGGGAGTGGGGCGGGCGCAGTTCGAGGTGGCCCGAGAGGTCGTCCAGGCCGGGACGCCGGGCCAGGAAGAGGCAGTAGAGGTCGCGGCTGGGCGCGAGGGTGGCGCCGGGGGGTGGGGGGGTGTCGTCGCAGGGTGAGGCGGCGGGATCGGCTTGACACCCAGCCAGTAGCGAGAAGGCTAACGCGGGGGCCAGGAGAACCGGGATGACGGTCCGGGGAGGGAGGGAATGTATACTAGACATGACTTAATGTAATGTAGCCATTACATCGTGAACAGCTGAAGTGAAGCGGTCCACATGTCGCGGATTACGGTCACAGGTGCGTTGCAGTCCCCGCTCAGCGTTGCCAGGCGTCCGAAGCCGGAATCCCCCTGCTGAAAAGCACCTCGAGACCCGGCTCCGGCGACAACGCGGCGGTTGCGTCCGCTGCCGTCAGAACCGTCCCCGGAAGGTCTCGCAGAATCGCGTGGATCTGGCCGTTGCGCGGGTCGCGCAGCACGGCCATCGGGAGAACGTCCTCCGTGTCCAGGGTGGCCGATCCGCCGGGTCCGGACAGGGTGATGCCGGCAAGACGGGCCTCCCACCCGGCCCCCACCGGCAGTACGAAGGCAAAGCCGGAGTCCCCATCGCCGTCGGCCACTACGGGCATCTCGAAGCTGAATGAGAACAGTTCGGCCCCGTCGCCGGTTCGCCCGGCCAGACGGAATCGGCCGGGCGACCGCGGGAGCGCGGGCGGCGCGTCGACCACAAACGTCGGTTCCAGGAAGGGACTGCCTTCTGCATCGACTCCGCCCCAGAGGAGCAGCGCCCGGGTCGACGGGCCGACCGTGGGCAGGCCCACGCTGTCCGCCTCGCTCACCCGGAAGCGGAGCGCGTTCGTGAAGTGGTATTCACTGATCCACACGGGATCGCAGTACGACATGATGTCCAGCCGGGTGGGAGGGATCAACCGTCCGCTTCCGCGCGGGTCGTACGCCCAGGTCCCGATCGCTCCGAGGGGA
Organism: Gemmatimonadota bacterium; assembly: GCA_028874995.1. GTDB lineage: Bacteria > Gemmatimonadota > Gemmatimonadetes > Longimicrobiales > Gaopeijiaceae > Bin94. The sequence goes on along the minus strand of JAPPGM010000018.1, from coordinate 18,859 downwards.
TCGGGGTACGATCGATCCAGCCGCACCACTCTGCCACACGGGGCGTCACCCAGGAAGAAGTTGTGCCCAAGCAGGTGGGGGATCAGGGTCGAGTAGGGCTGGGAGAAGCTCGACCGGCCCGGGAGGTGGGCCAGTCCGCTGGGTCCGGAAACGGGCGGTGCCATCATTCCCATGTAGTGGCCGGTGCCCCCCTCCATGGCCCGAATCGCCGTGGTTTCCCGGAGCAGCACGGAGGAATGATTGCTGGCGGACGTGACGGTGATGTGTGACGTGATATCCATCTCAAGGATCGGCAGGAGCGTTCGCGTCAGACTCAGCAACGGGTGGGTCTGCGGGTCCTCCGCCATCTCCCTGACGAGGGTCCTGACGGAGAAGTCGGGGTCGTCGGCCCAGACCATCGGCACCATCGTCAGATCGAGGAGGGGCACCGCGCGTACATCCACCGGCAGGCGACCCGTTTCGGGGATCCGGGTCGCGACCCCCAGCTCAGGGTCCAGCGTACCCTCCGGATCGATCTCGATCACCATCTCGAGGCCCGGCTGCACCACGTGACCGGGAATCTTCGCGTTGGCGGTTGACGTCAGCAGGTTCTCGACCACCTCGGTGGGAATCGGCTCGGGCTTTCCCGGGATCTCTTCCACATGTGTTTCCACACCGTCCCGGTAGAAGCGGGCTCTAACCGGGGGAATGGTTGCGGTGGTCGGGTGCGCGGCTGTCACGAACACGCGCAGCAATGCTTCCTTGCCCGCGACAAGTGGTACGGGATACTCCCATGACTGCACCGCCTGGATCAGATACGCCGGGGGCGGATCTTCGCGGTCGCACGGAGCGATTCGGCGCTTGTGGACCCGCTCCAGCCAGGCCTGCAGCGAAGAATCCGCCGGAACGCACAGGCCGGTGTTCCCGGCCAGCAGCACCTCGAGCCGGGGAAGCGAGGCGAGCTCGAGTGGCAAGGGCCCGGCCAATGAAGGATTGTTCATCAGCCCCAGCTCGCGCAGGGTGGCCAGGTTTCCGAACTCGGCGGGGATCGGGCCGGTCAGATCGTTGAACCCAAGTTGCAATTGCTCGATCCTCGGCAGATCGGCCAGCCCGGGGGGAATCGGGCCGGCCAACCCGTTGTGATCGAGCGCCAGGTACCACGTGCTGGAAAGTCCGCCCAGGGCGCCGGGTATTGCGCCGGAGAGTTGGTTGTCATCGAGCGCCACGACCTCGACGCTGGTGAGATGGCCGAGTTGCGGCGGGATACTGCCCGTCAGGCTGTTTCCATCGAGGTACAGGAGCTCCAGGCTTGCCAGGTTGCCGAGTTCGGGCGGGATCTCACCCTGCAAGTTGTTTTCATATAGCGAGAGCGTGGTCAAGCTGGTCAGATTCCCGAGGCTGGACGGGATCCTGCCCTGCAGGTCGTTCTGGTGGAGGAGTAGTGTGGTGAGGTTGGACAGGTTGCCGATTTCGGGCGGAATCAGGCCCGACATGCCGGGGTTGTGCGAGATGGACACCGTTCGCAGCTCGGTGAGTCTGCCGATATCCCGGGGAATGCCGCCCAGGAGGAGGTTGTGGCTGAGCGACAGCTCCTTCAGATTCGACAGGTGACCCAATGCCTCGGGGATGGTGCGCGACAGACCGTTCCAGGACAGGTCCAGCGAGGCGAGTTCCCCGAGACGACCGATTTCCCACGGGATCCACTCGCTCAGTCTGTTGTTCCGCAGGTTCAGTTCCGTCAGTTGGTAGAGATCCCCGAGTTGCCGGGGAATACCGCCCCACAGCGTGTTGTGGCCGAGATCCAGCCGCGTCAGGTCGGAGAGGTTGCCGAGTTCCGCGGGGATCTCCCCCTGCAGCTCATTGCCCGCAAGTACCAGCGACCGCAGGTACGAGAGATCCCCGAGCTCCGGCGGGATCGGGCCCTCGAGACCATGCCGGTTCCACCTGAGATTCTCCTCGTCCCAGGTCCCGCTGAGATCCAGACCGACGACCCGGCCGGAAGCGTCGGTCTCGACACCGTACCACTCGTCAAGGGGTGCGTCGGTGTTCCATCCGTCGTCGTTGATCCAGCCCGGCCCGCCGGTGGCCTCGTAGAGCCTGACAAGGGGCTCCCTGTCGACCGGTGCGGGCGGATCGGGAGGAGGTTCCGTCCCTTTGTCGCACGCGTGGGCGAAAAAAGTCGCGCATAGCGAGCCCAGCGCGAGGATGACGTTGCGGAAACGGCCCATTCCTGTACCCCCGGCACCACAAATAAAAACCGTAATCTCGTCAGGCAATAATCGGTCCCGACCGGAGCGGGGTCAAGCTGGGGGGTCGGGTCCTGGCAGTCCGTGGACAAGTCGCCCGAATGCCGGGGGGTTCCTTCCACGGGCCGTCGGCCCGAGGTCAGCGACGCCAGGAATCCACCGGCGGGATTCCCCTGCTGAACAGGACCTCGATCCCCGGCTCCGGTGACAGCGCCGCGACCGCGTCCGACCGCGTCAGCACGGTCCCGGGCAGGTCCCGCAGCATTGCGCGAACCTGGCCGGTGCGGGAGTCGCGGAGCACCGCCATCGGGAGATCGCTCTCCCCGTCCACTGCGACGGATCCGCCGGGCCCCGACAGCGTGATGACGGAGAGCGTCCCCGCCCACCCGGCCTCCACCGGCAGCGCGAAGGCAAAGCCGGAACTCCCGTCGCCATCGGCGGCCTCGGGCATGGCGAAGCTCAAGGAGAACAGCTCCACGCCGTCGTCCGTCCGCCCGGCGAGCCTGAATCCGCCGCTCGACCGCGGCAGCTCCGGGGGCGCGTCGACCACGAAGACCGGTTCCAGGAAGGGCACACCGTCCGCATCGGCCCCGCCCCAGAGAAGCAGCGCCTGAGTCGACGGGGTGACCATCGGCAGCCCCACGCTGTCCGCGTCGCTCAGCCGGAAGCGAAGGGCGTTGGTGAAGTGATAGTCGCTGATCCATACGGGTTTGCAGTACGACATGATGTCGGCCCGGGCCGGGGCCATCAGCCTGCCCGCCCCGCGTGCATCGTACCCCCAGACGGCGATCGAGCCGTCCGGATCGGGGAAGGCGGCGTCGGGGCTGGCGGGGCCGCCGCACGGCGCGTGGTTCAGCGAAAAGTTGTGTCCCAGTTCGTGCGCGATGAGTTCGGCGTCGGCCACCGAGAAGCTTGAACGGCCCGGGATCCAGGCCATCCCGGCGAACCCGGTCACGGGTCGCGACATCATGCCCATGTAGTGGCCGGTGCCACCCTCCACGACCCGAATGGCCGAGGTCTCCCGGAGCAGGTCCAGTGAGTTGTTGGAGCTGGTACTTACGGGTGCGTGCGCCGTCACGTCCAGCTCGCCCACCGGCAGAAGCGTACGTGTTTCCCAGAGCAGTTCGTGATTCTCGGGGTCCGCAGCCATGGATCCGACCGTGCCCACGATCGCGATCTTGGGAGCCTCTTTCCACAGGAACGGTACCAGAGTCAGATCGAACAGGGGCATGTTCCCCACTTCGATGGGCAGTCGTCCCGTTTCGGGGATCCGCTCCGTGACCCCGAGTTCAGGGTCCAATGTTCCCTGCGGATCGACCTCGATCACCATTTCGAGGCCCGGCTGCACCACGTCACCGGGGATCACGGCGTTGGACGAATTCATAAGCGAACTCTCGTCAACCTCGGTGGGGATCGTGCGGGAGTTGCCCGCGATGTCCTTCACATGGATCTGCGTGCCATTGTGGAAAAAGCGTGCCCGGATCGGCGGAATTCCTGCGTCGACAGGAGCCGGGGCGGTCACGAACACGCGCAGCAGCGCCTCTTCGCCCGCGACCAGCGGGACGGGGAAGGCACGCGACTGCACGGACTGGATGAGGTAGGCCTGGTGGCTTCCGCCGGAGCAGAGCGCGATGCGGCGTTTGCGGACCCCTTCCAGCCAGCTCGTGAGCGCGGGGTCGTCGGGTGCGCACAGGGCGGTCCCCCCGGCGAGGAGACCTTCAAGCTGTCCGAGGGCGATAAGCTCCGTCGGCAGGGGGCCTTCCAGGGCCGCGTTGTTGGTGAGGCCGAGCTGGCGCAGTCTGACCATCGCCCCGAACTCGGGTGGAACCGGTCCCTCCAGGTCGTTTTCGTAGAGGAACAGTCGCTCCATCGCCGCCAGGCCACCCAACTCGGGCGGGATCGGGCCGGTCAGGGCGTTCCGGTACAGCCCCAGGTATGTGGCGTTGCGAAGGTTGCCGAGTTCGGGCGGGATCGCTCCGGTCAGCTCGTTTTCGCTCAGCCAAAGGATGGTCATGCCGGCGAGGTTGCCCAACTCCGCCGGGATCGGGCCGGAGAGCGCGTTGCGCGCGAGGTAGAGCCATTCGAGGTTCGCAAGGCTGCCGAGCTCGGCGGGAATCCCGCCCTCCAGGTTGTTCCCCTGAAGGAAGAGTCCGGTGAGGTTGGTCAGATTGCCCAGTTCGGGCGGGATCGTGCCGGTCAGGTGATTGTACGACAGGGAGAGCCAGTCCAGTGCCTCCAGGTCGGCGAGCTGGGGGGGGATGGTGCCGACCAGGTCGTTGCTGCCGAGCGAAAGTGCGGTCAGGTTCGCCATCTCGGCCAGTTCGACGGGAATCCCGCCACTGAGGTCGTTGCTGAAGAGCACGAGTTCCTGCAGGCTCGAAACGTCGACGAGTGCGACCGGGATCTCACCCGACAGGTCGTTTTGCGCAAGGTCCAGCCTCCTCAGGTTGGAGAGATTGGTCAGCGCGACCGGGATCGCGCCCGTAAGCTCGTTGTCGGGCAGGGCGAGTTCCGTCAGTTCGGTGAGATCGCCGAGTTCGGGCGGGATCGGGCCGGTCAGGCTGTTGTCGCCGAGGTCCAATAGGCTCAGGTTGGAGAGCTTGCCGAGCTCGGGGGGGATGGGACCCTGCAGGTCGTTGCCTTCGAGCGACAGCATCGACAGGCTCGTGAGATCGCCGAGTTCCGGGGGAATCGGGCCGACCAGGCCATGGCGCTGCCAGAGGCCGTTTGCGCCCAGGGTGCCGCCGAGGTTCAGACTCAGGACTCGCCCGGTACCGTCGGTCACGACACCGTACCATCTATTGAGTGGTGCGTCGGTTCCCCAACCGTCGTTGTTGGTCCATTCCGGTCCGTTGGTGGCGTGGTAGAGCTTCATGAGGACGGTCCGGTCCGGCCCGCCATCGGAATCACCGGGTCCAATCCCCCAGTCGTCGCACGCCTGGGTGCCCAGCGTGGCGGCGAAAGCGCACGCCGCGAATGGGATGATGCGGAATCCTTTCATTCCCTTGTCCCCTCCAAATGCTGAGAGATGATGCGATGCTCACACTTGTGGAGCGTCAGTACGGCGGGTGTCTACCATCGGTTCCAGCGGAGGCGCCGGTCCCTACAGCCCCGCCGCGTCCTTCACATACCGCGCCGCCTCCAGGTGCGTCGCGAACCACACGCCCTCGTGGCCCTTGATGTACCGGATCAGTTCTTCGAGCACCACGATCCGCGACCGGTGCCCGATCACGTGCGGGTGCATGGTCAGCAGGAACATCGTGCCCTCCGCGTAGGCGCCGTCGAAGTCGTCCTTCCAGACCTGAAGCACGTCGCGCGGGTTTGAGTAACTGGCGCCTCTCGGGTTGAAGACCGGCGCATCGTCGAGGATCCATTCGACGGGCAGTTCGACCATCCCAGTGGGTTCGCCGTCGGCGTTGATCTCGTAGGGGCGGTCGTCGGCCATTAGCGACGAGTCGTAGAGGAAACCCATCTCGCGGATGATGTCGAGGGTGTTCGGGCTGAAGTTCCACGACGGGGCGCGGTATCCGAGCGGGCGGACCCCGGTGACATCGGTCATGTAGTCGACGGCGCGCTCCAGGAGGGCGCGTTCGGTTTCGGCGTCGAGGCTGGAGTTGAGTTCGTGGATCCAGCCGTGAATGGCGAACTCGTGGTGTCCCGCTGCCTGGATGATGTCGACCTGGAAGGGATTGAGGACGAGACTGACGGCGGGGATGAAGAAGGAGGCGGGGATGCCTTCGCGGTCAAGGAGGTCGACGACGCGGGGCAGGGCGACGCGGGCGCCGAACTGTCCCTGGGAGAGAGAACCGACGGTGGCGTCGCCGTAGCGCAGGCCGAGGACCGTCTCGTTGTCGACGTCGAAGGAGAGGAGGACGGCGACGCGGGTGCCGCCGGGCCAGGTTTCAGGCTGGAGGCTGCGGCCGGCCCGGACGGCGTTGACGGTTTCGAGGACCCGCTCGTCGGACCACTGCCAGCCGGGCTCGTTCGCGGGTTCGGCGTCCTGCGGGGCGGGCCGGCAGGCCCAGAGGCATGCGATTGGGAGGAGGAGGACAAGGAATCGTGTGTATAGTGTGTATCGCATTCACCCCTCCATCTTCCATAGCGCGATCCCGCCGGCCTGTTTGCCCACCTGGGTCGAAGCGACCCGGGATCCCGTCTCGATTTCAATGACCTCCACCGTTCCCGGGTCGCCGCCGATCCCCTCGACGGTGACGATCGCGTAGCGGCCGTCGGGGGTGGTCACGACGCCGTGGGTCACGCGCATCTCCGAGTCGATCATGTGCAGCAGTTCGCCCGAATCCACATCCCAGATGCCGACCTGGGCGCTCCCCTTCAAGGTGGCGAGGAGGCGGGTTCCATCGGGGGTGAGGTCGAGGTTGTAGGGGGCGCCCGCCGCATCGATGCGGCGCGTGACGCGCCACTTCTCAAGGTCGACCTCGAGGATCACGTTGCCCTTGTTGCAGGGGACGAAGACGCGGTTGCCGTCCGGGTGTGGGGTCGTCCAGGTGGGAGAGCAATGGCCGTCGGGCGGCGCCATGGCCATGTGACCGTCCATGGGGGCGTGGGCGGGTTGGTTGGCGACCAGGTCGAGGCGGCGGGTCACGGCAAGGGTGGCGCCGTCGATCTCGACGAGCTGGTTGTCCATCATGCACGCCGAGTAGTGCTTGCTGCCGTCGGCGTTGTAGCGGGAGCCGTGCGGCATGGTGCAGGTGACCACGTCCGCGATCGGGAACATGGTCTCCAGGTCGACGATCGTGACGGTCGAGGGGACGTGGTCGCCGTGAAAGTTGGCGTTGACGGTGAGGGCGACGGTGCCGTGCGGGGGGACGGCGATGGTGGCCGGGAAGAGGCCGAGGTCGGCGACTCCCACCACCGTGTCGGAGACGGTTGCGTACTTGACGAGGCGGCCGTTCGGAAAGCCGTGCCCCAGGGTGAGGTACCAGTACTCGCCGCCGGGATCCATGGCGAGGCCGTGGGGCGCCTCGATCTCCGCCAGGAGCCAGCCGGTGGTGATCGTCTTTTCGACGGTGAGGTCGCCGCCCGCGTCGTAGCGGAGCAGGGCGACTTCATCCTCGGATTCGGCGGCCACGTAGACCCAGTAGGACTGGGCGGAGGATTGCCCCGGCAATCCGGCGGCCAGGGCGACCGTAATCGCCAGCCGTACGCCCCCCCTCACGGAATCAGCACGCGCCGCGGCTGCAGCTTCACCGCCCACATCCCCGAGAAGTACTCGGAGAAGAACAGGTTGCCCTTGTGCATCTGCGGCCCCCATGTGAATGGCGCATTCGCCACCACCCCGTCCGGATCGAACGCCTTGTACACGGCGATCTCGCGTCCCTGGTGGTACAGGTTGCCCTTCAGCTCACCCGAGATGTCGACCACCCGGAGCCCACCCTGGTAGAACGCGGCGTAGAGCCGGTCGTCCTCGATCCACATGTTGTGCGAACCGGCTTCGGGGATCTCGTAGCGGGCCACCTCCTCCGGGTTCTCGGGATCGGTGAAGTCCACGATGTGGATGTACCCCGACATGAATTCCGGCGTACGGGTGGGGTCCTGTCCATCGAAGCCCGGTGCCCCCCTTTCATCGCCCATGAAAATGTAGAACCTGCCCGTCGGGCTCCTGTACGGGAACGCCGCGTGCGTGGCGCCGCCGATGTCGCGGAATCGCGAGATCAGGACCGGGTTGGCGGGACTGCCGCCCTTCTCGCCGCCGCCAACATCGATCACGGCCACCCCGTCACCCCAGTTCGACGTGTACGCGATCCCGTCCACGATCCAGATGTCGTGGATGGAGTGACCGGGCGTATCGAGCTCGAAGCGGCCCACGCGGTGCGGATTCGCCGGGTCCTCGATGTTGATCACGTCGAAGCGGATCCCATTGTTCACCGCGTAGACGTGGTCATCATGGATGAAGAGGTTGTGCACGCCACCGGTCAGCTCGTCGTCGAAGGTCGAGATGATCTCGATGTTGCGGGGATCGGTGCAGTCGACGATGACGATCCCGTTGCGCCGGTTCGACGCGCCCTCGCGCGAGATGACGCAGATCTCGCCGTCCTCGGAGACCTTGACGTCGTTGGTGGTGCGCGCGTCCACCACGAGCGAATCGGTGAGGACGGGGTTTGCGGGGTCGGTCACGTCCCACCAGTAGGTGCTGCCGTGGGCGGCGTGCGTCCCGGTGATGGCGTAGTCGCGGCCGTCGACGCCTTCCCACACCCACAGGTCCGAGGTGGAAACGTTGCGCACCGCAGCGTGGCCGACCAGCGTCACCTCCTCCGCGGCGTGACGCTCCAGGATCTCGAGCGTCGTGTGTGCGGTGTGGCCGGGGACGTTGGCGGTAACCGTGTAAATGCCCGGCTGGTACGCCACGAAGCGCCCCTGCTCGTCAACCTCGGCGGGCGGGAAGTCGGTGGTCGCGATCGCGTCGGGATCGGCGATGAGGCCGAAGGTGACGGGCATGTCGTCGACGGTCGCGCCGCTTGCGTTGGACGGCGTGGCCGTCACGCGGATCACATCCCCCGTACGGCCACGGGCCTGACTGGCCTCCACGGCCATCGCGGTGACCGGGTTGTCCGCCACCTCATAGCGAATCCGGCCGACAACGCCCTCGGCGGTCGCGGAAAGCGTCACTTCGCCGGGCGCGTGCGTCTGGAAGACGCCGTAGCGGTCGACGGTCGCGATGGACTCGTTCGAAGTGTTCCACACTACAGCGAGGTCGCGGACATCGTCGGCCCGGTCGACCACGGTGGCCTTGTGACGCATCGTCACCCCGACGTAGAAGCGACCACCCTCCTCGGAGATCTCCACGCGGTCGAGCGGGGGCCAGGGTACGGTAACCGTGACGAGTCCGCGGGCCTGCGTGGGAGCCATCACGAGCACATTCACTTCGTACTCGCCGCCCTTGAAGGCCTCGATTTCACCGGTGTTGCGGTCGACCGCCAGCCGACCGCGGCCGCCGCGGGAGAAGAAGAGCATCGGCACGTCGACCACTTCGCCGTCGGCGTCGTACGCCGTGGCCGTGAGCTGCGCCTTCTCGCCGACTTCGAGGGTAAGTGTGGCGGGGGTGACTTCGACCCGGGCGACTTCAACCTGCTCCGGTTCCTGAGCGGATATCGAGCTGAATGCGACAGCAGCCATCGCCACGAGCAGTGTGGCCGTGCGGGCCATCTTGGCCACGGGAAGTACGGTCGGAGGGATCGTTCTGGTGATTCTCATTTCGGGTTGCTCCGGTCCAACGGTGTAGCATCACGACCGTGACCGGGCGGTCACGGTGGGGATAAGATTGGCGAGCGGGCTGGCGGGACGCAACGCAACAGGGTGCCGGCGGGCAGGCCTCGCCCGCCGTTATCGCCTCCAGGCCGTGGAGTCGGGGATGCCCCGGCTGAACAGCAGTTTCAAATCCGGCTCGGGACGGAGCGCCGCCGCCGCACCGGCCCAGTCGTTCACCCCGCTCGGCAGGTCGGTCAATATCGCCCGCACCTGCCCTGTCCGCAGATCACGCAGAATGGCCATCGGATCGTCACTCTCTCCGTCCAGGACGACCGAACCCCCGGGCCCCGAAAGGGTGATGCCGGCCAGTTTTCCGCCCCACTCCGGTTCCACGGGGAGTGCAAAGACGAAGGAGGACGGCCCACCTCCGTCGGCGACAGTCGGCATCCGGAATCGAAGCGAGAAAAGCTCCTCGCCGGTGGCCGTGTTTCCGGTCAGCCGATGGTCTCCGTCGGTCCGGGGAAGGGTTGGCGGGGCTTCGACGACGAAGGCTGGCTCCAGAAACGGGACACCGTCATCATCGGTCCCGCCCCACAGGAGAAGGGATTTGCGCGGGGCGCGGGCGGCCGATCCGGCAAGCTCGCCTTCATCCACCAGGCGGTATCGGAGCGCCCTGCTGAAGTGGTATTCGCTGATCCACCGGGGGGCGCAATACGACAGCAGATCCGCGACCTGAGGGGGCACGAGTGTTTCCCCCCGGGGGTCATAGCCCCAGGTACCAATGGCTCCGGCTGGGTATGGGTACAGTGGGTCCGGCCGGCGGGCACCGCCGCAAGGTGCGTGCGCGAGATGCATGTTGTGCCCCAGCTCGTGCGCGATGATCCAGGCGTGGGGTGTCGAAAAACTGGATCTCCCGGGCAGAAATGCGATGCCACGCGCACCACGCACTTCACCGGCCATCATGCCCATGTAGTGACCGGTGCCTCCTTCCATGACGCGAACCGCCTCGGTGCGAAGCAACATCCAGAAGGCTTCGTTGATTCCAATCCACATGGGCGAGTGCCGGAGAGCCTCGATTTCGCGCACCGGGAGCAATGTACGCACGTCATCGAGCATCTCGTGACCTTCGGGGTCGGCAGCCATCGCTTCCGTCAGCTCCAGGATCGACGAGTCCGGATCCTGTGCCCACAGAAACGGGATTATGGTGAGGTCGAGAACCGTCATCCGGCGCACTGCAACCTCGATGCGCCCTGTCTCCGGGATCCGCGTGGGCACGCCCAGTTCGGGATCGAGAGCGCCGTGCGGATCGATCTCAATCACCATTTCCAGTCCGGGCTGGATTACCTCCCCGGGGATCACCGCGTTGGCGGATGTCGACAGCGAGCTCTCGTCGACCGAGGTCGGAATGACCGCGGACGTCCCGGCGATGTCCACTGCATGCGTCTGGCCGCCGGCCCGGTAGAAGGTGGCGCGGACGTCAGGGATGGTTTCGTCGCTGGACTGCGTCGCCACGACGAAGACCCGCAGCAGTGCATGCTCACCCGCGACGAGCGATACCGGAAACTCACGCGACTGGGTGGATTGCGTCAGGTACGTCCTGGCCTCCGCCGCCCCGCACACCGGCGTGCGGTGGATCAACACTCTGTCGAGCCAGCTTCGGAAGGCGGCGTCCGCAGGTGCGCACAAGTCGGTGTCCCCGGTGTGAAGCTGCGCGAGTTCCCCGAGTGAGGTGAAGCTGTGTGGAAGGGGTCCGGACAGTCCGGGGTTGCTCATCAAATTCAACCTGAGCAGGCGCCCGAGATTACCGAGTTCGGGTGGAATCGATGTGAATCGATTGTTTGCAAGTTCCAGTTCCAGCAGCCTCCCGAGGTTGCCGAGCTCAGGCGGGATCGACGTGAGTTGATTGTGGGAAAGCTCGAGCTCCAGCAGGCTCCCGAGATTGCCGACTTCGGGTGGGATCGGACCTGTAAGCTGATTGTCCGAAAGGCGAAGCCGTTCGAGGCTGGAGAGCAACCCCAGACTCTTGGGGATCGGACCGACGAAGTTGTTCCCCTGGAGAGACAATGCCCGCAGGTTACGGAGTCTGTAGGCTCCGGATGGGAGCGGGCCCCCCAGCTCGTTGTCGTTGAGTCCCAGGAACCGCAGGCTCGGGAGGCTCATCAATTCGGCCGGGATGGTGCCTTCGAGGTTGTTGTCGGCGAGGTACAGGTCCGCAAGATTGGCGAGGCCGGCCAATTCCGCCGGGATGGGACCGGTGAGTTCGTTTCCGCTGACATTGATCTGTACCACACTCTCCAGCTTGGCAAGGTCGGACGGGATGGAGCCGGTCAGGGAGTTGTTGGAAAGGAGTAACTGGTGCAGATTCGCGAGGTTGCCCAGTTGCGGGGGAATCGGGCCGGTCAGGTAGTTGTTGCGGAGGCGCAGCTGAAGCAGGCTGGCAAGCTTCCCCAATTCCGCCGGGATGGAACCCGTCAACGAGTTGTGGTTCAAAAGCAGCAACCGGAGATTGACGAGATCGCCCCACTCCGAGGGAATGGAGCCCACCAGGTTGTTGAACCCCAGATCCACCGTTTCGAGACTGGTGAGGTTGCCGATTTCCGCCGGAATCGGGCCCACGAGCGAATTGCTGGCAAGTAACAGCGTCCTCAGTTCAGTCAGGTTCCCCGATTCCGGCGGAATCACGCCCGCGAGGCCGTTGTCGTGAAGGTTCAAACCGATGACCCGGCCGTTTGAATTGGTCGTGACCCCGTACCAGTTCTGTAGTTCTCCCTCGTCCAGCCAGTTTGTGGCTCTTGTCCAGTACGATCCCCCCGTTGAATTGTAGAGCGCCGTGAGAGCAATGCGGTCCGGGTTGTCCACGACGGTGATCTCCGAACTGCCCTCCAGGCCGCCGAGGGTCGCGACGATCGTGGCAAGGCCCTGGGCCACCCCTTCGACCTCGCCCGACTCGTCCACGACCGCCACCAGGGTGTCCGTGGATGCCCACTCGAACTCGGCCTCAGGGAGCGGGTGGCCGTTGGCGTCCCGCGCTTCGGCGGTCATCTGCAGCCGAAACCCTCGAGGCAGCGTGTCTGCCGCGGGAGCCACCCTCACCTCCCTCGCCGTCTGCACGACCGTGACCACGGCCGTGCCCACCGCAGTGCCTGCCGTCGCGGTCACGGTGTCGATTCCGTTGGACACGGCGGTGACCACACCGGCCGTGTCGATCTGGGCCACGTCCGGAACCCGGGTGTTCCAACCGACGGCGGCGTCGGGCATTGCCTGCCCGTACTGATCGCGGACCTCCGCCGTCATCTGCAGCGTGGCCCTCAGGGCGGTCACCTGGGCCGCTGCCGGCGTGACCGTCACCGTTGTTGGGAGGGGTGGCTCCGGCAGGTCTGCGCCCCAGTCGCACGCGGAGACCCAGGCGATGACCAGGGACGTCGAGGCCAGCACGATCGTACGGCGAGCCGTCGATGTCTGCCGGACAGCGGTCTTCACCGGGGTGCTTCCTGCTCCTGCACGACGATGCGCTGCAAGCAATCTCGGCTCTGGCGAGGACATTGGTTGTTGCCGCGAAAGAGCAGCGTGCCCGCTCGGGTCCTTCTCGGCGCGCGCATCGTTACGGCCTCCAGGCTGCCGGTGCGGGGATGCCCTGGCTGAACAGCAATTCGAGCCCTGGGTCCGGCGACAAGGCAGCTACCGCGTCCGCATGGGTCCGTACACCCTCGGGAAGATCCCGCAGGATGCCCCGTATCTCTCCCGTAACCGGGTGGCGCAGCATCGCCAGGGAAAGATCACTGTGCTGATCCAGCATGACCGAACCCTCCGGTCCGGACAGCGTGATGTCGGCCAGTTCCCCGGCCCACTCCGGTTCGACCGGAAGGGCGAAGACGAAGTGCTTGCCTCCATCCCTGCCGTCGACTTCCTGCATCGCGAACCGTAGCGAGAAGAGATGCTCGCCCGCGGCCCCGCGGCCGGCCAGCAGGTACTCGCCTCCGTCCCGGGGCAGTGCCGGGGGGGCATCGAGCACCAGGGCCGGGTCCAGGAACGGAGTCCCGTCGCCGTCGACGCCGCCCGAAAGGAGGAGGGATCGGTCCGGAGACGCGACGAACCCTCCCAACTCTTCGTCCAACCGAACCCGGAGCGCCCTGCTGAAATGGTAGTCACTGATCCACGGGGGCCAGCAATAGCTGGTCAGGTCGGGGGTGGCGGGTGCCACGAGGGTGTCCCCGTGGCGGTCATAGCCCCACGCGCCGATACGGCCCCCGGGATGCGGATAGTCGGCGTCCACGTGGCGTGCGGGCGGGTCTCCGCAGGGCGCTTTTCCGAGGGCCAGGTTGGATCCGAACACCTTGGCCAACATGACCGGGTGCGGAACGGAAGCACTGGATCTTCCGGCCGGGTATGCATATCCGTGGTCGTCGACGACGGGCAGGTGCCTTACCCCCAGATGGAAGCGTTCGCTGCCTTCCGCTATCCGAATCCTCTGCGTGGCGTGGAGCACGTGAAGCATGAGCGGGCTGTTGATCAGAACCGGAGCATGCTCCTTCACGTCGATCTCCCCGACCGGCAACAACGTGCGCGTGTGCAGCAGCATCTCGTGGCCGCGCGGGTCGGCGGCCATGCCCGCCGTCACCTCCAGGATGGACGAGTCGGACGCGGGAGCGTAGAGGAAGGGGATCAGGGTAAGGTTGAACACCGGCATCGCCTTGACGTTCACCGGCATGCGTCCCGTCTCCGGGATTCGCGTTCTCACGCCCAGTGCGGGGTCCAGCTTCCCGTCCGGGTCAATCTCGATCACCATCTCCAGGCCCGGTTGCAGCACCGCTCCCGGGATCGCGGAATTGGCGGACTTCGCGAGGGAACTCTCGTCGACCTCGGTCGGGATCGGCATCGCGCTACCGGAGATCTCCGCCACATGCGTTTCCGTTCCGCCCATGTAGAATCTGGCGCGGACATCCGGCAGGGTCTCCTCGGTCGGTATGGCCGCGGTGACGAAGACGCGCAGCAGTGCCTCCTCGCCGGCCACGAGCGGAACCGGGTACTCGGGTGACTGCACAGCCTGGGTGAGGTACACCCTGACTTCGTCCGCTCCGCAGGTCTTCACGCGTTGCCACAGGATCCCTTCGAGCCAGGTCCGTAATCCGGGTTCGCGGGGTGCACAAAGATCGGTACCACCGGCCATGAACGTCCTGAGCCGTGGCAGCGAGGTGAGGAGGTCCGGCAAGGCACCGGACATTCGCGGGTTACCTGACACCTTCAGCGTCCGCAGTCTGACGAGCCCCCCGAATTCAGGCGGAATCCCCCCCGTCAGGTCGTTGTCGTGAAGTCGGAGCCTGTCCAGGTTGACCAGTTCGCCGAGTTCGGGCGGGATCGGGCCGGTGAGCGCGTTGCCCGCCGCTTCGAGCCAATGCACTCCGTTACCCAGATTGCCCAGGGTGGCGGGGATCTGGCCGGTCAGCCGGTTGTCGGAGAGGCTCAGCGCCACCAGCCGGTTCAGGTTGCCGAGCTCCGGGGGGATTGGGCCGCTCAGTTCGTTGCCGTGCAGAATCAGCCAGGTCAGTTCAATCAGGTCGCCGATTGCCGGCGGGATCCGGCCGGTCAGCTGGTTGTCGTACAAATCCAACTCCTCCAGTCCGGTGAGACTCGCGAGCTCGACCGGTATCTCTCCGGTCAGTCCATTTGCCGACAGGCTCAGAAGCCGCAAGTTGGGCAACCCACCCAGTTCTTCGGGGATCCGGCCAGTCAACCGGTTGTGGTGGAGGCTGAGCTCCCGAAGCTCGGTCAGGTTGCCAAGTTCCGCCGGGAGTTCCCCGCGCAGACCGTTGTGATGGAGAAGCAGACGCTGCAAGTGCGCCAGTCCCCGGATTGCCTCGCGCGGGAAGGGACCGATCAGGCCGTTGATGCCAAGTTTCAGTGCCGTGACGCGTCCGGCCTGGTTGGCGTCTACTCCGTGCCAAAACCCGATGGGTCTGTCGCTCAGCCAGCCGTCGTCCTCGACCCAGGATGGTCCGCCGGTCCGTTCGTAGAACGCAATGAGCGCGGCTCGCTCCGGGCTGAACACCGTGATCTGCGACGTTCCGGACACACTTCCGGCCTTCGCCGTGATCGTGACCTTGGTGGTCATCCCGGTGCCCGTTGCGCGAACGAGTCCCGACTCGTTCACCGAAGCAATGCGCGACTGGTCCGACACCCACGAAAAAGTAACGTCAGGCAGGGGATTGCCGACGGAGTCCAGGGCCTCCGCGGTCATGCGGAGTGTGTCGCCGATGAGAATGGTGTCCGACAGGGGCAAAATGCTGATCGTCGCCGCTCGCGTCACCGTGACGTGGGCCAGGCCGATCGCCTGCCCGGCGGTCGCGGAGATCACGGCCTCGCCGTCGCCGGAGGCCGTGACCAGCCCCGATCCGTCGACCGTCGCCACCGTTTCTGCCCTGCTCGCCCATATGACTGCGGCGCCCGTCATCACCTTCTGGTGCTGATCGCGCACTTCGGCGGTCAGCTGCGCGGCATCGCCAAGAGCGGTGAACTCAGTGGTGGCCGGGGTCACCGACACGGTGGTCGGGACGCGGGGATCGGGGGGCGGCCCGGTGGCAGCGTCACAGGCCAACGCAGTTGCGAGGACCAGCAGTCCGTGGACAGGGCCCGAGCACCGAACGCGGCGGGGCGACGGGCTGGCAAGGCGACCCTGGATCCTCATTGGCTGTTTCGTTTCATCGACGCATTGGAACCGCATTGTTTCAGTCAGCATAACAGGTAGTCACGTCCGGCGCGATATCGAGGAAGCCTTCTCACCAGGCATGGCCGGACGGAATCGCGAACGCTACGCTTATCCCACCATCCGGCATTCGCCGCCCGAGGCAACCAAAGCAGAGAGTCACCACCATGCGGAACCAGTCCCGACGCGACTTCGTCAAGAACACCGCCCGCGCCGGCGGCGCCCTCGGCGTCCTGGGCGCCCTCGGCCCCCTCGCCTGCGCGGCCCCCGATGCCGACGCCCCGCCCGCCCCCATCCGCATCCTCATCCTGGGCGGCACGACCTTCATCGGCCCCCACCAGATCAAGTACGCGCTCGACCGCGGCCACGAGGTCTCGATCTTCACCCGTGGCCGGACCGAACCTCCCTTCTTCCACGACTACTTCGAGCGCGTCGAGCAGTTGACCGGCGACCGCGACAACGACCTGAGCGCGCTCGAGGGCCGGGAGTGGGATGCGGTCATCGACAACTCGGCTTCGATCCCGCGCTGGGTCTCGATGACCACCGAGCTGCTGCGCGACCGCGTCGACCGCTACCTCTTCGTGTCCTCGATCTCGGCCTACGCCGACTTCGCGACCGTCGGAATCGACGAGACCTACCCGGTCGGGCAGCTCTCGGCCCCGGATGTCGAGAGCATGGGCGAGTACGGGCCGATGAAGGCGAGGTGCGAGGCGATCAACACCGAGGTGTTCGGCGAGAACGCGATCAACGTGCGGCCGGGTCTGATCATAGGGCCGGGCGACAACACCGACCGCTGGACCTATTGGCCGGTGCGCGTCGCGCGTGGGGGCGAGGTGCTGGCGCCTAACTCACCCAGCGACCCCGTGCAGAACATCGACGCGCGCGATCTGTCGGAGTGGATCGTTCGGCTGGTCGAGACGCCCGGCAGCGGCGGCACCTACAACGCCACGAGCGAGGTGCAGCAGTTCGGCGCCATGCTCGAGGAGATCCGCGCCGCGGTGGGCTCGGATGCCACCTTCACCTGGGTGTCGACCGAGTTCATGGCCGAGCACGAGGTCCGGCCCTGGGGTCATATGACCAACTGGTTCCCCCCTGAAGGCGAGATGATCGGGATAAGCCAGGTGTCGGTGGCGGCCGCGATCGAGGCCGGGCTCACCTTCCGCCCGATCGGCGACACGGCGCGCGACACGGTCGAGTGGTGGCTCTCACTGCCGGAGGAGCGGCGTGCGCAGCCTGGTGCCGGGTTGCCGGCCGAGAAGGAGGCGGAGGTGCTGGCTGCGTGGGCGGCACGAGGGTAGAGGCGGGCTTGACTGGCGTACCCGACCTATCATCATGCCCGTCGTCAACGTCCACGAAGCCAAGACTCAACTGTCGCGACTGCTCGCCCGGGTCGAAGCGGGCGAAGATGTCGTCATCGCCCGCAGGGGCCGCCCGGTCGCGCGCCTGGTGCGCCACAAGCCTCCAGGCCGGCGCCGGCCGGATCTCTTGAAGGGAAAGATCGTCATTCCGGACAGCTTCTTCGATCCGCTGTCGGAAGAGGAACTCAAGTCATGGGAAGGTGAGTAGTCGTGCGGTTGCTCCTCGATACCCACGCATTCATCTGGTGGATCGCCGATAGCGGCAGGCTCTCCCCCACAGCCCGCGGTCTGATCGCCGATGAGTCCCACGACATCGTCGTCAGCGCGGCTTCGGCCTGGGAGATCGCCACGAAATACCGGCTGGTGCAGCTGGCCCCGCCGACGCCTGCAGCCTTCGAAATCGCCGGAGTCATCTCGGGCCAAGGCTTCCTGGAGTTACCGATCAGCGTCCGGGACGCGGAACATGCGGGACGTCTCCCGGGCCCCCACCGCGACCCCTTCGACCGGATGCTTGTTGCCCAGGCGGTCTCCCGCGGGATGGCGCTCGTTTCCCGGGATGAAGCATTCGACCGGTACGGTGTGAACCGGACCTGGTGACCGGCCCCGGCGCCTCCCCCCACGGCGCTCGGGCGGCTCTTGTGTCATGCCACGCGTGATATGTCGTAAGACGGTGCGGTGGGTGCTGCAAAAGCGCCATCAGACCGTGGCGGCGCGGCGGCAGGGTGATCCCGCCGCGGCGCAGTGCCGACTTCGCGACCGGGATGGAGCGGGTGCTCGACTGACATGACGCCAGGCAGGGAGCGGAGTCAATCGAGCCGGGGCGTCCCAATCGAGCATGCGGCTGTCCCTTGATTTGCCGCGGCGGGGGGCGGGCGGTTTGATCACAGGCCATCCGAGGATCAGCGTCCCAAATCGTGTGATCACAGGCCGATTCTGCCATGTACGGTTTTGGATTCGCGCTCTCGCGGCGTCGGGACCGCGTTTAGGATGTCCCTCCAAAGCCCCCCGCAGGCCGTAGAAACGCATTTGCCGGCCTCGCGACCCATCCGCGCTGCCTCCACCCCCGGTTTTCGCTTCCCGGGCCATCGTGAGAGGCCGAAATCACCCCGCGTATATTGTAGCAGGCGGGCAGGCCGCGCCCTCCGAAAACCCTTTGCCACACTTGCATTTCAGGAGACTCGACCCATGTCCGACGACCTCTTCGAACTCGGCGAACGGATCGCCCAACTCGCCGCCCGCATCAACATCGCCACTTATGAGATGCTCACCCTCGTCGCCGACTTCGACCGGCGCGAGGGGTGGGCCGACAACTTTACTTCGTGCGCCGAATGGCTCGCCTGGCGCACCGGGAGGACGCTGGCCGCCGCGCG
>JAPPGM010000117.1 GCA_028874995.1 Gemmatimonadota bacterium | reverse complement strand
GTGCCTATTCCGACGAAGTCGTCCACCCATTCCGAGCGAAGCCGTCCGGCTGTTCCGGGCCAAGTCGTCCACCGATTCCGAGCGAAGTCGTCCGGGTTGAACGGTGATCCTTGAAGGGGTGCTGGACATGGATGGATCAGGTGTGGTCGGTGGGGCTTGGGGCCTCCTTGGTTGAGTCGTAGAGCCGTCTCATGGAGCCGCCCTTGAGGGTGATGCGGTGGGCATTGTTGAGGACCCTGTCGAGGATGGCGTCTCCGAAGGTGGGGTCGCCGACGACGTCGTGCCAGTGCTCGACGGGGAGCTGGGAGGCGAGGATGGTTCCGCGGCGAGTGTAGCGGTCGTCGAGGACTTCGAGCAGATCGTGGCGGCCTTGGCCTGACAGGGAAGCGAGGCCCCAGTCGTCGAGGACGAGGAGCCAGGTCCGGGCGAGCCGCTGGACCAACTTGGGGTAGGAGCCATCGGCCCGGGCCAGGGCGAGCGCGTCGAGGAGGCGGGAGACGCGGTAGTAGCGGGTGGAGATGCCGAGGCGGCAGGCCTGATGGCCGAAGGCGCAAGCCAGGTAGGACTTTCCGGATCCCGTCGCTCCGGTGACCAGCACGGTCTGGCCGTCCCTGATCCACTGCCCCGCGGCGAGGCGGAGGATGAGGGAGCGGTCGAGACCGCGGTTAGCCTTGAAGTTGACGTCTTCGATGGTCGCGTCGAGGTGGAGCTTGGCGAGCCCCTTGAGGCGCAGGTAGCGGCGCTGTTCCCGCTCGGTCTTCTCGCGTTCGAGGAGCAGGGACAGCCGGTCGTCGAAGGCGAGTTCGCCGATGTCGGGCATGGCGAGTTGCTCCTCGAAGGCCTGGGCCATGCCGGCCAGGCGCAGTTCGTGGAGCAGGTCGAGGGTGGGTTGTCGAAGCATGTTGGTCACGACTCCTTTCCGTTGTGGGAGTTGGCGTAGTAGTCCGGTCCTCGGACGTGCGCGTGATCGGCGGGCAGGGACAGCGACCGCTGGTCGCCGTCAACGGCCTGGTCGAGCCCGGCGGACAGGATGGTCTTCACGGACTTGTAGCTGTGGGCGCCGATGTCCAGCGCGCGGCGGCAGGCCGCCTCCATCCGTTCGGGAGGGTAGGCGCGGGCGAGCCGCATGAGGCCGAGGCAGCTGCGGTAGCCCTGTTCCGGGTGGGGCCGGTTCTCGAGGAGCGTCCTTGCGAAGACCGCAGTCTCGGGTCCGGTCTTCCGCGCCCAGCGAACGAGGCGCGACGGGGTCCACTCGAGGTGAGCGCGGTGCGCGGCGGGCATGTGGCCCGGATCGGTCGTGTATCCGCCTTTCCCGCGACCGCGGATGTGGGCCGCCACACGCCGGTGTCTGCGGAAGATCTCGACCGTGGTCGCGGCGAGCCGAACCTCGACCTCCCGGCGCGCAAGTGCGTGGGGGACGCTGTAGAAGCGGCCGTCGACCTGGATGTGATAGTCGATGTTGACGCGGGCCTTGCGCCACTCCGCGTACTCGTAGCGCTCGGTCGGAAGCAGCTTGAGCGCCGGACGGTCCAGATCCTCGAACAGGCTGCGCCGGCTGCCCTCGATCTTCTGGAACGGCCGTTCGTTGAGCGCCGCCAGCAGGGGCGCGATCGCCTCGCGGACCTCCGACACCGAGAAGAACCGGTGGTTGCGCAGCGGCGCCAGAACCCATCGCCCCACGTTCTGGACCGCCGCCTCCACCTTCGCCTTGTCCTGCGGCGAGCGCGGCCGGGCGGGCAGCACCGCGGTTCCGTAATGAACCGCCAGGTCGTGATAGGTCCGGTTGACGTCGGGTTCGTACCGGCTCGCGCGCCGCACGGCCGCCTTCTCGTTGTCCGGGATCAGGAGCTCCGGCACCCCACCCCAGTACTCGAACATCCGCACGTGTGATGCCGTCCAGTCCGGGAGCGACCGACTCAGGGTCACGTCGACGAACGTGTGGTTCGACGCCGCCAGCACCCCGACGAACACCTTGGCTTCCTGGACCTCGCCACTCCGCCGGTCCGTCACCTCGACCGTCGGGCCCGCGTAGTCCACGAACGCCTTCTCGCCCGCCCGGTAGACCTGGCGCAGCACCACGTCGAGGCGTCCACGCCACTCCCGGTAGCGGTCGCAGAAGCGGCTGTACTGATACCCGCCGGGGTGCGCCTCGCGATACTCGAACCACAGCAGCTGAAGCGTCACACCCTTGTGCCGCGCCAACTCCCGGTGCACCCGCGCCCAGTCCGGCTCCGGCCGCCGAACCCGCGACGGCGCCGTCGGCGGATACAGCGCCGCCTCCAGCCGCCCGTCGTCCAGGTCGTCCGGCAGCGGCCAGGACACGCCCGCCTCCCGCGCCCGCCGGACATAGCTGCCGACCGTGCTGTGGGAGATCCGGAGCATGGCCCCGATCTCCCGGTTGCTCCGGCCAAGTCCGTACTTCAGCCGGAGAACATCTCGAATCATGCGCATGGATAACCTCTTCCGGGCCACCGTCTCCCTCCTCGCTCAAGGATCGCTCGCGAGGTTGGAAGAAACGGCTCCCTACGTCAGGTCATCCAGCACCCCTCCCCATCCGCTCGAACCCTCCGACCCCGGTTCCCGGACTGGCCGCCATGACGGCGCAAAACCGGGTGGACGAAATGCGTCGGAATCGGTGGACACTTTGCGTCGGAATCAGTGGACGAAATGAATCGGAATCAGTGGACGGCATGCGTCGGAATGAGTGGACGAAATGCGTCGGAATCAGCA
>JAPPGM010000019.1 GCA_028874995.1 Gemmatimonadota bacterium | reverse complement strand
CTGCGGAGGAGATTCGGGCGGTGCTACGACACCGAGCACGCCCCCTACGAGCGCTCCGCCCGCACCGTCTCCGCCGTCGTTGGCGATTTCCTTCGTCGAGGCTACGGCCACCCTCGCCGAAGGAGAAACGGCCGAGATCCCGGTGCGTTGGTCGGGCGGACCATCCGGCAGTGCGCTACAGATCGGCGTCGTGGCGCAGAACCAGACGGCCACGGACGAGGACTATGAGGTCTTGTCCGAGGGCTTTGCGATCCCGCAGTCGGCCGCGAGCGGCACGGCGATGGTATCGCTACGGGCGCTGGAAGACGATTTCTTCGCCGAAGGCGATGAAACCCTTTCCGTGCAGCTCGTCGCGCCGTCCGGAGCCGCCGTGCAGGTTGGCGGGAGTCTTGAGGTGGCGATCGAAGACGCCGGGGTCAGCCCGTGCGCCGGGATCCGGATCGCTGCCGATCCGCCATCCCTCCGGGACCTTTGGGAGCCCGGTAAGACCGAGCAGCCCAGCGAGACGGCGATGACCCGGTTCATCGTCGTCAGCGGCCCGGGTTCCGAGGCCGTCGCTTTGGACTGGGTCGGTCCCTACCGGGACTACGACCTCAGTGCCTGGAACCCGTCATTCCGGCGGCGGAACGTGAATTCAAGCACTCTGTTCCACACGATCCTGGCGAACTGGACATTCCTGCCGGAGGCGTCGGCGCTGCGGCACGAAATCCGGCTCGAGTGGCTCTCCAATCTGGAAGTCGGCCTGCGATTCCGGTCCTCGGATGGTGCGTGCGCCGGCGAGCCCGTGGCCGTGTGCACTGGCGCCGGGTGCGAACTCCGACCGTAGCGCGAGCGAGGTGTTCCGTGTCGCCCCCGTCTTCCGAATGGACCCGCCAGCCGCGCCAATGCGCCAAATTGACAGGAACGTTCAGGGCTACGGCGAGCTTCATTCGGCTCCGGGATTCCCGCTGTCTTCGAAGGTGTTGCCGTCCCACTCGCGGGACATCTGAAAAGGAGTGACACCCGAGTGAGTCGAGCGGAGCTACGCGAGGAGGGGCCCATGTCCGGAGGGCGGACGATCTTCGCCGTTCTCGGAGCTCCGAGTTTGCTGTTGTGCCTTGGCGTCGGATGCGGAGGCGATGCCTCCCCGGCGCCAACCGCTTCGCCCGGTCCGGCAGCGGTGCCCCCCGCCAGCCCGGCGCCTCCACCGGCTCCGGGCATTCGCGCCTTGACGATCACCACGGCGTCGTTCGATCCGCGCGGTTACGCGGTGAGCGAAACAATCGGGATTCAAGTCACCTTCAGCGAAGCCGTGACGGTTTCGGGATCGCCGCGCTTGAAGCTCGGTATCGGGGAGGACGTCCGTGATGCCGTGTGGGATGAGGAGGCGAGCGAGGGTGCTTTTCTCGCGTTCCGCTACGTAGTGACCCTCGAGGACCGTGACGAGGACGGGATCAGCATCGGTGCCGACGCTCTTTATGCCCGCGACGGGATGATCGAAAGCGCGAACGGCGTCGAAGCGGACCTCAACATCGGTGACCACGCCATTGCGGACGACGGCAACCACCTGGTACTCGGTTCGCCTCCTGAAGCGGCGTGCGCGGACCAGAGAGAATTGGCATTGACCCATACGCCGATCGTCGTAAGCGCATGGGACGGGACGCCGTTCCGGGTGGACATCATCCGGAACTTTCCCGACTTTGTGACCGACGGGGACCTCGAACAACTACTCGCTCCGATCGGCAGGCTCGCCGATCAGATCGAAGCCCAGTTGGGATACCGGATTGTGGAGATGGGCGACCTGATCGAGGTCCCCGCCGGCGCGCTGGAAGGATGGGATCAGGACTACGGGCGCTACTGGCGGGAAGGGCTGCTGGTCAGCGAGCCCGGCGAACTCCTGGCCTTCTATCTCAACGACGACAACGAAGCGTGGGGCGGTGAAGGCTCCATGATGTCGGCGCACCTCTGCTGTGGAACTACCAGTTACAACAAGCGCGCGCTCGGCCTGATGTGGACGGGTGACGATCCCTGCTGTCAGGGTGACGCCAACCAGTACACCCGCGAAGGCGAAGCCATCACCCACGAGGTGTTTCACCTCCTGGGCTTCAAGCACTACTTCGACCAGCACGAGCTGATCGGCGTCCAGATGTCGCCCGGCGGGCTCGACAGACCCTGGGAAACCGGATCCCGGATCTACTACGCGACGTGGACGGACATCGAGAACCTGCGATGCATCTTCCCCGAGGGCGGGTGAGGGCCGGCAAGCCGTCACAGAGACGGTGGAGGAGCCCATGGCGGAGAGCAGCATCGCGGATACCTGCCTGAACAACATCCAGGGGATTCTCGAAGGGCAGGACCAGCACTTCGAACGTCTGGCCGGCAAGCTGGACGCCCAAAACGCGGTGCTTCAAGTCATCGCGGAACGCTTGGCGAGTATCGACGAGCACATCCAGGGGAACGCCAACCTGCTGTGGCGAATCGAAGCGGCCCTGGTGGTTCAGAGGCGACGCCTGGACGCTCTCGAGAAGAGCATCGCCGCGGCGGTCTCATCCCCGGAGTCACCGGGAGGCCCAGCGTGAGGACGTTCACGACACGACGCGCCACGTTGGGCGTGTTGATGGCGCCGCTGCCCGCTCCCCGCCCGATGCGCCTCCCATGCCGGGGGCTGTGGAAGTCGTGGCGACGAGCGGGGCTCATCGCACGCAGAACACCGCCGCTATCACTCCCGCACGTCCGTGGCCCGGATGTCACGCCTGCCGCGACGGTAGTCGCCGGGGACAAGACAAGTGT